>NZ_QAOZ01000006.1:0-298795 GCF_003050885.1 Rhodococcus sp. OK611
ACCGAGCGGCCGAAACCCGAGGTGCATATCCATATCGATCTGGAGAGTCTGCTGCGGTTGGCGGATCATCCCGGGCATGTGGAGGGTCACGGGCCTATCGATCCGGAGTTGGCGAGGTTGCTCGCCGGGGATGCGACGTGGCAGGCGGTGATCACCGATGCTCGGCGCATCCAGGCGGAGCACAACGCTGCCGCCAACGATGAGGGCGAGAACGGCAGCCATGGCGACACTGACGACGATGATTCGCCACGAGAACCGAAGGGCGACATTGATTCAGTGGACATCGGTTCAGGGGACAGCTCTGTCCAGACCGCCACACCTGGCGTCCCGAGCCGCTATCGACTGCGCCGGAGGAAGGCAGGGCAATTGCCGCCCCGACAGGACTCGTCGACACCGCCTCCGTATTCACCCGGCGTCGGCACTCGCGAGCCCAGGATTACCGACATCCTCGATGCGATCACCGCGAACCCGGCCCTGCTCGACGGCCAGTACCCGGACGGGCACGGCGGATACGCCCACCCGCCCCGCGGAGCCCTGACCTACCGGCCCAGCAACAGCGTCCGTGCCGCGGTCTTCGACAAGTACGACACCTGCACGTTTCCCGGCTGCACCGTCAAGGCCCGCGACTGCCAGTTCGACCACATCGTCGAATTCGACCCCGACAACCCTCTCGCGGGCGGCTGGACCATCGAGAGCAACGGCGAACCCGCCTGCATCTGGCACCACCAGGCCAAGACCGACCGACTCTTCCGCGTCGTCCGCCTCGACGGCGACGTCATCGTCTGGATCGGCCAACACGGCGCAATCGGGGTCACCCTGCCCCTGCCGGCCGAACAACGACCCAGCGCCCGCACCAAGAAACCCGCAGCGCGGCCGACCTCGAAGCCGACACCCGCACCACCGCCACCCGAACCACCCGACCCCGGCATCTACGAACCGACCTGGTGGGAAACCCACATGCACCCCACCGACCTACCGCCGACGCTCCCGGAACTCGCCACCATCACCGACCCCGGCCACCTCGCCCGGTGCGCACAACTGCGCGCCCACCACGCCGAACACCTCGCGATCCTGGGCGCACGCGAGAAGCGCCGACCCCCACCGTTCTGAGGGTGAGGGATTCCGCCCCTGCTTGGAACGACTCCAGTCGAGCAAAATTTCCGCGGATTCCACCCCAGGTGTAAGAAACTTCACCCTCAGGTCGATATAGCGAGTACTTGGGTAGCTGGCTCCGTATCACCGCAGATAGCAGATTGGTAAGTACCCGCAGACGAGGGCGGAACAGGACGAACCCAGGCACGGAGGACGCAATGTTGAGCACGCCGAGCGCACGAGATCATGCCGGTCGCCGCATCACGGTGCTCGCCGACGACGGCGTCCCCCTCGCGGTCCAGGAGTACGGCCGGGTGGACGCCCCCATCACCGCGGTGTTCGTGCACGGTCACTGCCTGCGCACGGAATCGTGGTCCTTCCTCCGCGAATACCTCTCCTACTCCTGGGGCGCCGACGTCCGCATGGTCTTCTACGACCACCGCGGGCACGGCGACTCCGGCCACGGCCCCGTCGACACCTACACGATCGACCAGCTCGGACACGATCTGGACGCAGTCATCCGCACGGTGGTCCCCGAGGGCCCCGTAGTGCTGATCGGCCACTCGATGGGCGGCATGACGGCCCTGGCCTACGCGCGGCAGTACCCGGACTCGATCGGCTCGCGAATCGTCGGGATGGCGCTCATCGCATCGGCCGCCAACGGGCTCACGGACGCCGGCCTCGGCCGGCTCCTCCATTCCCCGATCGTGTCCGCCTTCCGGAAGGCGGTCCGCCGGGCGCCCCGGATGATGCAGGGCTCCAAGCAGCTCAGCCGCATGCTGTGCGCCGGAATCGTCCGGGTGATCGGGTGCGGCAACCGCCAGGTGGATTCGCGGGTCGTCGCGCTCGCGGCCGCGATGGTCAACGACACCTCGGTGGTCACGATGTCCAGCTTCCTGGAATCCCTGATCGGCTTCGACGAGTCGGAGTCGCTGTCCTCCCTGGTGGGGATCCCCTCGTTGGTCCTGTGCGGCGACGCCGACGTGATGACCCCGTTCGAGCACTCCGCAGCCATCGCGTCCCGGCTGCCTGCCTCCGAGCTGGTGCGCATCAGCGGGGCCGGTCACTCGGTGATCCTGGAGCGCGCGGCCGAGGTCGCGCACGCGGTGGCCGCGCTGGTCGCCCGCGCAGGTCACGGCGGGTCGGCTACCTCGACGGACAAGGGCATCCTCGCCAACGCCGGCTGATCACAGGTCGCGCTCGTTGATGATGCCGCTCTGCATGGCCAGCTCGGCCAGCCGCACCCGTTTCTGGTTCTGAGGGAGGTCCTCGACATCGAACTTGGCGAACAGTGCCCGCAGGTGCGTCTTGATCGCATCGACGCTGAGGAACAGTTCCGCAGCGATCTGCTGGTTCGACGCCGGATTGGCGAACGTCGCCCCGTGCTTGTACGGCCTGCACAGCCCCGTCAGCACCGCGCGTTGCGTCTCGGTCAACGACCGCACGTTCGGCATGTTCGCGGCGACCATGGTCGCGTCGTCGACCGCGCCGCCGAACTCGTTGTAGGTCAACAGGGTTCCGCCGATCCTGATGCTGTCGCCCTGACGCAGTCGTCGGCGCCCGGTGATCCGCTCGCCGTTGACGAAGGTGCCGTTGCGGGACATGCCGTCGTCGACGACGGTCCAGTGGCTGCCAACGCATTCGATGACCGCGTGCAGCCGCGACACCTCCTCGTCGGCGGTCAACGGCAGCCCGGAATCGGGTGAGCGCCCGACGGTCAGGCGTGGGCTATCGGGGGAGAGGTCCAGCTTGTGCTGTCGACCTTCCCTGTCCGAGTAGATCAGGCGAGACTCAGTTGCTCGGTCCACGACAACCCCAGGGCACGTTTCCATCGTGCCCTCCGGAGGTGCGCGCAGCAAGATCGAATTCTCGATAGCTGAGGTAAGGAACAACCTTGATCGCCTTGACGCCCACCTCGACCACGTCGAATACTTTTTCGTGAGGGTCGAATCGGGAAACTCGCCGCTGACCGCGCACAGGGGCTTCGGCGTATCGTGAAAGACCTGCGTCAAAGGTGGTTGTGATGAACGCGTACGTGCAGGCCGGCAGACCCGCCGGCGCGGCGCCCGCCTATTCGAACAGCGGGCGGCAGACGCACATCACGCCCCGGATTCGGTCCCGATCGGGGACCGGGCCAAGAATCGGGGATGGTCGCCCCAGCATGCTCACGCACAGGATTTCTGGTGATGATCTGATGACGCCCTGACCAAGGTACAGCCATCAACTCTCTTGTGGCACAGCTGTTTCAGTCGTTGGGTTCCGCCGCACGGGTTTCGGGAAGGGTGGGCGTCACCACCCCTTGGGTTGGTTTCGGCGCCCGCGTCGATGAATCAGGGTTGTAGGTGTTCACAACAGGGAGTTCGGCACATCGGCCGACTTCCGACACCAGACGACAATCAGGAGGAATCATGCTCGGACTTGTAATCGGACTCGGCGGCGCGGCGCTCAGTATCGGGCTCGGACTCGGACTCGGAGCGATCGGGCTCGGGCTCGGGCTCTTGCTCAGCGACGCGACCATCAAGCACGACGTCACAGAACTCACGGACTGAACCGAGGCGATTCGGTGACCGAAGCCATGAAAGCGAGCACCGAGCGCGCGCAGGACGCCCCTGGCCAGTGGGTGGACACCGGCCGGGGGCGAGCGCGTGCGCGTCTTTCCGCCCGGACCCGGCACCCGCTGGCCTGGCTGAACTCGGCCCTCAGCCACCGGCGAGGGGTCCAGACCGGCCGGTCCGTGCCCGCAGGCGCCGACGAGGTCCTGCAACGCCTGGCCGAGATGCCGCTCAGCGTGTGGACCTACGGGTTCGATCACCCGTCGGTGCGTCATATGGGCCCGATGGCACAGGACTTCGCCGCGGCGTTCGGGCTGGGATCCACGGACCGGCGGATCTCCGTCGCCGACGCGAACGGGGTGTGTATGGCCGCCATCCAGGCACTCCATCGGCGCCTCGTAGAACTCGAGACCGAGGTGGCGCGGCTGCGCTCGGCCCGTGAGGAACTCTGAAAGGGGCCCGTCGGTGGCTACCAACATTCCAGCCGGAGCGTTCCCCCTCTCCGCGGCGCAACGTGCCATGTGGTTCGCCCAGCAGCTCACCCCGACGGTCCCGATCACCATCGCCCAGTACATCGAGTTGCACGGGGATCTCGATTTCGAGGTGCTGCACCAGGCGGCGAAGACGGCGGCACACGAGTTCCAGTCGCCCTATCTCCGGGTGATCGAGGTCGACGGTGAACCGTTCCAGCTCGTCGACGAATCGATCGGCCTACCGCTCGGCTTCGTGGACTTCCGGGGTGAGGACGATCCGGCCGCGGCGGCCGTGGAGTGGATGCACCGGGACTATGCGACCCCGGTGAACCTCTCGACCGACCGCCTGTTCGACATCACCGTCCTGCAGGTCGGCGACCGGGACTACCTCTGGTACAGCCGAATTCACCACGTCGCCCTCGACGGCTACGGCGGCGCGACCGTGATGAACCGGATCGCCGCGCTGTACACCGCCGCGGTGGAGGGCGGGGACGCCGGTCCGGCCAAATGCTCTCCGCTGACGGATCTGTACGAGCTCGACGTGAAGTACCGCACCTCCAGCCGGTTCGAGTCGGACCGCAAGTTCTGGGCCGATCGGATCCGTGGAATCGAGGAGGGCTCGAGCCTGGTGGCGGAGGTCGCGCCCGCCGCCGCCCGTAGCCGGCTCGCGAGCGCGCCGCTGACCGAGGACGCTGTCCTGCTGCTCGAGGACTCCGACCTCCGGCGCGGCGCGACGTCGGCGGCCGTGGTGATCGCGGGATTCGCCTGCTATCTGTCCCAGATGACCGGTACCGAGGATGTCCTGGTCAACATCCCCGTCTCGGCGCGGACCACCTCGGTTCTGCACCGATCCGGCGGGATGCTCGTCAACGTGGTGCCGCTGCGGCTGAGCGTGCGGCCAGGCGACACCGTCGCCGAGCTGGTGCAGCGGGTCAACCTCGAGTTGATGGGTGCGCTGCGGCATCAGCGCTGCAGCCTCGAGGACATCCGCAGGGACGCCGGGCGCAGCGGGGAACGCTCCCTGCACGCGCCGATGGTCAACGTGATGCTGTTCAGCCAACAGGTCACGCTCGGCTCCGTCGTCGGCGAGAACCGCATCATGACCTCGGGCCCGGTCGACGACCTGCTGGTCAACATCTATCAGAGCGGCAGCCCGCCGAGCACCGTCATCGACTTCCGGGGCAACCCGAACCTCTACGAGGACGACGACCTGCGATCGCGGCACCACGCCTTCGTCGAGATGCTGGAGGGGTTCGTCGCTGCCGATCCCGACACCAGGCTGATGGAGATCCACGCGCGCAGCTTCCGGATGGCCGGGCGCAAGCACAAAGCCGCGTCGTTGCTGGCGCACTGGTCGCGAGTCCTCTCGGGGATGCCCGAGGTGCTGACGCTGCCCGCGGATCGACCCCGCCCGATCGTGCTGTCGGACCGACGCCATCGTGTGGAGTTCGACATCGGCGCCGATCTCCAGGAGCGGTTGATCTCGCTGACCCGGGACAGGAGTTCGAGTGTGTTCTCCGCGGTGCACGCGGCGCTGGGGGTGCTGCTGAGCAGGCTCGGCGACACCGACGACGTGGCCATCGGCACCCCGGTCACGGTTCGCGCCGCGACCGTGGACGGCACCGTCGAGTCCTCCGACAACACAGTGGTCCTGCGCACGCGGGTCGACGGCGGCGACTCGTTCGGCAAACTCCTGCACGAGGCGTGCCTCGGCGAGCTCAGCGCCTTCAACCACGCCGAGCAGTCCTTCGAGCGTCTCGTCGAGACGGTGTGTCCGGTCCGCTCGACAGCCTATGCGCCCCTGGTCCAGGTGTTGCTCGAGGTACGCAATGCGCGGCGACCACACCTCGAACTGCCTGGGCTCACAGTCGAATACGCCGAGGCCGACGGCGTCGCGGGCGAGGTGGATCTGTGCCTGACCATCGCCGAGCGGCACGACGCGGACGGCGCCCTTGCCGGCATGTCGGCCGCGTTCACCTACGCCACCGACCTGTTCGATCCGGACACCGTCGAGCGTTTCGCGACCCGGTTCGTCCGGATACTCGATGCCGCGACCGCGGATCCGTCGATCGCGGTGGGCGACATCGAACTACTCGACGCCGACGAACGCGACGCCCTGGCGCCGGTGTTCGGGGGGCCGGAGGTGCCGCCGCGGACATTGCCGGAGCTGTTCGCCGACGCCGCGCACATCGACCCCGATTCGGCGGCGCTCGTGTTCCAGGACGTGAGCCTGACGTATCGCGAACTCGACGAGCGCTCGAATCGGCTCGCGCGGATGTTGATCGATCGGGGAGCGGGCCCGGAATCGATAGTGGCGCTGGGCATGGCCCGGTCCGTCGAGTCCGTGCTGTCGGTGTGGGCGGTGGCCAAGGCAGGCGCCGCCTTCGTGCCGGTCGACCCGAACTATCCGGCGGAGCGCATCGAGCACATGCTCACCGATTCCGGTGCCGCGCTCGGCCTGACCGTCGACGAACGCAGGAATCGACTTCCCGACGCGGTGCCGTGGCTGGTCCTCGACGCACCCGACCTGGAGGCGGCACTCGAGCGCTACTCCCCGGCGCAGGTCACGGACGAGGACCGCCGTGCCCCGCTGCTGCTCACGCACCCGGCCTACCTGATCTACACCTCCGGCTCGACGGGTGTGCCCAAGGGCGTGGTGCTGAGCCACCGCGGCCTCGCCAGCCTCGCCGCCGAGGAGCGTGACCGGTTCGCCGTGACCCCGGCGTCGCGAACCCTGCATTTCTCGTCGCCGAGTTTCGACGCGTCTGTCCTCGAACTGCTGATGGCCTTCGGTGCGGGCGCGACGATGGTGGTCGCCCCGCCGACCGTGTACGGCGGCGCGGAACTGGCCGAACTACTCGGGCGCCGCCGGGTCACCCATGCCTTCGTCACCCCGGCTGCGCTGGCCTCCGTGGACCCCGCCGGCCTCGATGACATCGAGTGCCTCGTCACCGGCGGCGACACCTGCCCGCCGGAACTGGTGCAGCAGTGGGCGCCCGGCCATCGGATGTTCAACGCGTACGGCCCGACCGAGACGACGATCGTCTCGTCGATCAGCCACCGGATGACCCCCGGTGAACAGGTCACCATCGGCAGGCCGCCGCTCGGGTGCGGTGAGGTGGTGCTCGACGGCAGGCTGCACCCGGTGCCCGCGGGGGTGCCCGGTGAGCTCTATGTCACCGGCACCGGTCTCGCCCGTGGCTATCACCGGCGGCCGGTCCCCACTGCGGACCGCTTCGTGGCCAGCCCGTTCGGTGGGCCCGGCACCCGGATGTACCGGACGGGAGATCTCGCGCGCTGGACGAGAACCGAGGACGGGTACGGCTACACCCTCGAGTACCTCGGACGCAGCGACTTCCAGGTGAAGATCAGGGGCTTCCGGATCGAGCTCGGCGAGATCGACGCCACCCTCACCACACACCCCGACGTCAGCTTCGCCGCCACCGTCGGCCACCCCGGCCCGTTCGGGGACACCGTGCTGGTGTCGTACGTGCACCCGACCAACGACGCCGCGATCGCCGCCGCAGAGCTGACCGCGCACCTGGCCGCCCGGCTGCCGGGGCACATGGTGCCGTCCAGCATCGTCCTGCTCGACGAGATCCCGATGACTCCCGCGGGGAAGTTCGACAGGAAGGCGCTGCCCGCACCGGACTTCGTCACCTCGACCGCCGAGTTCCGAGCACCGGAAACCCACAGCGAAGAGGCAGTCGCCGGGGTCTTCGCGACGGTCCTCAGCGTCGAGCGGATCAGCACAAGGGACAGCTTCTTCGACCTCGGCGGCAACTCGCTGATCGCGACCCGGGTCGTCGCGCGCATCAACGCCGTCCTCGACAGCGACATCGGGGTGCTGGATCTGTTCGAGGCGCCGACGGTCGAGACGCTCGCCGCGCGGATCGATTCGATCGGTCGCCGGGACTCGGACCGGCCCGTGCTGGCAGCGGGGGAGCGGCCGGACCGTATCCCGGTCTCCCTTGCGCAGCAACGGATGTGGTTCATCAACCGGTTCGACCCGTCCTCGGCGGCGTACAACATCCCGATCGCTGTGCGCCTCGCGGGCGAACTGGACCCCGACGCGTTGGCCAGGGCGCTGGCAGATGTCGTCGAACGGCACGAGTCGCTGCGCACCGTGTTCCCCGACTCTCCCGACGGCCCCTTCCAGCTGATCCGGCCCGCCGCCGAGGTGGTGCCGGATCTCACGCCCGTGCCCGTGTCCGAGAGCGGACTGCGCGACATGGTCACCGGGCTGGCGTCGACCGGCTTCGATGTCACCACCGAGTTCCCGGTGCGGACCGAGCTGCTCCGCCTCGGACCGACCGAGCACGTGTTGGTCCTGGTCGTCCACCACATCGCCGCCGACGGCTACTCCATGGCACCGCTCGCGCGGGACGTGATGGCCGCGTACAACTCCCGCAGGCTCGGCAGCGAGCCGGACTGGGCTCCGCTCGAGGTGCAGTACGCCGACTACTCCCTGTGGCAGCGCGAGCTGCTCGGTGACGAACACGACCCCGACAGCCTGATCTCTCGCCAGTTCGACTACTGGACGACCGCGCTGTCGGGCGCCCCCGACGTGCTCGAGCTGCCGACGGATCGTCCCCGCCCCCCTGAGCAGTCGTTCCGGGGCGCGATCGAGGAGTTCACGATCTCCGCCGAACTGCACAACAAGCTGATCTCGCGGGCCGGGCAGATGGATTCGAGCCTGTTCATGGTGCTGCACTCCGCCTTGGCGGTCCTGCTGGCGCGGCTGAGCGGGTCTTCCGACATCTCCATCGGGACGCCGATCGCGGGCAGGGGCGAGGCCGCGCTCGACGACCTGGTCGGCATGTTCGTCAACACCCTGGTGCTCCGCACACCCGTCGAAGCCGGGGTGACGTTCTCGGAGCTGGTCAGGCAGACCCGCACGGTGGACCTGAACGCGTTCGGCCACACCGACGTCCCGTTCGAGCGGGTCGTGGAGGTGCTCAACCCGACGCGGTCCACCGCATACTCCCCGCTGTTCCAGGTGCTGCTGGTGCTCCAGAACACCGGCCACACGCGACTCGAACTGCCCGACCTGATCGTGGACGTCGAGGCGCTGGACAACGGGACCGCCAAGTTCGACCTGCAGCTCACCCTGACCGAGACCTATGACGGCCAGGGCGCGCCGGGCCGGATCCATGCTGCGTTCTCCTATGCCACCGACCTGTTCGACGCGCCGAGCGTCCGCCGGTTCGCGCAGCGTTTCGTCCGGGTGCTCGAATCGGTCACCGAGGACGTCGCGGTGACGGTCGGTGATGTCGACCTCCTCGCCGGGAGCGAGCGCTCGCAGGTGCTGACCGACTGGAACGCCACCGAGCAGGAGTTGCCCGCGACCACCCTCGGCGACCTCTTCGACGCGCAGGTCGCGCGCACGCCCGACGCGGTCGCCGTCGTGTTCGGCGAGGACCGGCTGACCTACGCCGAGCTCGACGCTGCGGCCAATCGCCTGGCCCGTCACCTGATCTCGCTCGGGGTCGGACCGGAGTCGACCGTCGGCCTCGCCATGCGCCGCTCCCTGGAGCTCGTGGTCGGCATGTATGCGGTGGTCAAGGCGGGCGGCGCCTACGTGCCGATCGATCCGGACCATCCGGCGGACCGGACCGCATATGTGCTGGGCAGCGCCCAGCCGGTGTGCGTGCTCACCACCCACGCCGATCGCGGCGCACTCCCGGAGTCATTGCAGGCGTTGGAGATCGACGGGCTCGACCTCGGCGCGCAGGACCCGTCGCCGATCGTGGACGCCGACCGGCTCGGCTGCCTGCGCCCCGACGACGTCGCGTACGTGATCTACACCTCGGGCTCGACCGGCAGGCCGAAGGGCGTCGCGGTCACGCACGCCGGGATCGCCAACAGGTTGTCGTGGATGCAGCACCGGTACCCCCTCACCTCCGAGGACGTGGTGGTGCAGAAGACCCCGGCCACCTTCGACGTCTCGGTGTGGGAGTTCTTCTGGCCGCTGCAGACCGGTGCCCGGCTGGTGGTCGCCGCCCCGGACGGTCACCGGGATCCGGACTACCTGTCGCGGCTGATCGAGAGCGAGCGGGTCACCACGATCCACTTCGTGCCCTCGATGCTGTCGACCTTCACCGCGGGCGCGCATCCGGCCCGATGCCGGTCGCTACGCCGGGTGTTCTGCAGCGGCGAGGCGCTCGCGCCGTCGGCGGCCGAGGCGTTCCGTGAGTTCAGCGTCGCGGAACTGCACAACCTGTACGGGCCGACCGAGGCCTCGGTCGACGTGACGCACTGGGCGTGCAGCGCCGCGGACGAGGTGGTCGTGCCCATCGGCGCGCCCGTGTGGAACACCCGGGTGTACGTGCTCGACGGCCGGTTGAACCCGGTCCCGGTCGGTGTCGCGGGCGAGCTGTATCTGAGCGGTGTCCAGCTGGCACGCGGCTACGTCGGTCGCGCGGACCTCACCGCGGACCGCTTCGTGGCGGATCCCTTCGCGCCGGGTGAGCGGATGTACCGCACCGGTGACCTGGTGCGGTGGAACGAGACCGGGAACATCGAGTACATCGGCCGCACCGACTTCCAGGTCAAGCTGCGGGGACTGCGCATCGAGCTGTCCGAGATCGAGCTGGCATTGCTCGAACACCCGGCGGTGGTGCAGGCGGCGGTGACGATGCACAGCGACGCGCTCACGGGCGACTCGCTGATCGGCTACCTGGTCGTCGAGCGCGGCTTGGAGATCGACACCGACGATGTGCTCGAACGCGTTGCCTCGCGGCTGCCCGGCTACATGGTTCCCGCGCAGCTGATGGTGCTGGAGGAGTTCCCCCTCGGTTCGACCGGCAAGCTCAACCGTTCCGCGCTGCCGGAACCGGTGTTCGCGGCCAAGACCTCCGAGTTCGTGGCGCCACGGAACCCGATCGAGGAGATCATCGCGTCGATCTTCGCGGACCTGCTGGGCCTCGGCCGTATCGGCGTGTACGACAACTTCTTCGACCTCGGTGGGAACTCGCTGGTGGCAACCAGGCTGGTGGCCCGGGTGAACGCGGCGGTCGACACCCGGATCGGGGTGCGCGAGCTCTTCGACTCCCCGACGGTGGCCGCGCTCGCCGTGTGCGCCGAGACCGAGAGTTCACGGGCGGTTCCGCGCCCCGCGTTGCAGGCGGCCGCTCGTCCGCCGCGGGTGCCCGTCTCGCTCGCGCAGCGACGGATGTGGTTCATGAACCAGTTCGACACGTCCTCCGCCGCCTACAACGTGGCACTGCCGGTCCGGCTCTCCGGTGCGCTCGACGCGGATGCCATGGCCAAGGCGATCCTCGACGTCGTCGACCGGCACGAGGCACTGCGCACGATGTTCCCGCTCGTCGACGGGGAACCGATCCAGGTGATCGTCGACGCCGACGACGTGGTGGGGGACCTGTCACCGATCGCGGTGTCACCGGATGCGATGCCAGGAGAACTCGCCCGGTTCGTCGCCGCCGGCTTCGACGTGACCGCCTCGGCTCCGTTGCGGGCGGCGCTGTTCGAACTGAACGAGACCGAGCACATCCTGGTCGTCGTCGTGCACCACATCTCGGCCGACGGCTTCTCACTGGTCCCGCTCGCTCGGGATGTCATGGCGGCGTACAGCTCCCGGATGGCGGGCGAGTCCCCGCAGTGGGCACCGCTGCCGGTGCAGTATGCCGACTACGCGCTCTGGCAGCGCGAGATGCTGGGCTCCGAGGAGGACCCCGAGTCCCTGATCGCGCGGCAGCTGAACTACTGGACGCGGACGCTGTCCGGCCTGCCCGAGGTGCTGGCCTTGCCGGTCGACCGGCAACGGCCCGCGGAGCGCTCGTTGCGCGGCGACCGGGTGGAGTTCTCGATCGACGCCGATACCCATCGCAGGCTCGTCGCGACCGCGAGGGAGCGCAGCTCGAGCGTGTTCATGGCGATGCACGCCGTCCTGGCGGTGCTGCTGAGCAGGCTGGCGGACACCGACGATGTCGCGGTCGGCACGCCGATCGCCGGCCGCGGCGAGGCCGCGCTCGACGACCTCGTCGGCATGTTCGTCAACACCCTCGTCCTGCGCACCCGCGTCGATCGCTCGACCAGTTTCGCCGAGTTGCTCGATTCCGTGCGCGAGACGGATCTCGGCGCGTTCGGTCACGCCGACCTCCCGTTCGAGCGCCTGGTGGACGTCCTCGCCCCGCAACGGTCGACCGCACACTCCCCGTTGTTCCAGGTGATGCTCGAGTTCAAGAACACCGAACGGGCGCGGCTGGAGCTACCCGGGCTCGTCATCGAACCCGTCGAACTCGATTCCGTCACAGCGAACTTCGATCTGCAGCTGACCCTCGACGAGCGCTACGACAGGGACGGCGCCCCCGTGGGGGTGGCGGCCGCGTTCACCTTCGCCACCGACCTCTTCGACGCGGCGACGATCGACGGCCTCGCCGCGCGGTTCGTCCGGGTCCTCGAGGCCGCGACCGCGGATCCGTCGATCGCGGTGGGGGACATCGAGCTGCTCGATCCGAGCGAGCGCCGGTCGCTGACGCCGGTCACCGGACCCGCAGGGGCGGCGCCGTGCACCCTGCCCCACTTGCTCTCGGACGCCGCCGCGATCGATCCCGATGCCGTCGCGGTGATCTGCGAGGGCGACAGCCTGACGTACCGCGAGCTGGACGAACGCTCGAACCGGTTGGCGCGCGTGCTCATCGGCCTGGACGTCGGCCCGGAATCTATCGTGGCGCTCGGAATGGCGCGGTCGATCGAGTCGGTGCTGTCGGTGTGGGCCGTGGCGAAAGCGGGGGCCGCCTATGTGCCGGTGGATCCGAGCTATCCGGCCGAGCGCATCGAGCACATGCTGACCGATTCCGGGGCCGCGCTGGGTCTCACGGTCTCGCGGTCGCGTACGCACCTGCCGGACACGACGCAGTGGCTGGTCCTCGACGACCCGGGATTCGGCGCCGAGATCGACGGGCAGCCGGGAACGGCGGTCACCGACACCGACCGGCATGCGCCGCTGCTGCTCGGGCACCCCGCCTACCTGATCTACACCTCCGGTTCGACCGGTGTCCCCAAGGGCGTGGTGCTCACGCACCGCGGCCTCGCGAACTTCGCGGCCGACGAACGCACCAGGTTCGGCGTCGGCCCGGCCGCGCGGGCACTGCACTTCTCGTCGCCGAGCTTCGACGCGTCCGTGCTGGAATTGCTGCTGGCCTTCGGCGCGGGTGCCACGATGGTGATCGCACCGCCCACCATCTACGGCGGCGCGGAGCTGGCCGAACTGCTCGCCCGCGAGCGGGTCACCCACGCCTTCGTCACCCCCGCCGCGCTGGCGTCCGTCGACCCGGCCGGGCTCGATGCCCTCGAGTGCGTGGTGACCGGCGGCGACACCTGCCCGCCGGAACTGGTGCGCCAGTGGGCCGCTGTGACGATGTTCAACGCCTACGGTCCGACCGAGGCCACCGTCGTCGCCGCCGTCAGCGATCCGATGGTCCCTGGCACGGCGGTCGCGATCGGGCGGCCCCCGGTCGGGTGCGGCGTCGCGGTCCTCGACGAGCGCCTGCACCCGGTTCCTGTGGGTGTCGCGGGTGAGCTCTACGTCATGGGACCCGGGCTCGCCCGCGGATACCACCGCAGGGCGAGGGCGACCGCGGACCGGTTCCTGGCGAATCCCTTCGGCGACCCCGGATCCCGGATGTACCGCACCGGAGACGTGGTGCGCTGGCGACCCGACGGCCAATTGGCCTACCTGGGTCGCAGCGACTTCCAGGTGAAGGTCCGCGGGTTCCGGATCGAACTCGGCGAGGTCGAATCCGCCTTGCGGGGCTGCGTCGGGGTTGCCGACGCGGTGGCCACCGTCTCCGGCGACGGTCGCGGCGTAGGGCGACTGGTCGGTTACGTGGTGCCCGAGGAGGGCGCCGAGCTCGCTGCCACGGAGATCCTGGCCTCGGTCGGGGAGGTGCTGGCGCCGCACATGGTGCCCGCCGCGCTGGTGGTGCTGGACGAGCTTCCTCTGACGCCCGCGGGCAAGATCGATCGGAAGGCGCTGCCCGCGCCCGACTTCGGCGCCCGCACCACCGAGAGCCGGGCTCCGGTCACCGAGACCGAACGCCTGCTGGCCGAGCTGTTCGCCGAGGTGCTCGGGGTGGAGTCGATCGGTGTCGACGATTCCTTCTTCGCCCTTGGTGGCGACAGCATCATGTCGATCCAGCTGGTCTCGCGGGCCAAGACGGCCGGGATGTTCCTGTCGCCGCGGGATGTCTTCGAGCACAAGACCGTCGCCGCGCTCGCCGAGGTGGCCGTGGTCGGCGAGACCGCCGAGGTGCCCACGCTCGACGAGCTCCCCGGCGGCGGGGTGGGCGAGGTCCCGCTCACGCCGATCGTGCGTTGGCTGCTCGACCGCGGGGGTGACTTCGACCGCTACTCCCAGTCCGTGCTGCTCACACTTCCGCCCGGCATGGACCGCGACGTGCTCGAACGCGCGTTGCAGGCGGTGCTGGACCGCCACGACATGCTCCGTTCCCGACTGCACGGCGGGCCGGGAGGCTGGGGGCTCGAGGTACTGCCGACCGCATCGGTGTCGGCGGAGACGGTGCTGCGCCGGATCCCGGTCGACGCGGTCACCGGCCCGGAGTTCACGGCCGTGGTGGCCGACACACTCGCGCAGACACAGGGCCGACTCGACCCGTCCGCAGCGAACATGGTGCAGGCGGTCTGGTTCGAGACCCCCGCCGGGGTCGGACGACTGCTCGTGGTCGCGCATCACCTCGTGGTGGACGGGGTGTCCTGGCGGGTCCTGATACCCGACCTCGCGACCGCATGGGCACAGCTGGAGGCGGGCGAGCGGCCGGACCTCGCCGCCGTCGGTACCTCGATGCGCCGCTGGGCGCACGCGCTGGTCGACGCCGCGCGCGACCGTTCCGATGAGCTGGACACCTGGACCCGGATGCTCGCCGAGCCGGACCCGCTGCTCGGGTCGCGGCCGCTCGATCCGGCCGTCGACATCAATGCCACGGTGGCCAGGGTCGAGATCGAGCTCCCGCCCGCGGTGACCGAGGCGGTGCTGACCGCGCTGCCCTCGGCGTTCCACGGCAGCGTGAACGACGGCCTGCTCACCGCACTGGCTCTGGCGTTGACCCGGTGGCGTGAGAACAGCGGCGTGCGCGCGAACGGCGCGCTCGTCACCCTCGAGGGCCACGGTCGTGAGGCGCAGGTGGTCCCGGGCGCAGACCTGACCCGCACGGTTGGCTGGTTCACCGCGGTGTTCCCGGTGCGCCTCGACCTGTCCGGCATCGACCTCGACGACGCGTTCGCAGGCGGACCGGCGGCCGGTGCGGCGATCAAGTCCGTGAAGGAGCAACTGCTGGCGATCCCGGACCACGGCATCGGGTACGGGATGCTGCGCCATCTCGACCACGGCGCCTCCTCGGTGCTCGGCGAGCTGGCCACACCCCAGATCAGCTTCAACTACCTCGGCCGGTTCGCCACGGCCACATCCGATCACGGTGACACCGGCTGGCTTCCGGTCGAGGACGCGGGGGACCTCGGCGGCGTCACGGATCCTCGGCTGCCCGTCGCGGCGGCCGTCGATGTCAACGCGGTCACCGCGACGACCGCCGCAGGCCCCCAGCTGCGGGCCACCTGGGCGTTCCCCATCGGAGTCCTCGCCGAGGACGAGGTCGAGGAGCTCGCCGAGCTGTGGGTCACGGCGCTCACGGCGCTCGCCGGGTATGCCCAATCCCCTGGAGCGGGTGGCTTGACGCCCTCGGACCTCGGATTGGTGTCGCTGGACCAGGCTGCGATCGACCGGCTCGAGATCCGGTACCCGGACCTGACCGACGTGTGGACGATGGCGCCGCTGCAGAAGGGTCTGCTGTTCCACGCGCTGCTGTCGGATCGGTCGGTGGACGCCTACCTCGTCCAGCTCGGACTGGAGCTGGACGGCGTCGTCGACGCGGAGCGGATGCGGCGTGCCGCGCAGGCACTGCTGGATCGGCACCCCAATCTGCGTGCCGCCTTCCACCAGGACGGCGACGCCGAGCCCGTGCAGCTGATCGCCGAGCACGTGGAGGTGCCGTGGGTCGAACTGGACCTGTCCGAGGAGGTTCCTGCGGTGCTCGAGGCACGGCTCGCGACGATCCTCGCGGCGGACCGCGCCACCAGCTTCGACATGGCGACGCCGCCGCTGATGCGGTTCATGCTGATCAAGACGGCACCGCACCGGCACCGGATCTATATGACCAACCATCACATCCTGCTCGACGGCTGGTCGACACCGTTGCTGCTCAAGGAGCTGCTCGTCCTCTATGCCACCGATGGCGATGCCGGCGTGCTCCCGCGGGTGGCGCCTTACCGGAACTATCTGGAATGGCTTGCGCGCCAAGATGTCGCGGAGTCGACGGACGCGTGGGTACGCGCGTTCGCGGACGTCGAGGACCCGACGCTGCTCGTCCCCGCGGAGCCGGGACGCGAGGTGAGCACCATCCCGGGGGAGGCGTACGCCTCGGTCAGCGAGGAGCAGACCGATGCGCTGCGTGAGGTGGCCCGGACGCATGGGGTCACGCTGAACACCATGGTGCAGGCGGCATGGGGGATCGTGCTCGGGATGCTGACCGGTCGGGACGACGTGGTGTTCGGGGCAACCGTCTCCGGCAGGCCGCCGCAGATCGCGGGCGTCGAGACGATGGTCGGATTGTTCATCAACACGCTGCCGGTTCGAATCACCCTGGACCCCAACGAGACTCTCGGTGAGTTGTTGAGCCGCGTCCAGACCGAACAGGCCGCCCTGCTCGACCACCACCACCTCGGCCTGCCGGTGATCGCCCAGGCTGTCGGATCCGGGCTCGGCTTCGACACCCTCACCGTGTTCGAGTCGTATCCCGTCGACCGGGCCGGGCTGTCCCAGGTCACTGACATCGCCGGGATGCGGATCGCGGATGTGATCGAAGGTGGCGACGCGACGCACTACCCGCTGACCGTCATCGCCTCCGCCGACGCGGAACTGCGGCTGCGGCTCACCTACCTGCCGGACCTGCTCGATCGAGCAGGGGTGGAATCCATCGCCGACCGGGTGGTCCGGGTACTGGCGGCGGTTGCCGCCGATCCCGGCACGGCGCTGGCCGCGCTGGACCTGCTCAGCACCGCCGAGCGTGATCGGCTCGCGCCCGTGTACGGGCCGAGGGGGCTGTCCATCCGGCTGCTGCCGCAGTTGCTCGCCGACGCGGCGGCCCGCCGGGCCGACGCGATCGCGGTGATCTGCGCCCACGACTCGGTGACCTACCATGAACTCGACGAACGCTCGAATCGGATGGCCCGCGTCCTGATCGAACGCGGAGCGTGTGCCGAGACCTTTGTGGCCGTGGCGATCTCCCGATCGATCGAGTCCGTGCTCGCCGTGTGGGCGGTGGCCAAGAGCGGTGCGGCCTTCGTGCCGGTCGACCCGAACTACCCGTCGGAGCGCATCGTGCACATGCTCACCGACGCTGGCGTGACCGAGGGGCTGACGGTCACGACCGAACGCGACTCGCTGCCCGGCCGGGTTGACTGGATGGCGATCGACGATCCCGATCTCGAGCGCGACTGTGCGCGCATGTCCTCCGCCCCCGTCACCGACGCCGACCGTCGCACCGCGCTTCGCTTCGACCACCCGGCCTACCTGATCTACACCTCGGGATCGACGGGCATGCCGAAGGGCGTCGTGGTCACGCATCGGGGGCTGGACAACTTCGCCGCCGAGGAGCGGGCCCGCTGCCGAACCGAGGCGACCTCACGGGTGCTGCACTTCTCCTCGCCCAGCTTCGACGCCTCGGTCCTCGAGTACCTGCTGGTGTTCGGGCCGGGCGCGACGATGGTGATCGCGCCGCCGACCGTCTACGGCGGCGCCGAACTCGCGGAACTGCTGCGCGCCCAGCGGGTCACGCACGGCTTCCTCACCCCGTCCGCCCTTGCCTCCATCGAACCCGACGGCCTCGACGAGTTCACCTCCGTGATCGTCGGCGGCGAGGCCGTCCCGCGCGAGCTGGTCGGCGAGTGGGCGACACCTACGCGACGGCTGTTCAACGCGTACGGCCCCACCGAGGCCACCGTCGCGACGAACATGAGCGACGCGATGTCGGCGGGGGAGCCCGTCACCATCGGTGGCCCGATCCGTGGCGTCGCCGAGGTCGTCCTCGACTCCCGGCTGCAGCCGGTTCCGGTGGGTGTGCCGGGCGAGTTGTACGTCGCCGGAGCAGGTCTGGCCAGGGGCTATCACCGCCGCGGGCCGCTGACCGCCGCGCGGTTCGTCGCGAGCCCGCACGGTGAGCCCGGTTCGCGGATGTACCGAACCGGCGACCTGGCCCGGTGGACGGATGACGGCAGACTCGAGTACCTGGGGCGCGCCGACTCCCAGGTGAAGGTCCGCGGATTCCGGATCGAGCTCGGCGAGATCGACGCCGTACTCACCGATCACCCGGAGGTCGACTTCGCGACGACGGTCGGTCACACCGGTCCGTCCGGGGACACCAGGCTGGTTGCCTACGTGCTGCCCGCCCCGGACGCGGCCGCCGCGAACGGATCAGCCGCCGATCTCGCCGCCCGGCTCACCGCACATGCCGCCACCCGGCTGCCCGGACACATGGTGCCGTCCTCGATCGTGATGATCGAGGAGATCCCCCTGACCCCGGTCGGCAAACTCGATCGAAAGGCGCTGCCCGCACCGGAGTACGTGCTGTCCACCGCGGAGTTCCGGGCGCCGGCGACCCCGGCGGAGGAAGCCATCGCGGACGTGTTCGTCGCGGTCCTCGGCGCCGATCGGATCGGCGTCGACGACGACTTCTTCGATCTCGGCGGCAATTCGCTGACCGCCACCCGCGTCATCGCCCGGGTCAACGAGGCGCTCGGCTCGGACATCGGCGTGCGCGTGCTGTTCGAGGCGCCCACCGTGCACCGCCTGGCGACCGCCATCGAGCACCACACCGCCGACCGGCGGGACCGCCCCGTGCTGCGTCCGGTCCCTCGCCCCGACCGCATCCCGCTCTCGCTGGCGCAGCAGCGGATGTGGTTCATCAACCAGTTCGACACCGCCTCGTCGGCGTACAACATCCCGCTTGCCATCCGGCTCACCGGCCGCCTGGACCTGGTCGCTCTGCGCGCCGCGATCCGCGACGTGCTGACCAGGCACGAATCGCTCCGCACCGAGTTCCCGACCATCGACGGGCAGCCGGTCCAGCGGATCGTGGACGCCGCGCAGGCCGGGCCGGATCTTGTTCCTGTGGAGGTGGCCGAGGCGGACCTGGCCGACCGGATCGCGTCCTTCGTCTCGGCCGGATTCGATGTCACGCGTGAGGTCCCGTTACGCGCGGGCCTTTTCGAACTCGGCGAGAACGATCACGTCCTCACGGTCGTGGTGCACCACATCGCCGCGGACGGCTTCTCGATGGCGCCGTTGGCCCGCGACGTCATGACCGCGTACAGCTCCCGGGTGGAGGGGCGGGAGCCCGAGTGGGCCCCGCTGGCCGTGCAGTACGCCGACTTCACGCTCTGGCAGCACGAGCTGCTCGGATCGGAGGACGACCCCGACTCGGTGATCTCCCAGCAGCTGGCGTACTGGACGTCCAACCTCACCGGGCTGCCCGATCTGCTGCAGCTCCCGGCGGACCGCCCGCGCCCGCTCGCCCGGTCCTTCCGTGGCGAGGTGGTCGACTTCGAGATCGGCCCGCGCATCCACCGGGAGCTGGCGGCGATTGCCCGGCAGCACAACTCGACACTGTTCATGGTGGCGCACGCCGCCCTCGCGGTGCTGCTCGCCCGCCTGTCCGGGACCGCCGACATCGCCATCGGCACCCCCGTCGCCGGACGTGGCGAGGCGGAGCTCGACGACATGGTCGGGATGTTCGTCAACACCCTCGTCCTGCGCAGCGACGCCCCGGCCACGGCGACCTTCACCGACCTGCTGACCCAGGTCCGCGAGACCGACCTGGCGGCGTTCGGGAACGCGGACCTGCCGTTCGAGCGACTGGTCGACGTGCTGGCGCCGGAACGCTCCACCGCGCACTCTCCGCTGTTCCAGGTGCTGATCGAGTACCAGAACAACCTGTCCGCCCACCTCGAGCTGCCCGGACTCGCCGTCGACGCGGTCGACCACGACCTGGGCGTGTCGAAGTTCGACCTGCAGCTCACCCTCGGCGAACGACACGACGACCACGGCGAGCCCGCGGGCATGAGCGCCGGGTTCACCTTCGCCACCGACCTTTTCGACCGGGAAACCGCCGCGACCTTCGCCGAACGGTACCTACGCATCCTCGAAGCGGTCACGGCCGACCCGGACCGCACCATCGGCGACATCGACATCGTGGACCCCGCCGAGCGGGACCGGATGCTCGCAGGCGAGGAGGGCGTCGCCGTCCCCTCTGTCACGCTCGCGGACCTGTTCGCGCGCAGCGCCGCGGAGCATCCAGGAGCCGTCGCGGTCACCTACGAGAACACCTCCCTGACCTACGCGGAGCTCGACGACCGCGCCAACCGCCTGGCGCGGCACCTGATCTCGCTCGGGGTGGGACCGGAGGACCTGGTGGCCGTGGCGATGCCGCGCTCCGCCGAGCTGGTCGTCGCGCTCCTCGCGGTGATCAAGGCGGGCGGTGGCTACCTGCCGGTGGACGTGACCTATCCAGCGGAACGGCTGGCGTTCATGCTCGAGGACTCGCGGCCCGTGTGCGTCCTGACCACGGTGGACGACGCCGAGTCGGTACCCGGGTCGGCGATCCCGACCGTCCGGCTCGACGCGCCGGAGATCGTCAGCCGGCTCGACGCCCTGCCCTCCGCGCCGATCACCGACGCGGATCGCCGCGAGGTGCTGGAACCGGCGTCGTTGGCGTACGTGATCTACACCTCGGGGTCGACCGGGCGACCGAAGGGCGTGGTCGTCTCGCATCGGAACGTGGCGACGCTGATGGCCAACACCGAGGGCATGTTCGGATTCGACCACACGGACGTGTGGACGATGTTCCACTCCTACGCCTTCGATTTCTCGGTGTGGGAGCTGTGGGGCCCGCTCGTGTACGGAGGCACGCTGGTGGTCGTCGACTACTTCACCGCCCGCGCGCCGGAGATGTTCCTGGAGCTGTTGCGGCGAGAGCGGGTGACGGTGCTCAATCAGACGCCGACCGCGTTCTACCAGCTGGCCGAGGCCGACCGGGTGGCGGCGGAGCGCGGCGACCCGGCCGGGCTCAGCCTGCGGTACGTGATCTTCGGCGGCGAGGCGCTCGACCTCGGTCAGCTCGGCCGTTGGTACGCCAGGCACAGCGACCGGGCCCCCGCGCTTGTCAACATGTACGGCATCACCGAGACCACGGTGCACGTCAGCCACATTCCCCTGGACCGGGAGTTCGCGGCCCAGGCGTCCGCGTCCGTCATCGGCCGGGGTCTGCCCGGGCTCCGGGTGTACGTGCTCGACGAGCGACTGCACCCGGTTCCTCCCGGCGTCTCGGGCGAGATGTACGTTTCGGGTGCCCAGGCCGCCCGCGGCTACCTCGGCCGGACCGGGCTCAGCTCCGGCCGTTTCGTGGCCGACCCGTTCCGCGGCGACGGCGCGCGGATGTACCGATCCGGGGACGTGGCCAGGTGGAACACCGATGGCGAGCTGGAATACCTGGGCCGCAGCGACTTCCAGGTGAAGATCCGCGGGTTCCGGATCGAGCTCGGCGAGATCGAATCTGCGCTGCTGCGCTGCCCTGGCGTCGCGCAGACCGTGGTGCTGGCCCGCGACGACGGCAGCGGTGGAGTCCGCCTCGTCGGGTACCTCGTGCCGGAGGCGGGCACGGTTCTCGACGTCGGCGCCGTCTCCGATTTCGCGGCGGAGGTGCTCTCCGCGCACATGGTGCCCGCCGCGCTGGTGGTCCTCGACGAGTTGCCGTTGACCGCGAACGGCAAGCTGGACCGGAAGGCGCTGCCCGCGCCGGACTTCGGGGCACGGGTGACGGCGAGCCGGGCACCGGTCAGCGAGGCGGAACGGGTGCTGGCCGAGCTGTTCGCGGAGGCGCTCGGGCTCGAGTCGGTCGGTGTCGAGGACTCGTTCTTCGCGCTCGGCGGCGACAGCATCATGTCGATCCAGCTGGTGGCCAGGGCGAAGTCCGCAGGGGTCGTCATCACGCCCCGAGATGTCTTCGAGCGCAAGACGGTCGCCGCGCTCGCCGAGGTGGCCCGCGTCGCGGAGGCCGCCGGGGCCGAGGTGCTGGAGGAACTCCCCGACGGCGGCGTCGGAACGGTTCCGCTCACACCGATCGTGCGCTGGATGCTCGAACGCGGCGGTGAGTTCCACCGCTACGCGCAGGCGGCGGTGCTGGCCCTGCCACCCGACATCGACGAGGTCTCGTTGCGGTGCACCGTGCAGGCCGTCGTAGACCACCACGACGCGCTGCGCGCGCGGTTGCGGTCGGATCGGGGCGACTGGTTCCTTGAGGTGCAGCCCATCGGCTCGGAGCACGGGGACCGGATGCTCCGCCGGGTCGCCGTGCCGTCGGTGGTGGGAGAGGGGTTCACCGCGATCGCCGCCGCCGAACTGGACGCGGCGGCCGACCGGCTGGACCCCGCGGCCGGGATCATGCTGCAGGCAGTCTGGTTCGACCCGCCCGAGGGGCAGGGCCGGCTGCTGGTGCTCGCGCACCACGTCGCGATCGACGGGGTGTCCTGGCGCATCCTGGTACCGGATCTGGCCGCCGCTTGGGCGCAGATCGCCTCCGGCGCCGAGCCCGTGCTCGCGCCGGTCGGGACATCCCTGCGCCGGTGGGCCCACGGACTGACCGAGGTGGTGCACCGCGAGGAGCGCATCGCGGAGCTGGACCTGTGGCGGGAGATGCTGGCGGCCGAGGACCCGGTGCTCGGCAGCAGGCCGCGGGACCGCGCCCTCGATCTCAACGCGACTGTGCAGAAAGTTCAGGTCTCGGTGCCGACCGACGTGACCGACGCGGTCCTGACCTCGTTGCCGCAGGCGTTCCACGGCAGCGTCAACGACGCCCTGCTCGCCGCGCTGGCGATGGCGATCACCCGGTGGCGGCGCGAGCGGGGAGTGTGGGCCGACAGTGCGCTGGTCAACCTCGAGGGTCACGGTCGCGAGGAGCAGGTCGTTCCCGGCGCCGACCTCGCCAGGACCCTCGGTTGGTTCACCACGATATTCCCTGTCCGCCTGGATCTCTCGGGCATCGACCTCGACGACGCCTTCGCGGGCGGGCCCGCAGCGGGCGCAGCCGTGAAGGCGGTCAAGGAGCAGCTGCTGGCGATCCCGGACCACGGCATCGGTTTCGGCATGCTGCGGTATCTCGACGACGCGTCGGCGGCCGTGCTCCGCGAGTTGCCGGTGCCACAGGTCAGCTTCAACTACCTGGGCCGGTTCGCGACGGCCACGGCGGGCGGTTCCGGTGAGGCGGCATGGCTGCCGGTCGACTACGCGGGGCTCGGCGACCCCCACAACCCGGAGATGCCGGTCGCGGCGGTACTGGACATCAACGCCATGACCAGGACCACCGAGAACGGTCCGCAGCTGCGGGCGACGTGGTCGTTCCCCGGCGGCGTGCTCACCGTGGCCGAGGTGGAGGATGTCGCGGAGCTGTGGATCCGCGCGCTCCGAGCCCTGGCGACACACGCCGCGGGCCCCCGTGCGGGCGGGCTGACCTCCTCGGACCTGGACCTCGTGGATCTCGACCAGTCCGCGATCGATCGCCTCGAGAGCCGGTACCCCGACCTGGCCGATGTCTGGTCGATGTCGCCGCTCCAATCCGGAATGCTGTTCCACGCCTTGCTGTCCGACGACAGCGTCGACTCCTATCTGGTCCAGCTCGGGCTGGAACTGCGCGGTGCCGTCGACCCACAGCGGATGCGACGGGCCGGGCAGGCGCTGCTGGACCGGCACGCGAACCTGCGGGCGGCCTTCGTCCAGGACGAGGAGGGCCGATCGGTACAGGTCATCCAGGACCGGGTGACACTGCCGTGGACCGAGGTCGACCTCTCGGCCCTGGATCCGGTGGTGCGCGAGGCAGAGCTGACGGCACGACTCGCCGCGGACCGGGTCACCAGCTTCGACATGGCACGGGCGCCACTGCTGCGGTTCACGATGATCAGGACGGCGCCGGAGCACTACCGCCTGGTGATGACCAACCACCATGTACTGCTCGACGGCTGGTCCACCCCGCTGCTGCTGCGCGAACTACTGGTCCTCTACGCGACGGACGGCGACCAGGAGGTCCTGCCGCGTGTCCGCTCGTACCGCGACTACCTGGAATGGCTGTCGGAGCGCGATGCCGCCGAGTCCACCGCGGCATGGACGACCGCCCTGACGGGGGTCACCGATCCGACCCTGATCGTCCCCGCCGATCCGGGCCGGGAGGTGTCCACGGTCTCGAACGAGGTGGAGCTCTCGCTCACCGAGCAGCAGACCGATCGTCTGCGGTCGGTGGCCCGCGAGCGCGGATTGACCCTCAACACCGTCGTGCAGGCCGTGTGGGCCATCGTGCTCGGCACCATGACCGGCCGCGACGATATCGTCTTCGGCGCAACGGTGTCCGGCCGCCCGCCGCAGATCTCCGGGATCGAATCGATGATCGGACTGTTCATCAACACGATCCCGGTGCGGGTCCGGCTGCTGCCGAGGGAGACCCTCGGCGAACTGCTGGACCGGGTCCAGACCGAACAGGCCGCCGTGCTCGATCACCACTACATGGGCCTGCCCGAGATCAAGCGCGCGGTCGGGGAGGGGCTCGGTTTCGACACGCTCGCCGTGTTCGAGTCTTACCCCGTGGACCGCTCGGGACTGTCCGAGGAGACGGACATCGCGGGCATGCGGGTGGTCGACGTGGAGGGATCCGACTCCGCGCATTACCCGCTGTGCCTCGTCGCGTCCGTGGACTCGCGCATGCACCTCAAGCTCGAGTACCTCCCAGATCTGTTCGACCGCGACAGCGTCGAGTCAATCGCGCGGCGGGTGGTGCGCGTGCTCGACCTCCTGGACCTCGACCAGCCGGTGGCCCGGATACAGGTGCTCGACGAGCGCGAGCGCCGCGAGTTGGCGCCGGTGCGTGGGCACCCCGGCGGGTCGATCCGCACGCTGCCGCAGATCTTCTCGGACGCCGCGGCGAGGGACCCCGAGGCGATCGCACTGAGCTTCCAGGGCCGGGACGTCAGCTACCGCGAACTCGACGAGCGCTCGAACCGGATCGCCCGCCTGCTGATCGCACGGGGCGCCGGGCCGGAGACCTTTGTCGCGCTGGGCATCCCACGATCGGTGGAATCGGTACTCGGGGTCTGGGCGGTCGCCAAGACCGGGGCCGCCTTCGTGCCGGTCGACCCGAACTACCCGGCCGAGCGGATCGAGCACATGCTCACCGACGCAGGCGCCACC
The DNA here is from genome assembly GCF_003050885.1 of Rhodococcus sp. OK611. NCBI lineage: Bacteria > Bacillati > Actinomycetota > Actinomycetes > Mycobacteriales > Nocardiaceae > Rhodococcus > Rhodococcus sp. OK611. The sequence continues at coordinate 25,437 of NZ_QAOZ01000006.1, forward strand.
CTCGGTCTGACGACGGCGGCCGAGCGGGATCGACTTCCCGCAGCTGCGCACTGGATCGCGCTCGACGACCCCGCGTTCGAGTCGGACTGTGCCGAAACCTCCTGCACGGACCTGACCGACGCGGACCGGACGTCGCCGATCACCCTGGACTGCGCCGCGTACATCGTCTACACCTCGGGGTCGACCGGCGTGCCGAAGGGCGTCGTCGTCACCCACCGCGGGCTCGACAACTTCGCGGCCATGCAGACCGAGCGGTTCCACGCCACGCCCGCGTCGCGGACCCTGCACTTCTCCTCGCCGAGTTTCGACGGGTCGATCTATGAATATCTGCAGGCCTGCGGAGCGGGCGCGACCATGGTGGTGGTTCCCCCGACTGTCTACGGCGGCATCGAGCTGACCCGGCTGCTGGCGGCGGAACGGGTCACGCACGGGTTCATCACCACCGCGGCGTTCTCCACCATGGATCCCGCCGGGCTCGACGACTTCCAGTTCGTGGTCTTCGGCGGCGAGGCCTGCCCGCCGGACCTGGTGGCCAGGTGGGCGCCGGGGCGCCGGCTGTTCAACGCCTACGGCCCGACCGAGACCACCGTCATGTCGAACATCAGCGTGGCGATGACCCCGGGGGAGCCGATCACCATCGGCGGGCCGCTCCGCGGCGTCGCGGAGCTGGTACTGGACTCCAGGCTTCAACCGGTGCCGGTCGGCGTCGCGGGCGAGCTGTACCTCGCCGGTGTCGGGCTGGCGCGCGGCTACCACCGGCGGGCGGCGCTGACCGCGGGCCGCTTCGTGGCCAACCCGTTCGAGCCGGGCGCCCGGATGTACCGGACCGGGGACATCGTCCGGTGGACGAGGGACACCGAGAGTGGCGACCTGGCGATCGAGTACGTGGGCCGCAGCGACTTCCAGGTCAAGGTCCGCGGGTTCCGCGTCGAGCTCGGCGAGATCGACACGGCGCTCACCGATCATCCCGACGTCGCCTTCGCCGCGACTCTCGGGCACACCGGACGATCGGGCGACACCGTGCTGGTCTCGTACGTGCTGCCCGCCGGTGGCGCGCCGGTGGCGACCCGCGAACTCACCGAGCACCTCGCGAGTCGGCTGCCCGCGCACATGGTGCCATCGGCGATCACCGTGCTCGACGAGATCCCGTTGAACCCGGTCGGCAAGCTCGACCGAAAGGCATTGCCGGAACCCGACTTCGTCTTCGCCACCACCGAGTTCCGCGCCCCGACGACGCCGATCGAGGAGACCGTCGCGGACGTCTTCACCGCCGTCATCGGATGCGATCGCGCGGGCCTCGACGACAACTTCTTCGATCTGGGTGGCAACTCGCTGACCGCCACCCGGGTGATGGCCCGCCTGAACGCGGCGCTGCAGACCGAGATCGGCGTGCGCGCGCTGTTCGAGGCCCCCACGGTGTGGGAGCTGGCCAACCGTGTCGAGCGACACGCGGGGGTCGGCACCGCCAGGCCCGCGTTGTCCGCGGGCCCGCGCCCCGCGGACATCCCGCTCTCCCTTGCCCAGCAGCGGATGTGGTTCATCAACCAGTTCGACCCGTCCTCGGCCGCGTACAACATCCCGCTCGCGGTCCGCCTCTCCGGCGATCTCGACCTGCCTGCGCTGCAGATCGCGCTCGCCGATGTCGTGGCCCGACACGAGTCGTTGCGGACCACCTTCCCGGAGTCGACCGAGGGGCCACGCCAGGTGATCCACCCGGCGACCGGCATCGTGCCCGATCTGACCCCCATCGATCTCGGCGACGAGACCGATCTGCCGGATCGCCTCGGCCGGTTCATGGCGACCGGATTCGACGTGACCACCGCCATCCCGCACCGCATCGCCCTGTTCCGGCTGGCGCCCGACGAGCACGTGCTGGCGATCGTGGTCCACCACATCTGCGCCGACGGGTTCTCGATGGCGCCGCTGGCACGCGACGTCATGACCGCCTACACCTGTCGGATCGACGGCCGCGCGCCGGACTGGGCGCCACTGGAGATCCAGTACGCCGACTACGCGCTCTGGCAGCACGAACTGCTCGGCTCCGCGGACGATCCGGGCAGCCTGGCGTCGCGCCAGCTCGACTTCTGGACCGAGACGCTTGCGGGTCTGCCCGACGTGTTGCAGCTGCCGGCCGATCGGCCCCGACCCGTTCAGCAGTCCTTCCACGGCGATCGTGTCGACTTCACCGTCGAACCCGACCTGCACCGCCGGCTGGTCGCGCTGGCGCGGGAGAACAACACGAGCGTGTTCATGGTCGTCCATGCCGCGCTCGCCGTGCTGCTCAGCAGGCTCGGCGGCACCGAGGACGTCGCGATCGGCACGCCGGTCGCGGGCCGGGGGGAGGAGGAACTCGACGACCTCGTCGGAATGTTCGTCAACACGCTGGTGCTCCGCAGCCGCGTGGACGGGGCCGCGTCGTTCACCGAACTGCTCGCCCGTGCGCGCGAGATCGATCTGGCGGCGTTCGGCAATGCCGACGTCCCGTTCGAGCGGATCGTCGAGGCGCTCAACCCGATCCGATCCACCTCCTATTCGCCGATCTTCCAGGTGTCGCTGGAGTTCCAGAACAACCTCCGTCCCCGCCTGGAACTGCCAGGACTGACCGTGTCCGGCGTCGAACTCGAGGTGAACGTGGCGAAGGAGGACCTGGAACTGCTGCTGTCCGAGGAGCTCGGCACCGACGGCACCCCCGCGGGGATGGCGGCCGGCTTCGACTTCGCGACCGATCTGTTCGACCCCGGCACGGTGCGCGGCTTCGCGGATCGGTTCCTGCGCATCCTCGAGTCCGTCACCGCGGATCCGGCTCGGCCGGTCGGTGACATCGAGATACTCGACGGCAGCGAACGGGCAGACCTGGCACCCGCGATGGGACTGCCGGGCGAGCCGCCGCGGACCTGGCCGGAGTTGCTCGCTGACGCGGTCGCGGCCCGGCCCGACTCGGTGGCGCTGACCTACAGGGGATCCTCGATGACCTACCGCGAGCTGGACGAGCGCTCGAACCGGTTGGCGCGCGCCCTGGTCGACCGGGGTGTCGGACCCGAGTCGGTGGTGGCGCTCGGGCTGCCGAGATCCGTCGAATCGGTGCTCTCGGTGTGGGCCGTGACCAAGGCGGGCGCCGCCTTCGTGCCGGTGGACCCGAACCATCCCGCGATGCGCATCGGCCACATGCTGACCGATTCCGGGGCGCTGCTGGGGCTGACTGCGAGCGGCAGCAGGGCGAACCTGCCGGACCTCGTGCCGTGGCTGGCGCTCGATGCTGCCGAGGTGCAGGCCTGGGTTCATGGCTACTCGGCCGCGCCGCTGACCGACCACGACCGGATCTCCCCGCTGCGGCACGTGCACCCCGCCTACCTGATCTACACCTCCGGCTCGACCGGCGTGCCCAAGGGCGTCGTGGTCACCCACGGCGGGCTGGCGAACCTCGCGAGACAGGAGCGCGAGCTCTTCGAGGTGACGCACGAGTCGCGGGTCTCGCACCTGGCGTCGCCCAGTTTCGATGCGTCGGTGTACGAGTTGTTGATGGCGTTCGGGGCGGCCGCGTGCCTGGTGATCGTCCCGCCCACCGTCTTCGGCGGCGCCGAGCTCGCCGACCTGCTGCGCCAGGAGGGCGTCACCCACGCCCTGGTCACCCCGACGGCGCTCTCGTCGATCGACCACCGCGGACTCGAGGACGTGGAGGTCCTCGTCGTAGCGGGGGAGGCGTGCCCGCCGGAACTCGTCGCGCGCTGGGCGCCGGGACGCCGGATGTACAACGGGTACGGCCCCACCGAGACGACGGTTCAGGCAGCGGTCGGCGGGCCGATGATCTCCGGGAAGCCGGTGGACATCGGTGGGCCCGCAATCGGTTTCGGTGTGGCGGTGCTCGATTCCCGCCTGCGGCCCGTACCGATGGGGGTGTCCGGCGAGCTGTACGTGTTCGGTCCCGCCCTCGCTCGCGGCTACAACGGCAAGGGCGGGCTGACGGCCCAGCGATTCGTGGCCAATCCGTTCCGCGGGGCGAGCGAAGCGACGGGGAATGTCTCAGCGAATGGGTCGAGGATGTACCGGACCGGGGACCTCGTGCGATGGCTGCCCGACCACACCCTCGACTACCTCGGCCGCAGCGACTTCCAGGTCAAGGTGCGCGGGTTCCGGATCGAGCTGGGCGAGATCGACGCCGTGCTGATGGGTCACCAGGGGGTCAGCTTCGCGACCACGATCGGGCACGCCGGACCCACCGGCGACACAGTGTTGGTGTCGTACGTGCTCCCGCACGAGGGCGTCACCCTCGAGCCGGGGGAGGTCAAGGCCCACGCCGCGGCGTTCCTCCCCGGGTACATGGTGCCCTCGTCGATCCGCGTGCTGAGCGAGGTCCCGTTGACACCGGTCGGAAAGCTCGACCGAAATGCGTTGCCCGCGCCCGAATTCGGGGCGCGGGCGGAGGGGTTCCGGGCGCCGGGCAGTCCGCTCGAGGAGGCCGTCGTCGGCGCCTTCGAGGCGATCCTCGGCCTCGAGCGGGTGGGCGTCGACGACAGCTTCTTCGACCTCGGCGGGAACTCGCTGGTCGCCACCCGGGTGATGGCGGAACTGCACGAGCGGCTCGGCAGGCCGATCCCGCTGCAACTGATGTTCTTCGATCCGACACCCGCGGGTCTCGCCCGGCGCATCGCGGACCTGGACGGTGAGGTCACAGGGGTCGGCGCGTCGGGCCTCGAAGAGGCGCTGTCGGTGGTGATCTCCCTGCGCGCGACCGGTAGCAAGGCGCCGCTGTTCTGTGTGCACCCCGGGATCGGTCTGTCCTGGGGCTACGCCGGCCTGGTCGCGCAGCTCACCGCGGATCGGCCCGTCTACGGACTGCAGCTGCCGACCATCAGCGAGGGCGTGCACTTCGATTCGGTGGAGCAGCTCGCGCACCGCTACGTCGAGGAATTGCGCTCGATCCAGCCGCAGGGCCCGTACCACCTGCTGGGCTGGTCACTGGGCGGGTGTGTGGCGCACGCGATGGCGGTCGAACTGCGCGGGGCAGGCAACGAGGTGGCGACCCTGGCCCTCCTGGACAGTTACGCGGTGACCGGGGAGCCCGTCCAGCCGCGGCTGACTGCCGAGGAACTGCTCGCCGGCCTCGGCCTCGAGGCCGAGGACACGGGCAACGGCGGCCTGACCTACGAGCGCGCCGCCGAGCTTCTGAACGATTCGCTGGGCCAGGACATGGGACTGACCGCGGCGCACCTCGAGCGGATCGCCGACGGCTTCGCCGATTCCGCCGAGAACATGTCCCGGTTCAGCCCGGCGCTCTTCGACGGTGACCTGCTGTTCTTCTCCGCGGTGAGGTCGGAGAGCGGGCACTCCGCCCAGGAATGGCGGCAGGCGATCACCGGCGAGCTCCTGGAGATCGAGGTGGACTGCGAACACAACCAGATGATCGAGCCAGAGGCGGTCGCGGTGATCGGTCCGGTGCTGGCGGAGCACCTCGATGCCCCGGGCGGGCGCGGGATGGCCACGGAAAGCTGGATCGCCGCGGAGGGGGACTAGAGCATCCGGTTTCCAGGTAATTGGTTGTGCATGAAGTCATCCGGGTGAAACGGGATGGTTCGAGACACGCCCACCGCCCAATATAGGGGCGGCCGAGTGCGGTCTGCGACGGCGGCGGTCAGTTCGGCTGCCACATCGCATACCACTCGTCCCAGCTCGGCCCATGCTCCGCGCGGTCCGCGGCGTGTGCGATCCCCATCAGCATGAAGTCGAGGTAGCGCTCGTGCAGTTCGCGGGCGCGTTCGGTGGTCGTGGGCAGCCGGGGACGCAGGTGCACCGTCATGAGCATTATGTCGGCAGCGGTGAAGCTGTCCGGTACCTGGCCTCGGTCGCGGGCGAGGTCGATCAGTGCCTCGAGTGCCGACGAAAGGTCCCCGGTGGCCCGGTCCACTTCTGGGTCGCGGGGGAGGTGTCCGCCGAGTGTCGGGATGAGCGGGCTGTCCAACTCGGCGAGATGGCGACGGAAGAACACCTCGAGTAGTCGCTGGTCGGGGTCGGTGCGCGCGACGCAGTCACGGGCCAGTTGGGTGAGGTGATCGATGACATACACACGCAGGGACTGGGCGAGTTCCTCCTTGGTGCGGTATCGGCGGTAGATGCTGCCGACGCCTACTCCGGCCCGGTCGGCGATCGCGGAAACCGGTGCATCCCAGCCGCGCTCGGCGAATATCTCGCGGGCGGCGCGCAAGACGCCGATGTCGTTCGACCGTGCTTCCCGGGCCCGTCCCGGCCCGGTCGGGGCCCGGTCGGGTCCGTGCATCTCGTCCTGTCGCATTGCCAGAGGCTATCAATCCGTGTTCTGATTTCGGACCGGAACGCTCCGTTCCGATTTGCATCCATATGGCCGAGAAGCTCGTTGCTCCGAAGGGACCTCCATGAACATGCCACTGACTGCGCCGAAGCACTCACGTGCGTCGTCGCCGAAGCATTCACGTGCGTCGTCGACATCGGTGCACCCGGGACTGCTCGTGGTGGCGCTGGCCTTCACCGTGCTGATCTACTCGATGATGCAGACGCTCCTGGTACCGGCGCTGCCGGTGCTCGGCGAGACCTTCGGCGCCTCGGTTCCGGCGACGGGGTGGATCCTCACCGCCTATTTGATGGCAGGGGCGGTGCTCGCTCCGGTGATCGGGTCTCTCGGCGACCGATACGGCGACAAGCGCGTCCTGCTGGCCGTGCTGGTGGTGTTCGCGGCCGCCACCTTCGGTGCCGCGCTCGCCAGCACCATCGAGATGCTGGTGGTGATGCGCATGGTGCAGGGTGTGAGCACGGCGGCCTTCCCGCTGGCGCTGGCGGTGCTGCGGCGTAACCTGTCGGGTCCCGCCATGGCGGCCGGCATCGGCTGGGTCGCCGGCATGCTCGGTCTCGGCGCGGGTGCTGCGCTCGTCCTCGGCGGACTGATCCTGGAGTACCTGAGCTGGCAGTGGCTGTTCGTCGGTACCGGCATCCTGATCCTTGTTGCGTTGGCCATGGTGGCGCGATGGGTGCCGCAGGTTGAAAGCGCCGAGGTCGCATCACGGACCGACTGGGTCGGTACGGTGCTCCTCAGCAGCTCACTGGTCGCGCTGCTCCTCGCGACGACGCAGGGCGGCACCTGGGGCTGGACGGCACCGGCGACCCTGGGGCTGTTCGCAGTCGCACTGCTCGCGGCGGTGGCGCTGGTCGTAGCTGAACTCCGCCAGCCGAACCCGCTGGTGGACGTCCGCAGCCTCGTGGACGCGCCGATGGCATTGACCAGCCTGGTCACCCTCGTGCTGGGCTTCATTCCGTACGTCTTCTATCTGTGCATCCCGCGCATCTTGCAGGCCCCGCATGCAACTGGCTACGGCAGCGGGTTCACGGTGGTCCAGACCGGGCTGGCACTGTTGCCGTCGGCGGTAATGGTCTTCCTCGGCGGGCGGATTGCTTCGAGCATCACCGCGCGGTTCGGCCTGCGGACGCCGGCCGTTGCGGCGATGGTGCTGATGGGGCTCGGAGCGGCCGGGATGGCCGTGTGGCCCACTCAGATTTGGTCGCTAGTGGTGTTCTTCAGTCTTATCGGCCTGGGGAACGGACTCGGATACGCGATCTGTGCGCAGCTGTTGGCCGTGTTGGTGCCGCCGACCGAGATGGCGGCGGCGAGCGGCCTCAACAGCGTGATCCGCACGATCGGGTCGGCGATCAGCGCGCCGGTCACCACCGCCGTGCTCGTCGCAGGCGGCCAGGACCGCTCGGCGTACGTAGGTGCATTCGTGGTCGCAGTTGTGCTGAGCCTGCTCGGCGCGGGCACTGCGGCCGGGCTGCGCACCGCTCGGTAGCGAGCTGCGGGCGCGACACCGGGCTCGAGGAGCCGCCCAGAGCACAGATCCGTGACCGCGACGGGTGTCGGGCCGAATTCGACGGCGTCTTCTGAGGACGTTCGCAGCCGAGGTGATTTCGATGGAGTTCGTACGTCTGAGCTCTCGGGTGGACCGCGCGTGTTCACGCGTTCTGGAATTCCGGTGATGCCCCACCCGTACGCACGGGCCCGGAAACCAGCCATTCATTGAGGAGATTCATCATGCTCGGACTCATCATCGGCCTCGGCGGGGCGGCGCTCGGCGTCGGGCTCGCCCTTGGCGGGGTCGCGCTCGGACTCGCGGGCGCCGCCCTCGGACTCGGATTCGCTTTGCTCATCAGCGACAGGAACGTCAAGTACGACATCGAAGAACTCGCAGCCTGACCGCCCAGCACCCTCACCCACCGCCGCGGTGGGTGGGGTCAGACGACCGTTGACAGCGGGCTGTCCGCGTCCGCGGCGAGGAAGCCCTCGACGAAGACCAGGAACCGCTGGTGCAGCCGGCGGAGTTCGGTCTCCGAGTACAGGTCCGGGTTCGCCAGGAAGTCGATCCGGGTGGCGCCCTCGACCGCGCCCGGTCGGACCCGGACGGTCAGGTCGTCGACCCGGCCCGTGGTCAGGACGTGGAGCGCGCCGTCCAGCGGTCCGAGCGGGACCTCGCTGTCGGCGAGCATCAGCTCGATGGTGGGGCCGAAGGAGGCCGCGCGGTCTCCGATCACGCCGACCTCGCGTGCGATGTCCTCCTGGCGGTGGCGCTGACGGCTCAGTGCTCCCGCGAGTTCCCGGCCCGCCGCCATGCTCGCGTCGCCGACCGTCATCCCCGCGCCCGAGGACAGGCGCAGTGGGACCACGTTGGCGAGCGATCCACCCGAGCGGCGCAGTGCCGCGGTGCCCCGGGCGGGGGTCGGGAGCGTGACGGTGATCTCGTCTCGTCCGGTGTGCTGCGCCAGGAAGGCCCCGAACGCGGCGACCACTGTCGGCGCCGACAGGGCGGCACCGGGGCCCGAGGGCGCCAGCTCGCCGCCGATCACCACGGGCTCGGACTGTGCCGGTGCCGCCGCGCCTGCGAACGTGACCGGATCCGGGACGCCTGCGAGATGCTCGGCCCAGGCCTCGCGGTCGCGCTCGAAACGGTCGGATGTCCGGTAGGTCGCGTCGGATGCCACCACGGCCTCGAGGTCGAGAGCCTCGGACGGGCTGGCGGAGGCGCCGACGAATGCATGGGTGTAGAGCTCGGCGGAGCGTTCGATCAGTGTGCGCAGCCCGTAGGCGTCGAGGGCGACCTGGTGTGCTCGCACGTACCAGTAGGTGTGCACCTCGCTGATCCGCAGCACGGCCGCGACGATGAGCTGGTCGGCCGACATGTCGACCGGGCGGGACTGTTCTTCGCGCATCCATTGCTGTGCGGCGGCCACCGGGTTCACCCGGCCGCGGAAGTCGACCGCGGCGACGAAGTCGTCGGCGGCGGCGGCGAGGGTCTGGTACGGGAACCCGTCGACCTCGACCACGTGCAGCCGTCCCGCCCCGAATTCCCGTCCCGCCCATCGGACCGAGTCCATGAGCAGGTCGATGTCGAGCGCGCCGCGGATGTCGACGTACTGCGCGACGGAGATCGGCGCGTCACCGGAGACGCGCTGGGAGAACCAGACCGAGTGCGCGGCGGCGGAGAGCGCGATGACCCGCGCCCGGGTACCGCAACCGGAGATGCTGGTGGGCTGCACTGGCTGGTTCACGAAACTCTCCCTCGACTCGGACTTCGGTGACCGGGAACTGCTCTGGTCTCAAAGTCTCGTCGGAGGGGGAGGGTGCGGACAGGCCCCCAAGCGGTGGGGCGGGAGACACCCAGGGTGATGGATTCACCACCCTGGGTGGCGTCGGTGTCAGAACAGGGGACCGCCGCCGAACGCGGCGCGGTGCGAGGCCGGCTGGGCGCCGTCCACGTCGGTGATCCCGTACTCGAGCGCGGTCTCCGCGGTGATCTGGGTGCTCCCGCTGAGCTTGCCGACCTCCGGGTCGTTGGCGAGGGCGACGATCACCCGGCCGATGAACTCGGGGGTCTCCGCCTCGGAGAGGGGGAAGCCGGCGAAGCTCTCCATCCCGCTCGCCAGCATCGCCTCGTTGCGCACCAGTCCGGGCCAGAAGGACAGGGCCGTGACGCCGGTGCCCTTGAGTTCGACCGCCATGTCCGCCGCCATCTTGTCGAGGCCGGCCTTGGACATCCCGTACAGCACCGAGTGCAGGTAGCCGCGGGTGCCGAACGAGGAGATGTTGCCGATGAGGCCGGAACCGCGCGGGACCATGAGCTTGGCGGCCTCGACGCTGGCGACGTAGTGCGCGCGCAGTCCGACGCCGATGAGCGTGTCCCAGTCGCTGATGGGACGCTTCCAGAACGGGTCGGAGAAGCCGGCGAAACCCTTTGGGTGCGCCCAGACGTTGTTGACCAGCAGGTCCAGCCTCCCGGACTGCTCGTCGGCGATGCGGGCGAACAGCGCCTCGATTTGCGCGTCGTCGGTGTGGTCGCACTGCACGGCGATCCCGGTGCCGCCGCGCGCGGTGACCTCGGCCGCCGTCGCGTCGAGGGGGCCGTCGGTCCCGACCTCGCCGCGGGCCGTGACGTAGACCGTCCAGCCGTCCGAGCCGAGGGCGAGCGCGATGCCCTTGCCGACGCTTCGGCTGGCGCCGGTGACGAGGGCGACCCGCCGCTCACTCGTTGCTTCATGAATATTCACTGCGCCACCCCCGCGAACTTGCCCTCGGACACCACGGCGTCGGGGGAGAGCGGGCGGGTCAGTGACCAGGTCTCGGTGAAGTGGCACTTCGACATGCGCCACTCGCCGTCCTCGAGCACGTACTCGTCGTCGTATTCGCCGGTCGAGACGGTCTCGGTGTTCTCGAGCAGGTTCAACTGACGGAAGCGCAGCGTCCACCGCCCCGTCGCGGTGCCCTCGCCGGTGATGGTGATGTCGGGGTGCATGCCGTGGTGCATGTCGAGGATGACGTGCTTGCCGCCGACCCGGTGCAGGGCGATCTTCTCGAAGATCTCGGCCATCGGCTCGACGTCGTCGAACGCGCCGAGCCGGCCGTAGTCGATGTTCGCTCCCGAACGGATGAAGCAGGCGCGGAAGGACTTCGGGTCCTTGCCGTCGCACGCCCGCCAGTATCGGTGCTTGAGGTTCTTGATCGCTTCGATCGCTTCGAGGGCGGCGATCCGTTGCGCGAGGTCCAAGGTGTGTCCCGTTCTCTGGTCACTGATCTTCTGTGACCTGGACGATAGGTGGCCCCGGTCACACCGCGCAGCAATCCTTCCCACAGTGCGGGCAAGTGCAGGGGGGCGCGGGAGATGTTGCCCATTTGGTGCAGGCGATCTGGATGCGTGGTGGGGCCTTCAGGATGCCGCAGCAGCCCACCTCCCGCACCGACCTAGGCCAGTGGGTCACAGAGACCGAGCGCGTGCTGGGGACTATCGAGGCTGCGGTGCTGGTCGTGGGTTCGCCATTCGAAGCCGCCTTGCCCGAAGGCAGGCTGGCTGTATCGGTGCTACAAATGGGCGACCTCGCTACGGGTCCAGACGCCGAACCATTGATGCCGGCCGAGGACGATGCGGCTCTGCTACATCTGTCCTCGGGGACCACCGGCGACCCCAAGGCCGTCGTCATCACCGTCTGCGGGCCGACCATGTCGACCGGCAGGTGCTTGAAGTCGAAGGCATCGCCGCATCCGCGGCCGATGGTCCCGCCTACCCCACACTCGGAAAGCCGCTGTCCGGGATGGAGGTGCGGGTCGTCGACCCGGACACGCGTACCCCGCTCGCGATCCGGCAGGTAGGCGAGTTCGAACTGCGTGGCGAGAGCATCACCAGCGGATACCTCACCGCCCGCGGGAGCGTCGCCGCCCAGGATGCCGATGGCTGGATTCAGACCGGTGACCTCGGATGCTTTACCGAGGAGGGTGAAACCGTGATCTGCGGACGCCGCAAGGACGTCATCATCATCTCTGGGCGCAACCTGTATCCGACCGATATCGAACGGGCCACCGAACGCGTTGCCGGCGTCCGCACCGCCAACGCCATCGCGGCAACTTTCGCCGCAGGCAGCCCCGGCGAAGGATTCGCCGTGCTCGCCGAATCCGCCCACCACAACGACGAGGCCCCCACCCTGCAACTGCGACGCGCCATCAGCACAGCGGTCTCAAAAGCCGTGGGCATCCCTCCCCGGACGGTGACCGTTCTTGCGCCCGGAACCCTGCCCAAACCACCTCCGGCAAACTGCGCCGATCCAGCGCCCGCGCACTCCTTGCAACGAAGCATTGAACCGACACGCGGAGCGGGCCACACCGAAATGGTTGTTTACCTGCACTGTCCCACTTTGGACCGAATCAGGCACAGTCGCGGGCCTAGGCTACGAGTCGTCGGTGATCGACCCGGAAAGAGGTTGATCGGCTTGTGGTCGCAAGTGCTGCACTGTGCGTCGAGTCACGCAGATCGTTGCTCTGCACGGCGGCACCCTGTGCACATTCCGCCCCCTTCATGGACGACGTGGCCGACCAGCTTGCCACGGCGCGTGGTCATAGGCTTGTGGCAATTCCGGCAATGGGTAGGGCGCGCCGTCGGCGCTTGCGCGAGTTGCTTGATTACGCGGCGGAGCGCTTTCTCGGTCAGGGCATCGCCGCGGCAGACGATTCCCGCCATCACCACGCCGTCAGCGACGCGGGGCTCTTCTTCCCCAAAGCAGGTCCCGGCGGTCAAAGCTGAACGCGCGCAAGCCAGGAAGATGTCGCGCGGACATCTGTCCTGACACAGCGCCTTCGCAGCGATGGTTGCCGGCAGTACCTGCCAGCCGCTCGTGTCCTTGGGCCGCAGGAATCCAGGTAGTCCAAGGCAAGGTGGTTGATCGTTCATAGCGCTAGGCTACAACATGAATTGCAAGTTGTATGCACCGAACTTGTAGTCAATGTAGGAAATTCAGCGCGCTCTGAGGCCGGCGACGAACGCGGCGACCATGCCCAGGTCCTCATTCGACAATCCCGTCAAGTCAAGGACGGGCTGCGGACGCGAAGTGGATGGGGTGCCGGTCGCGGGCTTGTCCAATCCCGTCTTGCGCAGCAATGGCGCAGGATCCACCCCCACGGCCTCGGCCATGGCCTGGAGTGTGCGCGCTGTGGTTCGGGCGTCGACCTTCTTCTCGCCTTTGTACTGGGTGCCCAATTCGACCTGCGTCCAGAGGCTGACGCTGACCCCGGCCGCTCGTGCTGCAGCATCACGGGACAGGCCCTTGGCCTGCCTCGCGCTACGGATCGCCTCGCTGACCTCCCTGGGCACCGGGGCGCTTTGACGATTGCTCATGCATCCGATTCTATATCATTACCAACAATTACACACATCTAATACATCTTCGATTGAGTGTGTTCAAACGCCTGGTGGGAAGGGCAATAGGCCGCTTCGTCGGCCCGGTGCCGCTGCATATATTGCAGAGTTGCATGTGTCATTGTAACCTGGGTGCTGCGTCGCGCCCCGCGACGGCGCTGTCGCGAGGGTTGGTGCCCGTCCAGGTGGCATCGGTGATCCCCGACTTGCGCTGTGCATCCAGAAGGAATCTCATGTCCACCAACCCTGTCCAGCTGCCTCCTCCGCAGACCCGTGCCCGTGAACGCGAGAATCGGCAGTTTGCCGAAGAGTTGCGCAGTCGTCCTGGGCGGTGGGCGATGTACCCGTGGCCGACGCGATACCCGCACTCCACCAAACATCGTCTCCGCACCGGAATGGCGGCCGCGTTCGGTCCGGGCTTCGAGTCGGAGGTGCGCGCAGGAGTCGTGTATGTCCGATACAACCCGCAGCAACCCGCGGCGGCGCAGGATCTGATCGCCTAGTCAAGAAGGTCATATGTACACCGAACATCTCACCTCCGAGCGTCGCGCCGCTGTCATGGCGGCCCTCGAGGTCGTCCCAACGCTGTTGGCGGAACTCGATATCACTCTCAGTCGCACAGACGCCATCACCTCCGCGGGTTCGCTGGGGTATGTGCGCACGACGTGAGCTGAGCAGGTCCTGCCGTTCAATAGCGGTGCCGCGAAAGCGCACCGAGACATCGCGGGGGTGCTGACCAACTATGCCGCGAAGGTCTCGGCTGCCATCGCGCAGCGTGCTCCGGTCACCGCGATAGAGCAGTGCCAGTTCCTCATCCGTCACCTGCCCCCTATTCCCGATGACTCGGATGCCCTCGTCGGATTGGATGCCGCATTGTCCAGGGCTATTCGGTTGGGATATCGCACGATCGACCGCCCGGAATCTCGTGTCGGTGTTGGCAACTGTGAGTGCGGCCGGGGACTCTCCGCCCAGTCCGATGCCGACCTCGTCCGATGCGAGGGCTGCGGGACCGTCGTCGCGGTGCGGCGTCGCCGCCGTGAAATGATGGACCAGGCCTACGAAATCATGGGTACGGCGGCTCAACTCGCGAGGCTGCTGTCCGACAGCTCCGGTGACCGCATCTCCGCCGAGCGGATCAGGCAGTGGGCCCGTCGAGGCAAGCTGACTGGCCATGTAGTAGGAAACGGCACCGTGTACCGGCTGGGCGACGTGATCGAACTCTGTGCGCTGCCGCAGGGGGACCATCGCCGATCGGCCTGATTCGCAACAGATTTCAGGGAACATCTGTCATTGGGACTACCGAAATTGTCTGAGGACCTCGGGCAGCTTCCGGTATGCCGGCAGCGGCGCGGAGTTGGTCCAGATGCAGCTGACCGGCAGCGGGTACTTCGCGTCTGCATACCAGTCGAGACGATTCAGGATGTCCGGGGGCAGCACTCGCCGTTCCGTGCGCGACAGGTGGTGGAGTCGATAGCGCACCGTATCGGGATTCACCTGGAGCCAGTCGGCAACGTCCTTGACGCTGATATAACGCGCGAGTGCATCTCTGAGATCCGCGATAGGTATCAGGTTGCGACACGCCAGCTCGTAAACGCGGAGTTCCACCCTCTGACGAGATTCGCGGCCGGCACGTGCTTTTCGGACTGTCTCCGAGTGCTCCAGTTGCGCGTGCGCGAGCGCGTGGGCGAGTGCTTCTCGACGATCCACTGGGGTCAGGTCCGCGGTGACTAGTATCGCCCGGAACTCGGGTTGCCAGATGACGATCGGTGCTGCGAAGCCGGCATGGCCGATCGTGACGTCAAGTTTCGCCGCCTGGACGCGCGCGTCGTACCGGTTGCTGGCCCTGCGGCTGGCCATTGTTGCTGACACCTCGTTCGAAATTGGATCTATGGAGACCTCATGGGTTGCTGGATTCGTGCGTATGTTGCCGCCGTTACCTCAGAGTGGCCAGGAACTCGTCGTACAGGCGCTTGTCGTCCTCGTTCAGGTCGGACAAATCACCGGCCCTTGGGGGGATGCCGTTTGATCGCCCGTGGTAGCCGGCCGTACCTACCAGTCCCGAATCCAAGGTCGAGGTGATGTCACCATCGAACTCGTCGGGGGTCTGCGGGTCCAACTCGTATGTCATAGTTGCGAGATTACCGTTCACCCCTGCGGCGCGAGCACGGGCCGGGTTGCCCTGCAGCCGGGTCGCAGGTTGACGGATCCGGCCAAGGGCCGTCCGTCCCCTGCGATCGGGGCGGTGTGACCGGTAGATGTCAAGTCAAATGAGACGTGTCCAGCCAATTTTGTTGCTGGAGTTCTTACCTCGCGTGTGGCGGGGTCGTTGATGGTGACGCGTGCGGGCGGTGTGGGTGCCTGCGGGCGTCGGTGGAACCGCTCGGGGTGGGCGGCGTAGGCCGCGTCCAGGGTCCGCTGACGAGCGTGCTGGATTCCGTCGGCGGTGCCGTAGTGGACGCTGGCGCGGGTGCAGCCCGATGCCGCTGTGGCGGTGCTCGTGGTTGTACCAGCTGGTGAAGGCATGCATCCATGCTCGCGCCTCGCCGATGGACGCGAACCGCTCTGGGTAGTCGGGCATGTACTTCATCGTCTTGAACTGCACCTCGCTGAACGGATTGTCGTTGCTGGTGCGGGGCCGGTTGTGGGACCGGCGCACGTCGAGGTCGACCAGCAGCGAGGCCAGCGGCCTGGAGGTCATCGCCGCCCCGCCGTCGGCGTGCAGGTGACCCGGCGCAGTGCCTTGCTCGGCGACGATGTCCGCGACCAGTTAGGCGGCCAGGTCACCGTCCTCGACGGCCTCGATGCGCCAGCCGAGCACGTAGCGGGAGTAGATGTCGATGACGACGTAGGCGTGGTACCAGATCCCCTTGGACGGCCCACGCATCTTGGTGATGTCCCACGACCACATGGCATTCGGGCCGGTCGCGACCAGTTCCGGGATTGCCCGCGGCGGCCAGGACGCGGTACATCGTCCGGGCCGAACAGTAGTAGCGGCCCTCGTCAAGCTCACGCGCCCAGACCTGGTTCACGCTCTGTCGCGGTGAGCTCGCCCGGGTGCTGTGGCCTGCGTCGCGGGCCCAGCATCGACGGCTTCGGGTTGGCCTGCCGGTGATGGGTGGCCCGCGAACGGCCCACCAGCCGGCACGCGGTCACCGCACCCACCAGCGAGAGGAGGTCCTCGACGGTTTCTGCCTGCCAGGCCTGGTACGCGGTCCGGCTCATCGCTAAAACTCGGCCAGGTCCTGCGTCTCACAGGAGTCTGTCGGATAGGGAACTCGTTAGTCTCCAGACTCACCGGGACGATTCAAAATGGCTATTTACCTGGGGTGTTGGCCAGTTTTCCCGGATTCGTCACGGACCCGCTGATAGGCTTGGGCCGTCGGATTGTTGTGGATGCAGATCTGTTGTATAGCAACATATTTCGATGTCATTTCCGTCATACGATGTTTGTGCCGTTGTCTGCCAACATCATTCGCTTCCTTGGCTCGTCCTCCACCGAGTCGGCGCCACTTTCCTGGCCGGCCCGCGGAGTCACGCCCTCTTCCACACGTTCAGTGCTGCAGGGCCACTGAATGTCCCTGCAAACGAATACACACAGCAAAGGAAATACCCGATGTCTTGGACCGGAGACCCGATCTGGCTGGCTGACGTGCTGCGCGCGGCCGGCCTGCGGGTGATCGAGCACGAAGGCTGGCGTGACCGGGGCCACGGCGACTTCCGCGACCTGCGCGGCGTGCTGTGCCACCACACCGCCGGCGGCGGCACCGAGGACTGGCGCATCGTCCAGTACGGCCGCCCCGACCTGGACGGCCCCCTCGCCCAGCTGGTGCTGGAACGTGACGGCACCTTCCGCGTCATCGCCGCGGGCGTCTGCTGGCACGCCGGCCGCGGCTCCTGGCCTGGCTGGCCCACCGACAACGCCAACTACCACGTGATCGGCATCGAAGCCGTCTCCCGCGGCGACGGAACCGACTGGACCCCAGCCCAGCTCGACGCTTACAAACGCGGCTGCGCCGCCATTCTGGGACGCATCGGCCGCACCGCCGATGACTGCGTAGCCCACCGGGAGTACAGCCGAGAGGGAAAAATCGACCCTGCCGGCATCGACATGAACGAATTCCGCCGCGACGTAGCGGCCTTCCTTGAGAGAAAGGACGCGCCGATGAGCGCCTCAGAAGTCACCCAGCTCCAGGACTTCATCACCAAGTTCTGCGGCCCGATTAGTAGCGATGTCAAGGACATCCGCGAACAGCTCTGCGGCCTGGGCCAACGTGACCTGGGCCAGTACGCCGGCTGGCCGCAGCTCGGCGGCCACACCCTTGTCGACGCCCTCGCTGACGTCATCGGCCGGTTGGACAAGTTCGAAAGCCGCTTCATCCCGCCCGCCCCCTAACCCCCACGCGCCCCGCCCCGCGCGACATCGCCCAAAGCTCCGCTGAACAGCCGCCGGGCCTGGCGTCCGCTCAGGCCTGCCCCGTTGCGCATCCGTCTCCCGTGCAAGTCCACGGTCGCAGACGCCGCCGCCCGGGGGCGCCCAGGTAACCCGCCCTCGGGCCGGCACATGCCCCGGGGCGGGACTACTCCTCTTTCTGATCCGACTCCCTGCTGAGGGATCTTGTGCCGGATCGATCCCGCCAGACGCTTCGCCGCATGATCGCCGTCATCTCGGAGTTCGGTGAATTGCTCTGTGGTCGCGTCCTCGCGCAGGAAACAGCGAGAACCCTCATGTCTCCGGAACCAGTAACTCCTGGAAGCCGACCGGCCCATCCGCACCCGGCCCCAGCAAACCAGCGAATGTCAATCCATACGACATGATCGGTGTCGGTCCGGACGGAAAGCCATTTCCGGATAGGGGTGAACCGCCCCGGCGAGTCCGGAGACCTACTGAGTTCGTGATTGCGGTAGTGGAGGGCCTCGAACTCGACTGGCCAAGGACGCATCCTCACCAGTCAGAAGTCAACCAAAACCCGGGCAATCCCGCTGGGCACAGACCGGCCACGCGGCCTGCCGAAGCAGGTTGCCGAAACAGTACTCTACCTGCACTGTTGGTCGCTTTCCATAGGGCTGTCACAAAACACGCGATGGGCTGATGCCCTCGGTGTGAGGTGGTCCGTGGTGGCCGATCGAGATTCGAGAACACTTCGACTGGTCATGAATCACATTGCCCAAGCAGTGTTTCCGACGCAGGCTGCTTGGGCCTTTTCATGTCCTCTCTTCGCTTCCGGCCTGGCGTGTTCGGGCGAAACGGCCTTGGCTGCCAACCCATTTCACTCCTTTGAGCACACCGCGGTCCACATGACCGACATCCCATCGACTCCGCACCGGTAGATACCCCTTCGGTCGGGTACCGCGCTTTCCTCTTCCGCCCTCCCTTCTTCGGCCGCTCCCCACCTTGGGGTGCGGCCTCTTTCATGAAACACCGAGGTACTCCCATGGCACCCAACCCTCCAGTTTATGGCCCGACTCTCGCCGAGAGTCGGGGCAAGCCCCGAACCCCTGTGCCCGCCACCCCGGCGCCTCTTACCGAAGAGCAGCAGAACTTGGCGGATCTGATGTTGGTGCAGGGACCGGCGAGCCAACCGCAGCAGCCGCCGCCGGCCGGTGGTACGGAGGACTTGCTGGCGTATATGCAGGACGAGACACCCACAGGCCAGCCGGTGACCTTGCCCAGCGGCACCACTGTCCAGACAGATCAGGCCAGGATGGTGAACGGACTGATCGGAGAGACGACCACGGTCGCCCTTCCCAACGGGAGCCCAAGGGTGGTGTCCACTCCCGGGTTGGCGATCTCACCCGAGCAGATGGCGGGGCTGTTCGCCACGGACGCGGCGTACACGCCCGCCGACCGCGACCGGGATCTGGCCTTGCTCAACGGTCCTCGTGTGCAGGGCCCGTACACCGAGGCCGGTTTGGCGGCGGAGGCAGCCGCCCGCCAGGACGCGACCGCACGATTGAACGCGCACTGGGACCAATCCGCGCTGCCTGCCTTCGCTGACGGCAGCATCGTGAT
Source organism: Rhodococcus sp. OK611 (assembly GCF_003050885.1). Lineage (NCBI taxonomy): Bacteria > Bacillati > Actinomycetota > Actinomycetes > Mycobacteriales > Nocardiaceae > Rhodococcus > Rhodococcus sp. OK611. The sequence goes on from NZ_QAOZ01000006.1 coordinate 44,637, forward strand.
GCCCAGGCTCGACTACAGCGCGGCGCAGCTGGCGAACGACCTGAGTTTGGCCTCGACTACAGGCAATTTGGACGAGCGCAGCACTCAGTTGCGTAGTGATGCCCAGCACCGGCTCGAGAAGAATGCCTATACCAAGAAGCAACAGGACGACGATCAGATCGCGGCGCAGATCCTATGCCTGCCGGTCGACGACCCGAAGATCAAAGGTCTACTCGCACAGGGCCTGAGCCCTGCTCAGGCACAGAATGAGATCTTACAAAAGTCCCTTGACGCCCGTAGTCGACTCGCCCGCGCCGAGATCGGGCTCCTGTCTCCTCAACAGGCCAAGCAACTCGAGAACACACCCAGGATGTATTCGGCCGACCCGAACACATCACTGACCCCCGACGACACCCCGTACGAGCCGAAACTCGGTGAGTCCTCCAAGCGGGGTCAAAGGGGGGAAGATTTCCGCAACCTGGCCGGTGAGTTCACCGGCCTGAAAGACTTCGCCGAGGGTATCGAGGACGGCAATTGGGGACAAGCCGTCTGGGGCGGCACGATGACCGCTCTGACCTTCGTCCCGGGTGTCGGCACCCTGATCGGGCGCGGGATCGGCAAGGTAGCCGGCAAGGTAGGCGCCGGTGTCGTGAAGTGGGCCGAAAAGGGACTCGAGGCCGCACCCGAGGCGCTGACAGTCGCGGAAGCCGAGGTTGCCGCACAAGCGACCATCGGGCTTTCCCAGTTTCCCATCAGAGCGTTACCCGGTGTGGCACAGGCGATCCCGGACGTACCTACGCCCTTCCTCGCCGACGGTGCAGCAGTTGGTTCTCGCCCCAGCATCGTGGACTACCCGAAACCCGAGGAGCTGCCCTGGCACACCCCCGGCATCGAGGCCCCCGTGGCGGTCGCGCCACCACGCACCATCCCACCCGTCCGTGGTCCCGGCCCTGTCCGTGGTCCCGGCCTCAGGAATCCCCTAGCCGACGAGTGGGATGGCCTCGGCATGCTCGATGTAGGGCCGAACCCGGGTCGTTCCATAATTCCGAGACGAAGCCCCGGCCAGCACGGAAATGGCGGCGGCGCGGAGGCGAAGGCGCCGGGGCTGAAGAAGCCCTCCGGCAATCCGGAATCGAAGACGAAGAGCTACGTCGACGACCAGATGAGCCTCTACCACACCACCAACGGGGCCAGTGGTAAACAACAGGCACTCTCTAAGGAGGCGGTTGAGGAAATCGATTCGCAACTGTCCGTTATTGAGCTCGAAGAGGATCGATTCGCGAGCCTCAAGGGCAGTGAATCGAATTTCTATGAGAAACTCCATATTAAGCAGGTTGCTGACGGGCTCGGAATCAAACTGGGAGGCGGTAAACAACTCGAAGGACTCATCAAACGACAAGACCTGGACGACATCCTGGAAGGGCTTAAGAACTCCGGGGTTAGCGACGCGGACCGGGTTCATCTAGAGAATTTGGTCGAAACACGGATCGATTCCTATAACGCTCTCACCGGTGAGAAGGCGGAACTGGGCATGATCGGTGGTCGTGACGGCCTGCCCGCTGAGGCGAAGAGGAACATTCTGATCGGTGGTGAGCGTCCTCCGGCCCGCAAACCTGGTGAGCCCAAACCCAGGGAGCAGGGCCGGGTCGATATCGCCGCCGCCGACATGAGTGACCCGAACAACCTCACCCTCTACATCATCGAAGCCAAGGGCGGCAAACCCGGAGCCTTGAAGATGGGGCGAAGGAAGGTCGTGATCGACGGCAAGGAAAAGTGGGTCGGGCAGGGCACCAAGGAATACCTCGACGACATCCTCGCCAACGACCCCGACCTGGCCGCCAAACTCAACACCCCCGAATATGCCGCCCTTGCCGACGCGCTACGAGAAGGCCGTGCCAACGTCGTCTACAAGGTCAGAAAGACCGACACGAACGGCAACGTGTGGGAATGGGACGCCGCACTGGACCCGAACACGAAATACCGGATCCCCGCACCAGCGGCGGCATCACCGCTCGGCCTCAGGCCGGTCGCGTCCCCCGTTCCTTTCGCGGGTCCGGTGCACCAGGTGTCTGGATCACCCGGGGGCGGTGGCGGGTCGCCGTTCGACGGCCTGGTGAAACCCGCAGCCGATTTCCTCAGCGGTCTGTCGATGCTCGCGTTGCCTGCCCTCGCGTCGATCCCAGCGATATACCAGACCCTGTTCCAGCCCTCACCCGTCGACGAAAGCCTCAACGTCACCATCACCACCCGCCCCGACACCTCAGCGTGGTCGCCGGAAGATCTTCGGGTCTGGGGCACCGCGGCCCACCTGTAACCACACCGATCGAAGGGTAGATTCCTGATCATGCACGCCGACATCGAAGGCGCGGTCCGGACCGCGCGCCTGGCAGCCCATTTCGACTGGACCTGGGACTCCGAGGACCTCGAACGCTTCTGCGCCGCCGCGGGCTGGCAGGCAGAGCGCTTCTCCGACAACGCAGCCACTCTCACGACGAACCTCGACATCAACCGTCGCAGCGGCGACGCGTCACTGATTTGGGGACCCCTCCAAATCATACGGTTGTGGGTGACCGACGTAGCCGACCCTGGTACGAGGATGCCGGAGGTGATGGCGGAGCTACTGGGTGAGTTGAGCGTGCCGATGGCCGCGGAATTCGGGGAGGGAACCCCCGTTACCTCCGGTATCGTCAAGAAACTTCGTTGGGATCTGCCGAACGTGGTGATCATCCTCTCGGCGGGGCTCGGGTCCGTCGCCATGCGCCTCGTCAGTCCCAAGCACCAAGCATGGACCGACGAACCCGAAGATGAATGGGACGACGACGAGGACGAGGACGACGACGACTGATCGTCGAGCGCGTCGATCAAGCACCTCGATCCCTGCACGCCGATATCGACGGCTGCTGACTGGGTATACCTGGGCGAGTTCAACTGGTCGATGCAACACCCGGTACTGACGGCCTGGGGTGCGACCGGTCCCGGGAAACCTCCTGATCGGATCGATGCCCAGTCGGGAGCGGAACCCGGGGTGTGACACGTTGTTCTGCGAAATCGAGTACCGATGGCTCCTCGAGCACGGCGACCGGCCGTTCACGATCGCGGTGGATGCTCGGCTCGATCGCAATCCGGGTGCGAACACGACTCGTACCGAGACTTGAGACGCACGTCCATGTCCACGGGGATGTTCACTAGATCGGCTCGACGCCGAACTCCTCCCTGTGGCTGTCGATGTAGTCGGCGATCACTTGCGTTGGCGGTCGAGCTCCGCCGCGAAGAAGGTCGATGCAGACTTCAGGAGCTCGTTGGCCGCTCGAGTTCTCGATTCTCACTTGCGCAACTCGGCCGCAGCGGCGGAGGTCACGCCGGCGCGTTGCCCCGAATCGGCCTGCGCCTTTCGGATCCAGTTGTGGAACGTCTGAGCACTACCTATCCCGAACTTGCCTGCGACGGACTCGATTGCCGCCCACTCCGAGCCGTGTTCGTGGCGGATCTCGGCGGCCATCCAAGGAATGAAGCCTCCGCAAACCGCGGGGTGGTTCAAACCACTATTTACCTGCACTGTTGGTCGCTTTTCGGCGAGTTGTCACATACCCCGTTGTAGGCTTGAGCCACAGGCAAGAAACGAATCGGAACTCCTTCCAAAGTTTCTCACCTCTCGATTACAACAATCTCGACGGGGCTGATAGCCCGTCACTCCAAGCCCATGCGGCTCGCCCCCGAACAACTATCTGGTTGAAAAGCGGGTTGAGAGCGTTCCGCATGCCCCGCCCCTTGCGCGCCCGTCTCCCGCGGGTGTTCCGCGGTCGCAGACGTCGTCGCAGCGCAGGGGCGTCATAGTCCCGCCCCCGGAGCATTCCCCTCGACTCCGGGGGCGGGACTTCTCCAACTCATCGAATGGATTCCCGCACAGGGAGTTCCGCAACACAGAAAGGTCGACGGCGTGATCACTGTTCTGACGTGTCGCGGCACCGGAGAGCGTGCGAGGCGCACCGGTGAATATGCTCTCGTGCGTCACGCGCCGGCTCGACAGCAGCAAGTGCCTGATCGGCCCCGACGTCCACTACCCGGCCAGTGTCGGTCCCTCCAATCCGCAGAACCTCTTTGCCGGTTGCTCCGAGGAACAGTCGGTCGCGATGGGGCGCTCGGGCGCTGGTCGCGGAAATCCGCGCTACCCCGAACCGTGTGGGGATCCTCGGATACAAGTAGCCCACGTCGCCGATGGAATCAACTGCTGCCCTGCCGATTCGCCGCTTCCCACGCTTGCCGACACCATGTCGGCTTTCAGCTTCGCCGCCCTGGGCGGGTGGGGGAGCGCACTGGCCGAACATATCCGCGGCAACCGCTGGCAGCTGAACCACCGGGACCGGTGGCGTGACCCGATCCACCACTGGCAGTTGTGATCTCAGGCCGCCGCGCTGATGGACGGTTACGTCCGCGGCGGCGCCCACAACGTCAGATACCGAACCGATGGTTACTGCGACCGGCTCGCCGTGCTGCTCAATGCGCACCGACCCGCGGTCACCGCCTAGAACCAAATGGATGGTCGACAATGTCTTTCGAAGATGTACGAGATGACGCACAGTTCGTGCGTTTCGCCGACGGCGAATGGGAAGGCCGCCGCACAGGCTATGACGATGGCGCACTGTCGGTCTCACAACCCGGCCGACCGCTTCCCTTCCTGCAGTGGGCGTCGCTTGCCCGCAGTGCGCTGAAGGGCCCGACCAAGGCAATGGTCAATGTGAAGGCCTACGCTTCCGGTGGCGAAGTGGAGGATGAACACGGTCCCACCGACGCCGGCGGCTTCCTCTCCACGGCTCCGGTCGGCTCGCTGTTCCCTTTCCTGCAGTGGCACAACTGGTACGACATCTACAAGGGCACGCGGGACGAAGTCGTCTCCGCAGGTGGCGAAGCCGCCATCACGGCTATGGTCGGCGCCGTCACCGGCCCGGCCGGAGCCGCTGCCGCGGGCGCGGCCACGGCGTTGACCAGCACGGTCAGCACCGTGGTGCAGACCCTGTCCTCAGCATCGCGGAACCGCCGCCAGAACACCCCGAAGCTGGCGCAGCCCCAATGGCGCACCCCCAAAGGGCGTATGAGACCGGAGATCGACCGGAGTACCACCATCAACGTGATCAAGACCGCCCCCCACAGTGCGACTTTCACCAACGACCCGTTGCGCGACCGACTCGCAACCTATCTGAGCCACGTGCGCTGAAGCGCTCCCGCTCGCAAGAGTGAAAGGGGGTGATGAGAAATGCTCGGTGCCGTCGTCGATGTCCTCAGAATTGTCAGCGTGATCCTTCCGCTGTTGCTTCCGCTTCTCGGTATTTAACACGCAGTGCCAGAACGGGGTTCGTGGAACCCCCGCTGGGTCCAAGAGCGCAGTCGATGCCTCCGGACCGAATCCGAACCATTCGCTTCCACGGATCACCCGTGAACCCAACATTTGGAGAATCTCGTGCCCAGTTCCGATGATCCCAGTGGTCTCGCCGAACGCATCCAGACCGACGTGCAGGCCGTGGTCGCGCGACTCGCGACGTTGAAGGCCGATGTCAATGTGCTGTCCAACCTCGCCCAGGGTGTCGCGATGACAGTGGCCGCGGCCATTCCGCCGCCGGAGACGTCCGAGGGTGCCCCCGAGGGCGCGCTCGGCGCCGAGGTGACAGTCGGCCCGGCACCGGAAGCAGCGTGATGCCGACCTATCCCGCACCGGGGGAGTTCCCCGACTTCGAGCAGTTCATGGTCGACCTGTTCACCCCGACCGCGACCACCGTCACCACCTTGCCCGCCACCTCGGCGGACCTGCAGTCCAACCTGCCCTTGATCTGGGTGCGGACCACCGGGGGAACGCTCGACATCAATGCGATCACCTACAAGGCGAAAGTAAGCGTGGTGGCCTTCGGTGCCACTCGCGCTCAGGCGCAGCAGCTTTCGGTGCAGATCCGAACGGCGATGCTCGATGCCCCGGCCAACCGGGTCAACGGTGTGCTCGTCGATTACACCGAGGAGATCGCGGCGGAGGAACCGAAGTTCCATCCGCCGATCCTGCGTCGCAGCCGCGGTCTCACCGAGGTGCCCGACCTCGACCCGCTCAACCAGATGGTCGAGGTCGCGTTCTCGATCGAAGCTCGCCGCCAGTAGGCGGTGGGTGAATCCCGTCCTTGACGGGGCTTTCACCGGCGCCACTCGGTGCCGATTCCTGTTAACCATGCCCGCATCCGCGGGCGCTCGAATGGAGACACATGCCTGCCACCAACCTCACCGCGCTGAAGAACGCGCAGCGGTCGCTGCTGCTCAAGCCGCTCGACGCGGCCGTTTTCATCGCACCGCACTACACCGCGGCGCCGTCCGCGCTGACCGACGCCTCCGGTGCCCTGCAGACGCTGCCGCCGGCCTACCAGCCTGTCGGCCTGATCGACAAGAAGACCGGTGTGGCCTTCGCTCGTGGCATCACCGCCGCGCCGATCGAGTCCTACGGTGAACTGCAGCCGGTGCGCAACGACGTCACCAGCGATATCACCACCATCGAGTTCCAGCCGCAGCAGACGACCGCGCTGACGCTGAACCTGGCCACTGGCACCGCGCTGTCGGCGATCAAGGCCAATGCCGCCTCCGGTGAAGTGTTCTTCGCCCAGCCGACCTCGGAAGAGATCACCTACTACTCGGCGATCATCATCGGCAAGGACGGCAACGACGCCAACCCGATCTACGTCTACAAGGTGCTGCCGAAGGTCGCGGTCAGCAAGTACGGCGGCGAGCAGTGGAACCCCACCGAGGTCCTCGCCCAGAAGCTGACCATGGTCGCCTTCAAGGACGATACCGCCGGCTACGCCATCGCCCATGGCTTCGGCGGCTCGGGCTGGAAGAAGATCCTGACCCAGACCAACATCCCGAACGCTGCGTAAAGCACCCCCAACCGTCTCCTGACGGTTTCTCGATCTCCCAGGTCTACGGACTTGGGCGTGGGGCGTGTCATGTGTCTCCGGTCATGGCACGCCCCACTCATTCCTTATCCATTCTTGCCGGAGAAGAAAGCGGGTCCACCGTGTCCGCCATCCCCACCGAGTACCCCGTCACCATGACCGACGGCGTCGACGACTACCTCGTTGCCAACGCGACCGAATACGTCACCGCGGTCTTCAAGCTCGGCCACGCCGAGAAGGCCGAGGTCGAAGCCGTCGACAAGCCGGCCAGTGGCCGTGCCTCGAAGTCCCAGTAACACAACATAACCCGGAGAAGTAGCATCATGGCATCCACACCCGAAGCGGCCGACCAGGCCGAGGTCGGCGGTCGTTTCTACGAGCTGCAGCAAGAGCTCGCCGCGCGCCGACGCGCGCCCTACCGCCTGACCGACGACATCGCGATCGCACCGGTCACCCGCAGCCAGGTCCTGGCCTTGCGCGGGACCGCCAGCGATGACGAACAGATGGTCATCGTGCTGGGCGACCAGTACGAAGCCGTCGAAGAACTGTTCGCCGATCGGCCGCTCGACGAGTGGTTCGCCTTCCAGAAGGACCTTTACGCCCACCTCTTCGGCCAGGGTTCCTCGGAGCTGCCGGGGGGATCGCAGGGCTCGTAGAGTTCTGGGAACGTTTCGGTGCCGCGCTCGACTACGACTTGCTCGAGCGCGGCATCGACATCCGGGAATGCTTCGGGCCCCACACCATTCGCAACCGTGATTGGCGCACGATCTGGTCCCTCAAGGACAGACTGCCGCACGGTTCACAATATCGCTCGGCGCTGGCGATGGATCGCGAGCTGGCCGAGCAGATGCTCGCCGCTGAACAAGCCGAGGCCGAACTCGACCTGTACGAAGAGAAGACCGAACCCGCCGGCCCGGCTCCGGAGGGGTACACCATCGACAGCTATCTGCTGCTGTCGATCATCGACGCACTCCAGGGCGTGCAGGCCGCGGTGATCGCCGCCGCCGGTGGCGATCCGCCCCGGATGACGCCGATGCCCCGACCGGTCACCGCGGTGGACATCGTCCGCGACGCACAACGAGACGAGTCGATGCAAGGCCTCATCGACCAGTTCACCGGATCCACCTGGGAGGACGAATGATCTATTCCGCAACGCTGCCGGCCCAAGCCGCCGGCGCGGCCGACACCACGACCCTGGCCGGGGTCTATTCCCCGGCCTTCTACAGCGGCGACACCGTCACCGACGTCCAGCTCGTCGCACCGCCGGGGTTTGCCACTGTCACCGGCGCCGCGACCAACAACGCCACCATCTCTGTCCGCCAGCTCCGCGATGGCGCTGTGCTGCAGACCTTTGCGAGCCTCACGCTGACCGCCGACCTGAATCTGGCCGCGGAAATCCCCGTCACCATTCCGCTCACCGCGCAACCGGTACTGCGCTCCGGCGACGTGCTGGACGTGCGACTGCACCAGAACGGCACGGGGCTGGCCATCGACAATGGGCTGTTCGTGTCGGTCTTCGTGAGCTGACGCGCAGACGATGGCAAACGAATCGATATGACTATGAACGAAAGTAGTGACGCGAGCAGGAGGCTGCAGAGCTTCTTGCGACAGAGCGGAAATGTGCCCGCTTACGCCACCGGCGGCGATATCAAGGGGCCGGGATCGTCGATCGGCGACAAGATTCCGGCCTACCTTTCCGACGGTGAATTCGTGATGAACGCACGATCGACCGCGGCAAACCGCCCGTTCCTGCAGGCGTTGAACGCCGATCCGTCCTTCTTGCAGAAGATGTTGGCGGCGCGTTCGCCGGGCGGGGGATCCGGCGGCGGTAGCGGCCCGGCCCAGCCGGCTCCCGGCGGGCAGCCGGCGACGGTGAATATCTCGATGTCGAGCAATGAAGACATCATCGGAAGACTGAAAATTCTTGCGGCGCAATGGGAATTGTCTCATTAGTCGCCGCGGCAATGATATGGATTGAGGTGAATCTGTGGCGTCCAATGCTGCGATGATCACGGTGACCGGAGTCGATGGTTCACGATGGACCATCGCCGGTCAGGGGAGTGGTCGTGAGGGTGTAGAGCTGGCTACGTCGCCGACCGGGTTGTACGACGCGCCGGTGACGACGATTTGGAATCAGTCGGCGTTTCAGGCCGGTTCTTCGTTCGGTGGTTACCGGACGAACAAGCGCGATGTCGTATTCGCGGTCAATGTCTCTCAGACCGCCGGTAGTTCGTGGGAGGCGGTGGACTCCGCGTGGCGCAAGGCCTGGGCCTACGATCGCGACGCGACGTTGACGATCACGACCGATTTCGGCACGCGAACGCTGAAACTGCGGATGTCGGAGCAGCCGGACTTCAAGCCGGACAAGGATCCGCATCTGAAGTCGATCGGCAAGGTCGTCATGACCTGTACAGCGGGCAATCCGTGGTGGGTCGAGTCCGATGTGACCGGGGCCTGGACCTCCACGACCGATACCACCGGCGCGGGCAAGAGCCAGTCCGGCACGATCACCATCGCCAACCCGACCGATCAGCCGATGTGGCTCAAGTGGGTGTGTTCGGCGCCGGGTAAGTGGACACTGCCGGACTTCTCGTGGGGTGCGGTCGATCGCGACGGCGCGCGGGTGATCACCTTGCCGCTGACCGCCGCGGGCAAGGATCTGACGGTCGACACCGACCCGATGGAAGAGATGATCGTCGCCAAGGACGGCTCCCAGGTCTGGGCGCTGATGAACGGCGTCAGCTTCCTCTATCCGGTGCCCCCGTACACGCCGGCCACCGCGGTCCCGGTTTCGGTGAGTGGTGCGCCGACCGGCGCGTCGGTGCTGGTGGTGCAGCCGCGTAACTGGTCGCGCCCGTGGGGGCTGCAGTGACTTCGGTGCTGGACCTCCCCGCGATCTACGCGGATGCGCAATCGGCCAAGACGGTGCGCAAGCAGCAGCGGTTCTCGCGGCCTCTGATCCGCCTGTGGGATGGCGACTGGAACCTGCGCGGTGTGTGCGGCGCGGAGATCAGCGCTGATTTCCGCTGGATTCTGAACCAGGCCGGCACCGGTCTGCTGGTGCTGCCCTACGACTACTACTTGGCGAAGTGGGCGGTTGATATCAATGGCCGCACCAAGAAGAACGTGCACATCACGGTCGACAAGGATGGCGCGCGCTGGGACGGGCGGCTGGAGAAGGCTGTCATCAAGACCGACGGGCAGGGTGTCACCACCGTCGAGCTACTGTTCATGCACTCGTACCAGGATCTCAAGCACATCTACTGCTGGTCGAATCCGTTTCTGCCGGAACAGGTTCAGTTCCCGCGGCAGTTCCTGCTTGCGGGGCCCAGCGTCTGGGTGCTCAAGACCGCGTTGCATTTGAATCTGCTCCGCCTGCAAGGCGGGCTGTGGACGTTGCCCGACGATCCGATGGATCCCAGTCAGTGGGGCAGCCTTGATCAGTCCACGTGGGGTGTCGTGGTGAAACCTGGCGAGTTCCGATCTGATACGTCGATGTGGACGATCTTCGGCTCTCGCTTCCAGAACTTCCACGAAGCCTCGGCGGGCACCCTGGAAACGGCTCAGCTGGCGATCGTCACGCGGCGCTGGTTGCAGGGTGATCCGCCACCGTGGCCGGGCGCGCAGGTCCGGCACGGCTGCCTGGTTGTCGACATCGTCGACAAGTCCGGCTTCTGGACCGGTACGAGCACCGGCGGCGACATGTGGGATGGGCTCGAGCGCACCAAGCAGGTGTACGACAACACCATGCTCGACTACAGCCCAAGTGTGCTGCCGGATCAGAATGTGCCTGAGCTGTACAAGAATCCGGGCTGGATGGGCACGCTCCCGTCGAATCCGTGGGTGGTCTACCGGCAGAACGACAACACGGGCATCCAGACCTCACAGTTCATCGTCAACCCCTCATCGGCGGTGCAGGTTCTCACCGGCGGTCACTCGATGCCCGGTGTGAACGAGGCGATCTCCTCGGCGATCCAGGTGGTCGGCATGCTGGTCGCCGGCGCCCTCGGTGAGATTCCGTTCGGTGGTTCCATCGCCGGTGGTGTGGTGAACGCCTCCACGGCGGTGGCGAACACGATCGCGACGTCGCTGTTGTCGGACACGCTGATGGCCTGGCAGAAACACAAGTCGGGACAGCGCGTCCGGGACGCGGGCTGGTCGCACTACTGGGAGCACTTCGAAAACAGTGCCGACCGGGCCTACACCCTCGGCGCGTTGCTGACCCTGGGTGAGGGTATGTGGAAGACCCGCCAGCACTTCACCCACAAGTTCATCGTCGCCAACGGCGAGCCGTATCTGATCGGCGACCAGGGTCAGGGGCACTTCTTCCTCGGCGATCGTGTCGGTTCCACCGTCAAGGGCATGCCCGAAGGCTCGGTGTACGTCGACCAGGTCACCGAACTCGAACTGGCTTGGTCGCGGACCGCGAGCCCGGCCTGGCAGGTCACCGTTGGCTCGGAACGTGACCACGACATGCCCTTCGCCAAGTCCATGCGCGTGGTCGCCGACATCGTCGACGACATCCACGCACTGGCCGTCCAGATGTAGTTCCGCCCGCCGAATCCCTATCGAAACCCACCGGAGAGAACATGTCCATCCCTTCCCTCGAGCAGTGCAACCCCGACGATCCCAGCGAGGCCTTCGTATGGGCGCTGGTCGGCCTACCCGGACCCCAGAACTCACCACTTCTCGTGCACCCCGACGTATTGCGGCAGTGGTCGAAACACTTGTGGGACCTAGGATTTCGTCATTACGCCGGCGAGCAGACCAAGGAATATCACCCGCCCGCGCGCGGTCTCTCGCATTGGCTCAACGGCGCCGGCCAATGGGCGGAGAAGGGCGCGCCGTGTCCGCCGGAGAGTTCGGTACCGGATGTCACCGAGCTGACGCCGGACGAAAGGGCTCACCTGGTAGAGCAGCTCAGGGAATCCGGTGAACTCAAGCACCTGGTGGACCCGCGTGATCTCGACCTGAACACCGCGAAAGTCGGTTCTGCCGAATAGTGCCCGGACGGCAGCTGATGACGAGCCCGAATGGACCCCTTCCCCTCGGTGCGCAAACCGGCGGCTCGATCCGGAATCTGCACAAGGTCAGCTGGGACTCGGCTCGGGCATCGATCCTGTCCAGATCAGGCCCGCCTCCAATTCACTTCTCGCGCCTTCCGGCGCAATTGTCTCCCTAGGAGTTGCTCATGGCTCAGAACGTTGGAGCTTTCGTCGCTCGCAACGCGAAAGCGGTGGTGTCGCTGATCGGCGGCATCATCAGCGTGCTCACCGTTTCGGTGGCATTGCTTCAGTACGCGCCGGCTTCCGCGGTCGGCGCGAGCGTTGCAGTGCTCACCGCACTCGAAGTGCTGCGCACCGTCAACGTGTGGATCGTCAAGAACGAGCCGGTGCTGGAAGCCGCTGCGGACGCTGCGGCCGAGCTGGTGGAATCGTTCACCGACATGGTCGGAGTCTCGGACTCCGACCATGTGGTGGCGGGACATACTTCCACGGGCGGTGCCCGATGACCAGCCCGGACCGGGCCGTACCGTCGGGCGCGTATACCGGCGGCTCGATTCGCAACCTGCAGAAGGTCACCTGGGACTCGGCCCGGTCGCAGATCCTGTCCAGCGTCACAGCGTCGTTCGCCGGTGTGGGGGCGATCGGCTCGAATCTGAACTCGGCGACCAAGCTGGCGTTGAACGCTGCCACCGACGCGCAGTCCGGCGCCACCCAGGCGCAGGCGTCGGCTGTGGCCGTGCAAAAGACCACGACCGATAACGCCGCGTCCCTGGAGGGGCTGGTTGCCACTCAGTACGGCCAAGCCACGGGCGGTACAGCGTTCTCCGACGCATTCAACCGCAGTCAGTTGGGTCCGGACTACACCACATTCAAGACCGGCCCGGTGGCGGATCTGGTGGTCATCGACGGCCAGGTGCAACTCAATCGCTCCGGTGACAAGAACACCGGCGATGTTGTCGCCCTGTCCAAAACCGTGACGGGCACCGATGATCAGCGCGTGTCCGTGGTGGTCGGCCGGATTCAGGAGCACCACAGCGCCGCTGCCCGGATCATCGTCCGCTCCGCGACGGACCTGTCGACTTTCGTGTACGCGCATGTCTATCGAGACAGCGTTCATCTCGGCTGGGGCACGCGCAGTGGCAACACCACCGTGTACAACTTTTGGAAGTCGGGGGACACCGCGGTAGGTACCGGTGATACTGTCACCGTCGAAGCCGTGGGTCGCACCTACAAGGTCCTGGTGAACGGCGTTCTCGTCGCCGGTCACACGGATGGGGATACCGCCGACCCCCCCAAATCTCCGATCGGGGCGAACAACCGGTCCTTCGGCTTCGGCTGCCAGTACCGCTGGACCGGGCTGTTCGGATACTTCTCGTTCGCGATCAACGCGCTCACCGCGGCCGATCTCTCCTCGCCGCCGATCGTCGGCACCGGATGGTCGCTGTACCGCCTCAACCCCGAGAAGGCCACCCAGCCGGCCGGTGAAGCACGCTTGGCGGCAAACACTTTCGATACCCTCGGCCCCGCCAGAAACATCGCTGTACCCGATCTCGGACGCGGCCAGGTGCAGATCGAGAAATCGGGTTGGTACGCGATCACGACCGCATATGCCCTGTTTTCGTATACCGAAAGAGCGCGGGTCGGACTGTGGACCGCGCCGGCGCCCGGCGGAACCTGGTCGTTGGCGCGGGTCGGCGCTAGCACGTCCGAAAACGAAAGGTCCTACAGCTTCGGCAGCTCATTCACCGTCTTTCTGCAGCAGGGATCGGTGGTGGCGCCGGGCTACTACCTCAGTGGTGACAACGGGTTCGTCGGCACGGCAACCTATTTCGATGGCGCAATGCTGAGCTACTGATGGAGCATGACTGTGACCTCACCTGACAAATCGGTCCCCAGCGGCGCGTACGTGGGCGACGCGGCAGCCTCGAACAACATCGGCAACCTCCAGAAGCTGACCTGGGAGGGTGCCCGAGCGTCGATTGTTTCCGGTGTCATCGGCTCGTTCGCGGGCGTGACCGCCATCGGCGGCAACTGGAAGGCGATCACCGACAAATCCCAATCCGCCACCACAACAGCGCAAACGCGGTCCTCCGATGCCAACTCCACAGTCGCCAGTGCGCAGGCGGTTGCCGATGGCACCAAAGCCACTATCGAGGCCCTGACACCGCCTCCGCCTGGCGAACAGCCCACTGGCACCACGTTTTCTGATGACTTCGAGCGCACGGAGCTCGGATCCGGCTACACCACCTATAAATTCGGTCAAGTCGCAGACCTGACCATTGTCGGCGGTCAGGTTCAACTGAACCAGCAAGGCGACAAGGGCACCGGCAACGTCGTCGCACTGTCGAAGACGGTGCTGCGAACCGACGATCAATCGGTCTCGGCGGTCATGGGCCGTGCGAATCAAGCCGGCACAGCGACCACCACGCTCTACATTCGTGCCGCGCCCGACTTGGCCACCTTCGTCTACCTCTTCATACAGGACGATGAAGTGCTGCTCGGACGAGGCACCCGCACAACCGGGCTGAACTACACGCAATGGGTCGCTGCGAAAGTTCCCGTCCGAACCGGCGATACCGTCACCCTGCACGCTGTCGGAGCGAACTACCAGGTGCTGATCAACGGGGTCCCGGCCGTGGCCTACAACGACAGTGCCAAGAGCTCACCCGTCGGGGTGGGGAACAGGTCTTTCGGATTCGACAGCTGGTACTACTGGTCGGGCCTGTTCGGGTACTTCTCCTTCGCCGTCGCCGCGTTGACGGCTAGTGACCTCGCGTCCCCGCCGGTCACCGGTATCGGCTGGGCGCTGGCCCGCATCAGTTCCACGAACGCGCTCCAGCCAGCGGGGTCCCGTGCCGTCGCGGCAGGTACCTTCGACACCGTTCGGCACAGCTCGGCAGTGACGGTCTCCGCCCTGGGGCCCGGACAAGTTCAGGTGCCGGTCTCAGGCTGGTACCGGATGAGCCTCGGCCTGACCTACGCCAAGGCGCTGACCACCCAGATCGGGGCCGATCTCTGGTGGGCCCGGAGCCCCGGCGCGACCTGGCAGCAGTTGCGCACCGGGCCCAAGACCGTTGACACCGACGACGCCTGGAGCGTCGAGGCCACGTTCGTCGTCTACCTGCCCGCGGGGGCAGTCGTCGCTCCTGGCTACAGCTCCAGTGACAACAACAATCTCGTCGGCTCCAACACCTATTTCGACGGGGCCCTGATCAACCGCGCCTAGCGGTGCCCAACTCAACCCCGATGCCTTCGCAGGGCCGACTCGGTCGAGCCCTCTCCCGTTGGCGACCCTACTAGCCCCTGGAGTCCACAATGGCGCAGAGCCATCACCAGCCGGCCGTGCCCAGGTCCGAAGGGACCTGATGCCTCTTCTCGAAACCACGCTGATCAGCGCCGCCACCTTTCTGGGTGGCTCGGGCGCCACCAGCTTCTACTCCTGGCTTCAGGTCCGGAAAGCACGACCAGCACAAAACATTCGCCACGAAGTGTCCGCCGCCAAACAGGTCAACGACATCGCCTTGGCGACCCTGTCCCGTGTGTCCGAAGAACTGCGGGTCGTCTCCCTGCGGCTCGACGGAGTAGAGGCCGCGCAAGCGGCGTCCATGCAGGAATTGGACCGTGTCACCGGCCTCTTCCGCGAGGCGCTCGCCGTTCTGCGCGGCGTGATCGAAGCGGCCCAGCACGGCCGCATCCCGGAACTGAACCTGTCCAGAGAACTCATGGACGAGGTCGAACATAGCAGAGGAATCACATGACATCACCGATCGATCCCGGATACCTCGGCTACCAGCCGAAGATCGAACCACTCAAACTCACCACCGGCGCCGGCTTCGTGCAGACCATTCAGCCCTCCGATGGGGCCGTATTCCCTTCCGGAACAACGGTCTCCATCGTGCTGACCGCGCCAGGCGGCGCTTCGCTGGGTACCTGGCCCGCCACCGTCAGCCCGACCGCGGCCAGCTGGACCGTACCCGCGGCCACGTCCGATCCGATCCCCACCAACTCGCGCTACACGATGTTGGTCACCTACACGACCACCCCGGCCACCACCTACGCCTGGTACGTCGGCTCCGTCATCCGCAACTGACCTCTTTCGCCGCTCGACAGCGGCGAAGTTCATTGCAAAGAAACAATTCTCAAGGAGAACATCATGGCTATCGCTGTTACGTCGACCAAGAACGCTCTGTGCGCCGCCTACGCCGCTACGGCGACTACTGTGTACGTTTCGGTCCATACCGGCGACCCGGGCCCCACCGGCCTCGCGGAAGCCTCGGGTGGTGCGCCGGCCTATGTCCGTGTGGCCACCACCTGGGGCGCGCCGGCCAACGGCCAGATCACCGGCAGCCAGGTCACAGTGAACCTGCCCGCCGGCACCTACACCCACGCCGGTCTGTGGAGCGCCGCCACCGGAGGCACGTTCATCGACAAGGTCGCGATCGCCCCGACCACGCTGGGCGCCCAGGGCACCCTGCTGATCACCCCGACCTTCGCCGTGAGCTGATTCACCTCTTCGATTTGGAGGCTGCTATGTCAGCACCAGCACAGGCGATCGTGGCCGCACTGCCCACGCAACCGACAGTGCTCACCGCGGTCGCGGCGCCACCGACGATGGTGGTGGCACTGCCGGGGTCGCCGGTCAGCAGGGTCGACGGTGCACAGGTCCCGGTCATCCCGGTATTCGTGTACGCCGCGTTCGGCGGAACCACCACCCCAGCCGTGACCTTCAAGCCCTCGGCCAAGCTCGCCGCCGAGGCGACCGGGCTCGGGTCTTTGACTTTCGCTACGAAACCCGTACCGCAGGTGACTCTTTCGCTCGGCAGTGAAGGATCGGCCACGGCTCGTGTCGCTGTCGGGTCCGGCGGCCAGGTTGTCCTGGACGCGGGCTTCGGCGCCGCGGTGACGGCCCGCACCGCCAACGCGGTCACCACCGCTGCCGGAGACCTTTCGGTCACCGTCGCGATCGCACCGTAACTCGGTGCCTATTCCCGCACTCCGCGCACTCGGGCTACACCACATCTAGTGGTGTAAAGCCATTCCCGATGTCGGGGATCGCGTTCTTCATGTGCCGCGCTCAACCTTTGGTTGAGCGCGGCACATGTCTTTTCTCGACTTGTCACAGACCGGTCGACAAATTCTCTGCGCGCGCACGCCGAATTGCTCGCCGTCGCTACCCATCCGGGTGCCGCGTTGCTTGCAGCATTTCGAGTCCTGTCGCGACGCGCCTGAAATCTTTGAGGAGGCGATGAGCCGTGTCAGATATCTACGGTCTGCCCGACACCTACGGACGCAAGGAGGGCGATACGTGGATTACGACGTTGCCCGACGGGCGAACCGTTGCGAACACCATCCCAATAGGAAACGGCAATCAGACTGTCGATCAGGTCATCACCAATCCTGATGGCAGCACGACCAGTTCGCGTGCAGTCGACAACGGAGCGGGCGGGTGGCAGCGGTGGAACGACGACTCCACCGGCACCTCCTCCTACGCCGGCAAGGACGGGCAGGGCACCGAGGTCTACGGCCAGCACTTCAATCCCGGGACATCGACTACGGGCAACGCCAGCCACGAGTTCGGGATGTCCACCGACTACAAACAGACCTATACCGCTTCCTACGACGAAGACGGGAACCGGGTGGGCACCGATGTGGGTGTCGCGAACAAGGGCGGTCTGTACGACAACGTTCATGTCGACAACTACGGCAACAAGACATTCTCAGAGACCACCCGAGACGAGAGTGGGGGGCTCGTCAGTACATTCACCGGTCAGGTCGATAGCGAAGGCAACGGCTGGCGGGACATCTCGGGTAAGGATGGCCCGCAGCGATGGCAGGTGTCTTCGGACAGCCAAGGCAAGACGGTCCTGACGCGAACCGAAGAGACCGACTCGGGCGTACACCACTTCCGGATGGACGAGAACGGCAAGCTCACCGACGAGTTCCGTGGCAATAGTCCGGGTGAGTGGTATCGCGACACCATCATCACTGACGCGGACGGAAAGACCCCCCCGTTACCCGCCTCGACGGTGTCGACGTGGACGTAATAGTCACGTGCCAACCGGATTCGCTGATTGAACCCGATGAGCGGATCGACCGGCGGTAACGGAGTCATCGCCGAATAATCGATATCGAGGACATCGACCGGACGGCCGCTGATCGCCCGGACCGTGCGCGTATTCGCGCGAGCGAGCCATTCACCGAGTTGAGTGTTGAAATCGGCCGGCGAACCGAAACTTCGGCCGGGCAGGAACGAGGTCTCCAGGAAACCGTTGCAACGCTCGACCATTCTCTTGAATTCCGGATCCCGGGGAGGGGGGCAACACGATCTTCGTGGCCAGTGTTCCCGCGAAAGCCGCTGGTGGTGCGGGGTCACTCTCCCGATCGAGCCGATCGCCGCTCTGTCGCGATGGCAACATCATCGCGGTCATGAAGCGAATACGCCGCCGTCATCACCAGCACCGGCAGCACCCGCGTCTGGCCGTGCCCGCCCGGGATCCGTGCTCCTATCGGCGGTGTGCTTGGCTCAAGCGCCTCGCCGATTGGGAGACACTCTCTAGCCCCGACCGGCCGCGGCGGCGTTCAGGATGGCCGCCGAACCCGAGATCGCTGCGTCAAGGGTCTGGCCGAAGGCGCACTCGGAGAGCTCGGCGAGCGCTGGGTCCTCGTCGAAATGCTCGGGCGCCTGCATGGCGAGCAGGACGTTGAGCAGCATCCCCTTCGCGATGAACTCCCGCGCCTCCTCCGGGGTGCACCCGGTGCGGGTACGGATCTGGGTGTAGATCTCCGACATCGCGGCCCGCGCCTGCGCGCCTATCTCGGGGGTTCCGCCCGCGGAGAAGCCGTGCATCATCACCAGCAGCAGGTCGCCGTCGGAGACGAGCTCGCCGTATGAGGCGCCGAGTCGGGACCAGAAGTCCTCGCTCTGGGGATCGATGCCGCCGCCCGGTTCGGCCGCGATCCGGTCCAGTTCCTGGTCGAAGGCCGCCACGATGCGCTGCAGAGCCCGGGCGAAGACCTCGCGGAAGAGTTCCGCCTTGGAGCCGAACATCCGCACCACGTAGGGCTGTGAGACGCCCGCCTCCTTGGCGACGGCGTCCGTGCTGGTGCCCGCGTAGCCGCCGCGCGCGAACGCCCGGGAGGCCGCGGCCAGCACGAGCTCGCGACGCTCCGGCGCGCTCATCCGGGTCGCGGGACGGGGGGACTTCGTCGACTCAGCGGAGCCGCCTTGCACTGCCATGTTGACAGGTTATCACTCGATGCCTTAGCGTTTTCATTTAAGTAATCATTCGATGCTTACAAGTCAGATCTTCGCTTCGAGGAGTGGTGATGACCGCAACAACCGATGAGCTCGATGTCCTGATCGAGAGCCCGTCTCGAACGCAGGCCGGGCGCCGGGTGCCGATCTGGCTGGCGATGCTCGCGGCCTCGCTGCCGATGTTCATGGCGACCCTGGACAACCTGGTGATGACCAGCGCGCTGCCCGTGATCCAGGCGGATCTCGGCGCCTCGGTCGGGCAGTTGCAGTGGTTCATGAACGCGTACACGTTGTGCTTCGCGACGCTGATGCTCTCGGCGGCGACGCTCGGGGACCGCTGGGGCAGGCGGCGCATGTTCCTGTTCGGCATCGGGCTGTTCACGGTCGCCTCGATCGCCTCCGCGCTGTCCACGACGCCGGAGCTGCTGATCGCCTCGCGCGCACTGCAGGGAGCGGGCGCGGCCGCGATCATGCCGCTGTCGCTGACCCTGCTCGCGGGTGCGGTGCCCGCCGCCAAGCGGGCGCTCGCCATCGGTGTCTGGGGCGGGGTGTCCGGTCTCGGCGTCGCGCTCGGCCCGGTGGTCGGCGGGGCCGTGGTCGACGGCGTCTCCTGGCAGGCGATCTTCTGGCTCAACGTCCCGGTCGCGCTGATCGCGGTGCCGCTCGCGCTCTACGCGCTCAGCGAATCCCGCGGCAGGCGTGAGCGACTCGACGTGCTCGGCGTGGTGCTGGCAGGCGCGGGCGTCTTCCTGGGTGTCTGGGGAATCGTGCACGGCAACGACGACGGTTGGACCTCCGCGAGCGTGCTGGGCGCGCTGGCCGGCTCGGTGGTCACGCTCGCCGCGTTCGTGTTCCGCGAGGCGCGGACGTCGAACCCGGTGATGCCGCTGCGGCTGTTCCGTTCGCGCAGCTTCTCGATGGCCAACATCATCGGTCTCGCGTTCACGCTGGGCATGTTCGGGGCGGTGTTCCTGCTGGCCCAGTACCTCCAGATCGTGATGGGGTACAGCCCCTTCGAGGCCGGCCTGCGAACCCTGCCGTGGACGGCCGCGCCGATGGTGGTGGCACCCATCGCGGGCATCCTGGCGCCGCGGGTGGGCCTGCGGCCGCTGCTGATCCTCGGTCTCGCCCTGCAGGCGGCATCACTGGTGTGGATGTCCCAGCTGCTCGAGCCGGGCGCCGCCTACGGCGAGATGGTGCCCGCGTTCGTGATGGCAGGCGTCGGCATGGGACTGACCTTCGCCCCGAGCGCGACCGCGGTGCTCGCGGACATGGCGGAGGTGGACCACGCGACCGCCAGCTCCGCGAACTCCACCATCCGGGAGATCGGTGTTGCGCTCGGCATCGCGATCCTCACGGCGGTGTTCCTCGGCAACGGCGGCAGCCTCACCCCGGCCGGCTACGCGGAGGGACTGCAGCCGGCGCTGCTCGTCGGCGCGGGCGCCGTCGGGGTCGCGATCGTCGCGGCACTGTTCATGCCGAGCAGGCAGGCGCAGCAGGTCTAGCCGGAGGACGGTCAGGGCTGGCCTGGGAACGGCACCGTCGGAGGTGCCGTTCCCAGGATCGCGCGCCAATTCGCCGCGCGCAGAGCCGTTTCCGTCAGTGCGTCGACCGCCGCCTGGCGGGTGTGCTCGGACTCGGCCCGCTCGATCACCGACCGCCACGCGACCGCGGTATCGGCCTCGACCGCCGCCGCCAGCTGGATCGCGGAGATCGGATCGACGACGGGGAAGGGCATGGTGTAGCCCGACTCGGCCGCGGGCGCACGGACCCCGGCTGCGGTGAGCGCATCGATGGTGGCGTCGCGCCTGGCCCGGTGGGCCGCTGCATCGGTCGTGATGTCGCCGATCCGCGCGGGGTTCGAGAACGCGGCGATCAGGCCGTAGGCGTAGACGGCGGCGTGCTCGGCGCGCAGTGCATCGGACAGGGCCTGCTGCTCCGGTCCGAGTGACGAGGTGGGGCTGGGGGAGGTCACAGCAGCAACACCGCCTGCTCTGCCGCGACGGCGGCGCTGATCGAACCGAGTAGGCCGGCCCGGTATCCGGACAGGCGACGGGCCAGGCCCGCGGCGTCGCGCTGGGAGGTGGCCAGCTGTGTGCGCAACTCGTCGATGGTCGGTGGGGGCGGTGCCGGCTCGGTGGGGGAGCCGGTCGGGCTGGGTGAGGGCATCGCGGTCGGATCGACCCCGGCCGCGCGCGCGACCTCGGCCGAGAGTGCGTCGGCGTGGGCACCCCGCTCGCTCGCGATGACACTCAGCGCCCCGGCACGCTCGGGCGCGAGGGCGGTCGCGGCGGTCGCGGTGGCCGCGTCCCGGCGCGCCGTTTCCGCCGCGGAGATGAGGGGATCGGGCTCGGAGGAGTCCCGGTCGGAGGAGTTGGACGTGCACCCGGCGGACAGCGCGAGCGCGGTCAGTCCGACCGACGCGGCGCCCGCGATCCGGAAGGCCGAACGCCGGGAGATCGGTGACGGGGTGACGGCTACAGGCACCCGACCATCTTGGCAGGTGCCCCGTCGATCGCGGCGACCGAGGCTGGTCACGGAGCGGTCGAATGCGCGATATCCTTGATCATCGCGCCGGAAACCATTTTCGGGCGCGCACGACTTGTGCACACGAGACCTGCCGACCACAACTGAACGAGGGAGCTCCACTGATGCCGGTTCCGCCGAAGGAGAGGGTGATCGAGCTTCTCTCCGATCTGGTTCATCGCCAGGGATACGACCTGGAGGATGTGGCGGTCACCCTCGCGGGCAAGCACAGTGTGGTCCGGGTGATGATCGACAGCGACACCGGCCTCGACCTCGACGACGTCGCGGAGCTCAGCCGGACGATCTCCGAGATCTTCGACGCGACACCCGAATTCGGGGAGGCGCCCTACACGCTCGAGGTCACCTCTCCCGGGATCGACCGTCCGTTGACGGAGGACCGGCACTGGCGCAGGGCGCGGGGCCGCAAGGTCAAGATCGACCTCGCCGACGAGAGCGTGACCGGTCGCATCGGTGTGCTCGGTGACGGCGTGATCGCGATCGTGCTGCCCGGCAAGGGTGGTCCGTCGGTGCGCGAGATCGCGCTCGCGGACATCGACAAGGCGGTCGTGCAGGTGGAGTTCTCGCCCCCGAACGAGCGCGAGCTCGAACTGGCCGGTGGCGTGGCCGAGGGTCGGGTGGCCTCGGCGCAGATCGATGAGACAGATTTTCAGGTTGATGAAGAGGTAGAGGGGTAGACAAGTGAATATCGACATTGCCGCGCTGCGCGCGATCGAGGTGGAGAAGGGAATCTCCGCAGGCACCATCATCGCGGCGATCCAGACCGCGCTGCTGACCGCGTACCGGCATACCGAGGGCCACCATGCGCACGCACGGATCGACGTGGACACCAAGACCGGTGTCGTCCGGGTCATGACCCATGACGTCGACGCCGACGGGAACATGATCGGCGAAGAGATCGACGACACCCCCGAGGGCTTCGGGCGGATCGCCGCGACCACCGCTCGCCAGGTGATCCTGCAGCGTCTGCGCGACGCCGAGCACGAGCGCAGCTTCGGTGAATTCTCCACGCACGAAGGCGAAATCGTCGGCGGCGTCATCCAGCGCGACACCAGGGCCAACGCCCGAGGCATGGTCGTCGTGCACATCGGCAGCGAGGCCAGCGGCGCCGAGGGCATCATCCCGGCCGCCGAGCAGGTGCCGGGGGAGACCTACGAGCACGGCGAGCGGATCAAGTGCTACGTGGTCGGCGTGACCCGCGGCCAGCGTGGTCCGCAGATCACCCTGTCCCGGACGCACCCGAACCTCGTCCGCAAGCTGTTCGCGCTCGAGGTCCCGGAGATCGCGGACGGCTCGGTCGAGATCATCGCCGTCGCCCGCGAGGCCGGTCACCGGTCGAAGATCGCGGTGCAGTCGCGCGTCCAGGGTCTCAATGCCAAGGGTGCGTGCATCGGTCCGATGGGTCAGCGGGTGCGCAATGTGATGAGCGAACTCGCGGGCGAGAAGATCGACATCATCGACTACGACCCGGATCCGGCCCGGTTCGTCGGAAACGCACTCTCGCCGTCGAAAGTGGTGTCGGTCACAGTCATGGACGCGGATGCGCGTGCAGCCCGGGTGGTCGTCCCTGATTTCCAGTTGTCCCTCGCCATCGGCAAGGAAGGGCAAAATGCCCGCCTGGCAGCGCGGTTGACCGGGTGGCGAATCGACATCCGCAGTGACGCCGAACCCTCCCAGGATCGGCCTGCCGGACCCGCTTCCTCGCGTGTCTAGGGGCGGCATGCGGGAAACTGGCCCGAACAGCGGTAGAGTGGTCAATGGCTCAGCGTGAGCTTTCGGTACAGGCGCGTGCGAAACCCGGGAAACCGGTCCGCACATGCATCGGATGCCGTAAACAAGCGTTGGCCGCTGATCTGCTGAGGATCGTTGCGCGAGAGGTGCAGCCAGAAGGCTGGACGCTGGTGCCCGACCCGCGACGCAGACTCCCGGGGCGAGGTGCCTGGTTGCACCCCGACCCGCAGTGTCTGAGTCAGGCCGAGAAGCGCCGAGCATTCGGCAGAGCACTGCGAGTGTCCGGAAGCCTGGACACGGCGGCCCTCGATCACATGATCGAATCGCTCCCACAACAGAGCAGTACCTCTCGAGAAGTCAGGCAAACACATCATGAGCACACCGTGAAGCACCAGCGATGATCGTCCATCGGAGATAACCCGAGGTCGTGCGGGCACCCAGCCGCGCTCGACCTCTCAGTGAGGAGAGCAGTGGCAGGCAAGGCCCGCGTGCACGAGTTGGCAAAAGAACTCGGTGTCACAAGCAAGGAACTACTCGCGAGGCTCAAGGAGCAAGGCGAGTTCGTGAAGTCGGCGTCCTCCACCGTGGAGGCCCCGGTTGCACGGCGCATCAGGGAGTCATTCCCCGGCGCACAGTCGGCAGATGCCGAGGCAGCAAAGCCGAAGACCCCGTCGCCCAGCGCGGCGAAGCCCGGTGCCCCGCGCCCCGGCCCGAAGCCGGCTGCACCCGCACCGGCAGCTCCGGCTCAGCCGGTCGCCCCCGCGGCCCCGGCAGCGCCGACCCCGGCCCCCGTCGCCCAGCAGCCGGCACCGCGTCCGGCCGCGCCCGCGGCGCCGGTCCCGGCTGCCCCGCCGGTCCCCGCACCCGCGGCACCGGCAGCGCCTGCGGCACCCGCCGCGAGCGCGGCTCCGGCCGCTCCTGCGGCCCCCGCAGGTCCGAAGCCCGGCCCGAAGCCGCCGCGCGTCGGTAACAACCCGTACTCCTCGGCCCCGGCCGAGCGTCCCGCGCCGCGTCCGGCCCCGGGTGCACCCCGTCCGGGTGCCCCGCGTCCGGCTCCCGGCCAGGGCGGTCCCCGTCCCGCGCCCGGCGCACCGCGTCCGGCCGCAGGTCAGGGCGGTCCCCGTCCGGCTCCCGGCCAGGGTGGCCCGCGTCCGAGCCCCGGCTCGATGCCTCCTCGCCCGAACCCGGGTGCCATGCCGTCTCGTTCGGCACGTCCCGCTCCCGGTGCCGGTAGGCCCGGCGGCGGCGGTCGTCCCGGCGGTCCGGGCGGGCGTCCGCCCGGTGGCGGCGGATACCGCGGTGGCGGAGCTCCCGGCGCAGGTGCAGGCACGGGCGCTCCCGCCGGTGGCGCTCCCGCCGGTGGTTTCCGCGGTCGTCCCGGTGGCGGCGGTGGCCGTCCCGGCCAGCGTGGTGCCGCGGCAGGCGCGTTCGGTCGCCCCGGTGGCGCCGTTCGTCGTGGCCGTAAGTCGAAGCGGGCGAAGCGCGCCGAGTACGAGAGCATGCAGGCTCCCGCAGTCGGTGGCGTCAGGCTGCCTCGCGGCAACGGCGAGACCATCCGTCTCGCCCGCGGCGCGTCGCTGTCCGACTTCGCCGACAAGATCGACGCGAACCCCGCAGCACTCGTGCAGGCGCTGTTCAACCTCGGCGAGATGGTCACGGCCACCCAGTCGGTGAACGACGAGACCCTCGAGCTGCTCGGCGGCGAGATGAACTACGTCGTCCAGGTCGTCAGCCCGGAGGACGAGGACCGCGAGCTGCTCGACTCGTTCGACCTGACCTACGGCGAGGATGCCGGTGGCGAGGAGGACCTCGAGTCCCGTCCGCCGGTGGTCACCGTCATGGGCCACGTTGATCACGGTAAGACCCGACTGCTCGACACGATCCGTAAGGCCAACGTCCGTGAGGGCGAGGCCGGCGGCATCACCCAGCACATCGGCGCCTACCAGGTGCTGACCGAGCTGGACGGCAACGAGCGCCTGGTCACCTTCATCGACACCCCCGGTCACGAGGCCTTCACGGCCATGCGTGCCCGTGGTGCGAAGGCCACCGACATCGCGATCCTCGTGGTCGCGGCCGACGACGGCGTCATGCCGCAGACGGTGGAGGCGATCAACCACGCCCAGGCGGCCGACGTGCCGATCGTGGTCGCGGTGAACAAGATCGACAAGGAGGGGGCGAACCCCGACAAGATCCGCCAGCAGCTCACCGAGTACGGCCTCGTCACCGAGGAGTACGGCGGAGACACCATGTTCGTCAACATCTCGGCCAAGCAGGGCACCAACATCGATGCCCTCCTGGAAGCGGTGCTGCTGACCGCGGATGCCTCCCTGGATCTGCGCGCCAACCCGGACATGGACGCCCAGGGTGTCGCCATCGAGGCGCACCTCGACCGTGGCCGCGGCCCCGTCGCTACCGTGCTCATCCAGCGCGGAACGCTGCGGGTCGGCGACTCGATCGTGGCGGGCGACGCCTACGGACGCGTTCGCCGGATGGTCGACGAGCACGGCAACGACGTGCTCGAGGCGCTGCCCTCGCGTCCCGTCCAGGTGGTCGGCTTCACGTCGGTCCCCGGTGCAGGCGACAACCTGCTCGTGGTCGACGAGGACCGCATCGCCCGGCAGATCGCGGATCGTCGCAATGCGCGTAAGCGCAACGCGCTGGCCGCACGCAGCCGCAAGCGGATCAGCCTCGACGATCTCGATGCAGCGCTCAAGGAGACCAGTCAGCTCAACCTCATCCTCAAGGGTGACAACTCGGGCACCGTGGAGGCGCTCGAGGAGGCCCTGCTCGGCATCCAGATCGACGACGAGGTGCAGTTGCGCGTCATCGACCGCGGTGTCGGTGGCGTGACCGAGACGAACGTGAACCTGGCCTCGGCCTCGAACGCGATCATCATCGGCTTCAACGTCCGGGCCGAGGGCAAGGCAACGGAGCTGGCGAACCGCGAGGGCGTCGACATCCGGTACTACTCGGTGATCTACCAGGCGATCGACGAGATCGAGAAGGCCCTCAAGGGCATGCTCAAGCCGATCTACGAAGAGGTCGAGCTGGGCAAGGCGGAGATCCGTGCGATGTTCCGCTCCTCGAAGGTCGGCAACATCGCCGGCTGCCTGGTCACCTCCGGGTCGATCAAGCGCAACGCCAAGGCACGCCTCCTCCGCGACAGCGTCGTGGTTGCGGAGACGGTCACCATCTCCTCGCTCAAGCGGGAGAAGGAGGACGTCACGGAGGTCCGCGAGGGCTACGAGTGCGGCCTGACCGTCACCTACAACGACATCAAGGTCGGTGACGTGATCGAGGCGTACGAGCTTCGCGAGAAGCCGCGCGACTGAGCAGTGTGACACCTTGTGCGCGCCCCGTCGACCGCTGGTCGACGGGGCGCGCACTGGGCAGACCGGCGGGAGGCTCGTTGTATCTCGGTGCTCTTGAGCTGGACATCCTGCTGGGCGACGTGCGTTCGCTCAAGGAGAAGCGGTCTGTGGTCAAGCCCGTGATCGCTGCCCTTGCCCGATACGGGGTGTCCGTCGCCGAGACCGGCGAGCACGACCGTTACCGGCGTTCACTGCTCGGTGTCGCGGTCGCGAGTGCCGACGTCGGCCATCTCACCGAGGTGCTCGACACCTGCGAGCGTCATGTGGCGGGCCGACCCGAGTTGCAGTTGCTCGCGGTACGGCGAAGGATCTTCGGACCCGAGGATTGACTCGGTGTCCGCATGGAATTGAATGGCTTCAACGACGGCACTGCCGTCGGATGATTTCGAGAAGGGACATCCCGTCATGGCAGATCCGGCGAGAGCGCGCAAGCTGGCGAAGCGCATCGCGACGATCGTCGCGTCGGCGATCGGGGGCGAGATCAAGGATCCGCGCCTCGACTTCGTCACCATCACCGACGCCAAGGTCACCGCGGACCTGCACGACGCGACCGTCTACTACACGGTTCGTGGTGTCGACCTCGAGACCGAACCCGACTACGAGGGTGCCGCGGCCGGCCTCGCGAAGGCCACCGGATCGCTGCGCTCCAAGGTGGGCGCGGGTACCGGCGTCCGGTTCACCCCGACGCTGACCTTCGTCGCCGACACCGTGCCCGACACGGCCCGGCACATGGAGGAGCTCCTCGCCAAGGCCCGCGCGGCCGACGACGAGGTGGCGCGCGCCAGGGCGAACGCAACGCATGCTGGCGAGGCCGATCCGTACAAGGAGCCGCGTTCGGTGGACGACGAGGACGACGACCGGGCCGGCGAGGACGACTAGGGCCCGGGATGACCGTGACCGAGCAGAACTCTGACGTCGACCTGGCAGGCGCGGTCGGGTTGCTGTCCGCCGCCGCATCGGTGACGGTGCTGTGCCACATCCAGCCGGATGCGGACACCATCGGCAGCGGACTCGCGCTGGCGATCGTCCTCGAGCGCAAGGGCATCCCCGTTCAGGTGGCGTTCGCCCGCCCGGACGACCTGCCCGAGTCGATGAGCGGCCTGCCGGGAACACACCTGCTGGCGGCGGCCTCGGAGGTCAACCCCGAGGTGGACCTGTTGGTGACGGTCGACTGCGGTAGCCGCGGTCGGCTCGGTCACCTGGCCGATCGCTTCGACGGCGCGCGCACCAGTCTGGTGATCGATCACCACCGCTCCAACACCCGGTACGCCCAGCACAACCTGGTCGACGAATCGGCCGAGTCGACGACCGCGATCCTCGCGCGCCTCCTCGACGAGTGGGGCGTGGAGATCGATCGGGACATCGCGCACTGCCTGTACGCAGGCCTGGTCACCGACACCGGTTCGTTCCGCTGGGTCCAGCCCGGTACCCACCTGCTGGCCGAGCGGCTCATCGACACCGGCATCGATTCGGCGGAGATCGCCCGCGTGCTGCTCGACACCCATCCATTCGGCTGGCTGCCGATGCTCGCCGCGGTGCTCGGGTCGGCGCAGTTGGTCCCCGACTCCGCCGAGGGGCTGGGGCTCGTGTACGCGCTGCTCCGCCACGAGGACACCATCGGGATGCGCTCCGAGGAGATCGAGAGCGTGATCGACATCGTGCGGACCACGTCGGAGGCGGAGGTCGCCGCGGTGCTCAAGGAGACCGCACCCGGTCACTGGTCGGTGTCGCTGCGGTCGAAGGCCGCCGTCGACGTGTCCGTCGTCGCCGCTCGGCTCGGCGGGGGCGGTCACCGGTTCGCGTCCGGGTACACCGCCGAGGGCGACAGCGAGTACGTCGTCGCCGCGCTGCTCGGCGCCCTCTCCTGAGAGACATTGGCTGAGCAGACCGCCCGGCGGCGCCGGGCCGAACCGTCCGCCTCGCGGATTCTGGGGCTCGCGCTGCCCGCTCTCGGCGTGCTGGCCGCCGAACCGCTGTACCTGCTCTTCGACATCGCGGTGGTCGGCAGGCTCGGCGCGCTCGCGCTCGCCGGGCTGGCCGTCGGTGGGCTGATCCTGGCGCAGGTCAGTACCCAGCTCACCTTCCTGTCCTACGGCACCACCGCCCGCGCCGCCCGGATGCACGGCTCGGGCGACGAGGCGGGCGCGGTCCGCGAGGGCGTGCAGGCCACCTACCTGGCCGTTGGCATCGGGCTGGCGATCATCGCCGTGGTCCAGGTCCTGGCCGAGCCGGTCACCTCGCTGATCGCAGGCGGCAGCGACATCGCCGCCGAGGCGCTGTCGTGGCTGCGCATCGCGGTGTTCGGCGCGCCCCTGATCCTGGTGGCGATGGCGGGCAACGGCTGGATGCGCGGGGTCCAGAACACGGTGCGCCCGCTGCGCTTCGTGCTGGTGGGACTCGGGCTGTCCGCCGTGCTGTGCCCGGTTCTGGTGCACGGACTCCTCGGCGCGCCGCGCTGGGAGTTGATCGGCTCCGCGGTCGCCAATGTCGTCGGCCAGGCCGTCACCGCGGTGTTCTTCGTCGTGGCGCTGCTGCGGCAGGCCCGATCCTCGGGATCGGTGGTTTCCCTGCGGCCCGACTCCGCGGTGATGCGGGCCCAGATCGTGCTGGGCCGAGACCTGATCCTGCGGAGCCTCGCCTTCCAGGCCTGCTTCCTGTCGGCGGCCGCCGTCGCGGCCCGGTTCGGGGCTGCCGCGGTCGCCGCCCATCAGGTGGTGCTGCAGCTCTGGAACCTGGTGGCGCTGACCCTGGACTCGCTCGCGATCGCGGCGCAGACGCTGGTCGGTGCGGCGCTCGGTGCGGGCAGGGCGGCCCAGGCGAAGGGGCTCGCGCGCCGGCTCACCGAGTGGTCGACGGTGTTCGCGGTGGCGCTCGCCGCGGCATTCGCGCTCGGGCACACGGTGATTCCGGAGCTGTTCACCGACGACACCGCCGTCCTCGGCCAGATCGACGTCATCTGGTGGTTCTTCGTCGCGATCATGCCGGTCGCCGGGGTGGTCTTCGCGCTGGACGGGGTGTTGCTCGGCGCGGGCGACGCGCCGTTCCTGCGCAACGCGACGCTCGGTTGTGCGATCGTCGGGTTCCTGCCGCTGATCTGGCTCTCGCTCGTGCGGGACTGGGGTCTGGCGGGAATCTGGTCGGGGCTTACGGTGTTCATGGTGCTGCGGATGCTGGCCGTCGTGTGGCGGGTGGGTTCCGGGCGATGGGCAGTGACCGGTGCCGATATTCAGGCGGGAAGGTAGTGCACGTGACACGCAAGCTGTGGGCGGTGAGCGACACCCATGTCGGGCATCGGGGGAATCGTCCGATCACCGAGGAGCTGTACCCGGATTCGCCGGAGGACTGGCTGATCCTGGCGGGCGACGTCTCGGAGAAGACGGACGACATCGCGTGGGCGCTGAAACTGCTCCGCAGCCGGTTCGAGAAGGTGATCTGGGTGCCCGGCAACCACGAACTGTGGACCACGGCGAAGGATCCCGTCCAGATCCACGGCGCGGCCCGGTACGACTACCTCGTCGCGATGTGCCGCGAGCTCGACGTGATCACGCCCGAGGATCCCTATCCGGTGTGGGAGGGCGAGGGTGGTCCGGCCACCCTGGTTCCGATGTTCCTGCTCTACGACTACACGTTCCGGCCGCCGGGATCGATCTCCAAGGCGCACGCGCTGCAGATCGCGCGGGACAAGAACGTGGTCGCCACCGACGAGTTCCTGCTCTCCTGCGAGCCGTACAGCACCAGGGAGGCGTGGTGTCACGCCCGGGTGGAGTCGACCCGGGCCAGGCTGGACGCGCTGGACCCCACCATCCCGACGGTGTTGATCAATCACTTCCCGCTGGTCCGCGAGCCCACCTCGGTGCTGTTCTACCCGGAGTTCTCGCTGTGGTGCGGCACCGAGCTGACGGCCGACTGGCACACCCGGTACAACGCCATCTGCAGCGTGTACGGCCACCTGCACATCCCGCGCACCACCTACTACGACGGCGTCCGCTTCGAGGAGGTCTCGCTCGGCTATCCGCGTGAGTGGCAGCGCCGCGGGATGCCCGAGCGGCTGCTGCGCCAGATCCTGCCGGTGCCGGAGTACCCGCCGGGCACGCTGAACAAGTGGGGCGGCCACTTCAAGGTCACCCCGGAGCAGGAAGCCGAGTTCGATGCGATGAGGGCGGGGCGCGCGTGATCGAGAAGATTCTGCCTACAGGCGTCGTATCCGCCGAGCTTTTCGAGGATCCGCCGGGTCTCGTGCCGCACCCGCAGGAGGAGTCGCTGATCGCCAGGGCGGTCGAGAAGCGCCGCCGCGAGTTCACCAGCGCGCGGCATTGCGCGCGGGTCGCGCTCGACAAGCTCGGCATGGACCCGGCACCGATCCTGAGAGGCGAACGGGGCGTTCCGCTGTTTCCGCGCGGGGTCGTCGGCAGCCTGACGCATTGCGACGGATACCGCGCTGCGGTGCTCGGCTACGCGATGCAGGTGCGATCGGTGGGCATCGACGCGGAGCCGCACGGCCCGCTGCCGGACGGTGTCCTCGACGCCGTCAGCCTGCCGGAGGAGCGCACCGCGATCGCGGCCGCCGAACCCGGCATCGTGCACTGGGACCGGATCCTCTTCTGCGCCAAGGAGACCACCTACAAGGCATGGTTCCCGGTGACCGGTCGCTGGCTGGGGTTCGAGGACGCGCACATCACCTTCACCCTGTCCGAGGCCGGGGAGGGCGCGGCGGCGGGCACCTTCCACTCGAAGCTGCTGGTGCCGGGGGAGGCGACGTCGGGCCCGCCGCTGTCCTCCTTCGACGGCCGCTGGATGGTCGCCGACGGCCTGGTGATCACCGCGATCACCGTCCAGTAGTCTCGAAACCCGTGTCTTCTCACCGCAAACCGTCCTCCGGCCTCGTTGGCGCCGGGCTGCTGATCGTCGACAAGGACGCGGGGATGACCAGCCACGACGTCGTGGCGCGGTGTCGCAAGATCCTGAACACGCGCAAGGTCGGGCATGCGGGCACCCTCGATCCGATGGCCACAGGCGTGTTGGTGCTCGGCGTCGAGCGGGCCACCAAGCTGCTCGGGCTGCTGGCCCTGACCACCAAGGCGTACACGGCGACGATCCGGCTGGGCCAGGCGATGACCACCGATGACGCCGAGGGCGAACTGATCTCGGAGGCCGACGCCTCCGCCGTCACCGACGCCGAGATCGCGGCCGTGATGGCCACGCTGACCGGCGACATCTCCCAGGTCCCGGCCAGCGTCAGCGCGATCAAGGTGGACGGGCAGCGGGCCCACAAGCTGATCCGCGCCGGCGAGGAGTTCGAACTCAAGGCCCGGCCCGTCACGGTGGACCGGTTCGCGCTGACCGAGACCAGGCGCGAGGGGCCGTTCGTCGATCTCGACGTGGAAGTCGAGTGCTCCTCCGGAACCTACGTCCGGGCGCTGGCCCGCGACCTGGGTGCCGCGGTCGGCGTCGGCGGACACCTGACGGTGCTGCGGCGCACCCGGGTCGGCCCGTTCACCCTGGAGCACGCGCGCACCCTCGAGGCGCTCGCCGAGGACCCGGCGGTCAGCCTCGACATCGATCAGGCCGCCCAGACCGCGTTCGCGCACCGGCAGGTCACCGCGGACGAGGCCGAGTCGATCAGCCAGGGTCGGTGGCTCGAGCCGATCGGGATCCCGGGCACCTACGCGGCCATCGACCCGGGCGGCCACACGATCGCACTGCTGCAGGAGCGCGGAAGACGCGCCAGCTCGGTGATGGTGGTCCGCCCCGCGACTCTGCGGGAGCACTGACGCTCAGCGGGTGAGGAGTCCCCGCAGCTCGGCCGAGATCGTCTCGGGCGACTCCTCCGCCATGAAGTGGCCGACGGCGAGCGTGCGGTGCACGAGGTCGGTGGCCCAGGCGCCCCAGAGGGCGGCCGCGTCGTACCCGAGCCGGGCGCCCCAGTCCTGCTGGACCACCAGCGTCGGCATCGCGAGGGTCCGGCCCTGCGCACGGTCCGAGCGGTCGTGCTCGAGGTCGACGCCCGCCGAGGCGCGGTAGTCCGCCACGATCGACGGCACTGCGTCGCGCGACGCGCGCAGGTACTCGGCGCGGACCTCCGCCGGGATGGCGTCGGGACGGCCGGTCCAGCCGTCGAGGAACGACCCGAAGAACGCGTCGGCCGTGCTCTCGATCATCGCCTCGGGCAGACCCGCCGGCTGGGCCATGAGATACAGGTGCCACGCGACCCGCGCGTCGGCACCGCGCAGGATCTCCCACATGTCCAGCGTCGGCAGCACGTCGAGGGTCGCCAGGTGCGTGACCGCGCCGGGGTGGTCGAGCGCCGTCCGGAACGCGACGAGGGCGCCGCGGTCGTGCCCGGCGAGGGCGAACCGCTCGAACCCGAGCTCGCGGGCGAGCGCCACGACGTCGGAACCCATCGTGCGCTTGGCGTAGGTGCTCTCGTCCGTAGCGATCGGCTTGTCGCTCGCGCCGTAGCCGCGCAGGTCGGGGCAGATGACCGTGTGGTCGCGCGCCAGGTCGGCGGCGACGTGCCGCCACATGAGGTGCGTCTGTGGGAAGCCGTGCAGCAGGACGATCGGGTCGCCCTGTCCTCCGACCGCGGTGTGGAGCGCGACGCCGTCGGCCGTGGGCACGCGTCGAGTCTCGAAGCCGGGGATGGTGGTGGTCATGGAGTTCCTTCCGTCGAGGGGGGTGGCACGAGCCTCCGGCGCGCCGATCAGCACCGGATCAGTGCCGGTCCGGCGGGCATGTCCGCCGGGTCCCGCGTTTACGCTGGCGAGGTGCGGGACGACGGGCGGGCGAGCGGCGTGGCCCGGGTCCGTGTCCTCGGGCCGACCGCCGCCTGGGACGACGACGGGGCCCGAATCGACCTGCGCGGTCCGCGGCACCGGGAGCTCCTGGCCCGGCTGGTTGCCGCGCACGGACGCGTCGTGCCGGTGGCGAGCCTGGTCGACGACCTGTGGGGCGACTCGCCTCCGGTCCGCGCCGTGGGGACCGTGCGCACGTTCGTCGCGGACCTGAGGGCGGCTCTCGAGCCCGCGCGGCCGGCCCGCTCTCCCGCGCGCGTCCTGGTGACCGAGGGCAGCGGGTACGCCCTGCGGCTGCCCGACTCGGCCGTGGACGCCTGGCGTGCCGACGCCGCGGTGGCCGGTTCCGTGGACGCCCCCGCCGAGCGCGTGGTGCGTGCGCTCGGGCCGGTCGTCGCAGACTGGCCCGTCGACGCCTACCCCGACGTGGCGGACCGTGCATGGGCGGGGCCCGAGCAGGTGCGCCTCGCAGCGCTGCGCGCGACCGCGGTCGAGCGGCTGGTCGGCGCGCTCACGGAGACCGGGCGCGCCGACGAGGCCGTGACGCTGGCGACCCCGTACGTCGGCGCGTCCCCGTGGCGCGAGGAGGGCTGGCGGTTGCTGGCCCTGGCCCTCTACCGCGCGGGACGGCAGGCCGACGCCCTCGACGTCCTGCGCCGCGCGCGGGCGGTCCTGCGCGACGAGCTCGGCCTCGACCCGTCCGCGGCGCTCACCGGCCTGGAGGCGGACATCCTGCGGCACGACCCGCGGGTGCGGGGGCCGGAGGACGTGTTCCGGCGCGTCGCGGACGACTCGTTGCGCGTGCTCGGCCCTGGATCGCGTGCCCGGCTCGAGACCACCGTGAGCATGCTCCGCCGGATGGCCGTGTCCGCCCCCGCTCCCGCCGAGCCGCACGAGGATCTGCTCGCCGCCGGGACGGCCGCGGAGGAGCTCGGGGACCCGGCCCTCACCGCGCGGGTCCTCGGGGGCTTCGACGTGCCGAGCGTCTGGCCGCGCAGCGACGACCCGGAACGCTCCGGGCAGCTCGCCGCGCTCGCCGGGCGCACCCTGGCGGCCCTGCCCGACGACGCCGCGCCGACCGCGCGGGCGCGGCTGCACGTGCTGGCCGCCGTCGAGACGCGCGGACTGCCAGGGACATCGGGCCGCGCCCACGCCGAGGAAGCGGTCCGCCTCGCCCGTGAGCTGCACAACCCGGCGCTGCTGTGCTCCGCCCTCGGCGCCCTCGCCGTGCACACCTGCAGCCGCGCCGGTCTCGCCGCCGAGCGCGACCGGATCGGCGCGGAGATCATTCCGCTCGCACGCACGCACGACCTCCCGACCCCGGAGGTGCAGGGGCTGCTGCTGCGCCTACAGGCGGCGGGGGCCCTTGGCAGGCCAGACGACGGCGACGCCCTCGCCCGTGAGATCGAGGCCGTCTCGGCCCGCCACGAGCGCCCGCGCGCACCCGTCCTCGTCGCCTGGTACCGCGCGATGCGCGCGGCACAGGACGGGGCGCCGGATGCCGCGGACCGCTTTGCCCTGGCCGACCGGACGCTCCGGGGAGCGGGGATGCCCGGCGTCGCGGACGGCCTGCTCCCGCTCGCGTTGCTGGGGCTCGACATGATCCGCGGGCGCACAACCGAAGTCGCGACCGACGGCTGGGGACCGTACGCCCCGTGGGTGCGACCGCTCGCAGTGGCGCGCGGCGGCGACCCGGATTCGGCGTGGACGCTGCTCGACGGCCTCGCCGACCCGCCGCCCGGTCTGCTGCTCGAGGCGCTGTGGTGCGTCGTCGCGCAGGCGGCGCTGGAGACGGGTCACGACGGCGCGGCGGACCGCGCACGCGCGGCCCTCGCCCCCGCGCGGGACGAGGTCGCGGGCGCGGGCAGCGGGATGCTGACGTTCGGACCGGTCGCGGACTGGCTCGCGCGGCTGGGGTGCTGACGGCGCCGCGCGACCGCTAGCCCGAATCGGGCGAATCCTCGACCCGCACCCCCGGCCGCAGCAGTCGCCAGGCCAGCACCAGCAGCGCCGCGACGCCGAGCAGGAGCAGGAGGGCCGTCGTCGGGACGGCATCACCGAGCCGCATGACCTGGGTCTCCAGCGTGAAACCGGTATCGGCTCCGACGGTTCCGGCCAGGGCGGAGGTGCCGTCGGACACGAGGAACAGGACGCCGACGGCAATGAAGAAGACGCCGGAGATCAGCGATGTGGTGTGCAGGTGGAAGCGGCCGACCGTGATGGCGCGACCTCGCAGCCAGCGGCGATGACCCAGATCGAAGCGGTCCCAGAGGATCGCCATCAGGAACAGCGGCATGGCCATCCCGAGGGCGTAGACGGCCAGCAGCGAACCACCGTGGAGGGGAGAGGAACTCAGCGCAGCAACGGTGAGGATCGAGCCGAGAATGGGCCCGACACAGAACCCGGACAGGCCGTAGACCATGCCGAGCAGATAGACGGCGCCACCCCTGTCGGAGCGGCCGTGCTCGGCCATCGTGCGCTGCGCGAACTCGAATGAGAAACCGCGGCCGAGGATCTGGAGGATGCCCAGCACGATGATGGTCACCCCGCCGATGGTGATCACCGTGTCGCGGTGCCGGGTGAGCACCCCTCCCAGGAGGGAACCGGCCGCGCCCAGCGGTACGAGCGTTGTGCACAGGCCCAGGTAGAACGTGCCGGTGCGGGTGAGCAGCTTGCCGGTGGAGTTGAAGGAGTAGGCAAAGAAGCTGGGCAGCAGCAGCGCGCTGCACGGGCTCAGCAGGGCGAGCAGCCCGCCGAGGAAGGCCGCGCCGTATCCGATTCCGAAGCCCACTACCGGCCCGCCTCGGTGTCGTCCTTGAGTCCGGCTTCGATGACCGCGATCATCTGCTCGATCGGACGCGCGCCGAGGACCGGCCTGCCGTTGATCAGGAAAGCGGGGGTGGAATTGATGCCGATGCCGACCGCCTCGTCGACATCGGTGTTCACGGAGGCGCGTGCGGCGTCGGAATCCATGTCGGCGCGGAACCTGGTCAGGTCCGCGACTCCGGCCTGCCCGGCCCATTCGGTCAGCTGATCGGCGGTGTAGACGCCGGTGTTCTTCTTGGCGGGCGAGTGCTCGAACATGATCGCGTGCATTTCCGGGAACTTGCCCTGCTGCCCGGCCGCCCAGGCGGCGCGCGCCGCGAGTTCGGATTCCTCGCCGAAGATGGCGAGGTTGCGCCATTCGATCCGCAACTGGCCGCTGTCGACGTACTTCTCGATCAGCTCGGGCTCGGTGTTCTGTGCGAACTGGCGGCAGAACGGGCACTGGAAATCGGAGTACTCGATCATGACCACGGGTGCGGTCACCGAGCCCCGTGCCATCGGATCGGCCGCATCGCGGCGCGCGAATGCGGCCAGCTGTCGGTACATCTCGCTGTCGCCGGACTGCGTCGCCGCGGCCTTGTCCGGCTGTTCGGACTCGGTGCGATCACCGATCTGTGAGATCGCGAGGAAGAGCAATCCGACTGCCGCGAGGAGGGCGAGCGCCGCGCCGATCTTGCGAACTGGTGCGGGAGTGGACTTTCTGGCACGACTCTGGGAACGGTTGGACATGGGGCTGGCTCCTGACTGGGCGCGCGCCGACTCGGTTGGCACGCGAAACCGCGAATTGAGGACATGACGAAGCCCGGCCCGAGCACCGCCCATCGGGGCGACGTCGAGGCCGGGAACGGTCGTCTAAATTCGCAGAATTGTGGTCAGGTCCAGGGCAGGCGACGGCGGACCGTTGGTGTCGACCGGTCCGGAGCCGGTGCGGATCGAGCGCCCGAGCATCACCGGCGCGGGTGCGTGGTGGGCGGCGAGCGGAATCCGAAGGTCCTCGCGATGGGGAACCCCCGCCTGGATCGGCGCGACCGGTGCGGCCGGGTCCTTGCGGCAGCCGGGCGACTTGCCGATGGCATCGCGTTGGTCGGCGGTGGCCGGCGCGGTATGAGCGAGCGGAGAACCCTCGGCGAGCACGGTCCGCTCGGCGAGCGGGCAGGCCGCGATGATCCCGATGAACAGTCCGATGATCGCGGTCAGCACGCCGCCGAGCCGCATGGTCCTCACTCGCCGCACCCGGTCAGCCCTCGACGAGCCAGATCGCCTCGGCGGCCGGATTGCCCAGGTCCACGGTGTCGTCGACGCCGTCCCCGAGACGGACCGAGACGGTGCCTGCGAAATCGCGCCGCTCGACCACCGTGATCGTCAGGTCGAGGGCGATCCCCACCGTGTCGAAGTACCGGAGCATCGCCGGGTCGGAGTCGGAGATCCGTGCAACCCGGCCGCTCTCGCCGTCCGCGAAATCGCTGAGCTGCCGGGCGGGCGGGGTCGGGATGGCGCCGTCGGCGGTCGGGATCGGGTCGCCGTGCGGGTCCCGCTCCGGATGGCCCAGCTTGGCGTCGATCCGGGCGATCATCAGCTCCGAGACCGCGTGCTCGAGGACCTCGGCCTCGTCGTGGACCTCGTCCCAGCCGTAGCCGAGCTCGTTGACCAGGAAGGTCTCGATCAGCCGATGCCTGCGGACCATGCCGATCGCGGCGGTCCTGCCCCGGTCGGTCAGCGCGATCGATCCGTAACGGGCGTGGTCGACCAGACCCTGGCCGGCGAGCTTGCGGATCGCCTCGGACACGGTGGAGGCAGACACCCCGATCTTCTCGGAGAGCATCTTCGTCGAGACGTGCTCGCCGGACCATTCGCCGGCCGTCCAGATCACCTTGAGGTAGTCCTGCGCGACGGTGGTCAGGGATTCCGGCGCCGCCGCGCTCCCGGTCTCGCTTGGTCCACTCTTGCTCTCGGCCACGATCATGAGCTTAGGCAATGCACGCCTGCGGGTGTGAGCCGACACTCTCGGGACCCGGGGTCGGGGGACCGGACAGGGGGATTCGCGGGGGATAGGGGCTGGGGACACGGGCCTGCCCCTATTCGACCCCTAACGCGTGTCCGGCATCCCACCAGAGCCCCTTAGCGCTGGTATCAATATGCGATGACCTCCACGATGATGACCGACACGATGGCGACCGGCGCGGTGACGCTTCAGTCGGCGCCCTCGGGTGGCCCCGCGGCTTCCGCCCCGGTCTCGACAGCCCGGCTCTCCGCTGACGAGCGCCGCCGCCAACTGATCGAGTGCGCGCTGGACGTCGCCGAGCGCGGCGGCATCGGCGCGGTCACGGTGCGGGCGATCGCACGGGAGGCGGGCATATCCCTGGGGATGGTGCACTACTGCTTCGCGAGCAAGGAAGCGCTCCTCACGGAGATGGCGGAGCGGTTGGTGTACGAGCTGAGCACTGCTTCGCAGATGGTGCTGGCCGCGGTGGGCGATGCAACGCAGGCGGACGGCCGGGCGGGCCTGCGTGAGCTGGTCCGGATCGGGCTGAAGGCCATGTGGTCGATCGTCGAGGCCAATCCGAACCGCAGGTTGCTGACCTATGAGATCGCCACGCATGCCATGCGCCTGCGCGAGGCGGGATCGCCGGATGCGGGCGATGTCGTCGGCGAGCAGTACCGGATGATGGACCGCGAGGTCACGGCGTTTCTCGTCGAGTGTGCGGACCGCACCGGGATGGTCTGGACGGAGCCGGTCGCGTCGATCGCGCACCGCAGCCTGTCCATCGTCGACGGTCTGGTGCTGCGCTGGTTGGTCGATCGGGATACTGATGCGATCGCCCTCGGGCTCGCCGAGGTCGCGAATGCGATCGCCGCGAAGGCCGTCGAGTCCTGAGCCGAAGGTGACGCACTCGGACCGGGGCCGTAGGCTGCCACTCGTGCAGAGATGGCGTGGTCTCGACGAAGTGCCTGCCGACTGGGGTCGTTGCGTTCTCACGATCGGCGTTTTCGATGGCGTGCACCGTGGGCACGCGCAACTGATCAGCAGGGCGGTCAAGGCTGCCAGCGAGCGTGGAATCGCAAGTGTGCTCATGACTTTCGATCCGCATCCGGCCGAGGTGGTGCGCGCGGGCAGTCACCCCGCGCAGTTGACGACGCTCGCGCGCAGGGCGGAACTGGCCGAGGAACTCGGTATCGACGTCTTCTGCGTGATGCCGTTCACCCCGGAGTTCATGAAGCTGACCCCCGAGCGCTACGTGCACGAGATCCTCGTGGAGCGGCTGCACGTCGCGGAGGTGGTGGTCGGCGAGAACTTCACCTTCGGGCGCAAGGCGGCAGGCAACGTGGACCTGCTGCGCAAGACCGGCGAACGGTTCGGCTTCGCGGTCGACGGGGTCAGCCTGCTGGCCGAACACGCGGTGACCTTCTCGTCGACGTACATCCGCTCGTGCGTGGACGCGGGCGATGTCGCGGCCGCCTCCGAGGCACTGGGTCGACCACACCGGGTCGAGGGTGTGGTGGTCCACGGCGACGGGCGCGGCCGCCAGCTCGGCTTCCCCACGGCGAACATCGCGCCCCCGATGTACTCGGCGATCCCCGCGGACGGCGTGTACGCGGCCTGGTTCACCGTCCTGGGCGCCGGACCACTGACCGGAACCGTCGTTCCCGGCGAGCGGCACCAGGCGGCGGTGTCGGTGGGCACCAACCCGACCTTCTCCGGACGCACCCGCACGGTCGAGGCGTTCGTGCTCGACGGTGAGGCCGACCTGTACGGCCAGCACGTAGCGGTCGACTTCGTGGAGCGACTGCGCGGCATGGAGAAGTTCGACTCGGTCGACGAACTCGTCGCGGAGATGGGCCGGGACGCGGATCGCTCGCGCGAGATCCTGATCGAGGCCGACCTGCGTCACGGCGAGTAGTTCGCCTCGTATGCCCTGGTAGTATCTCCTGTCGGTGTGTGCTGCGGTCCGCGGTGGCCGCACCAACTGGGGCGAACATCTTCGGGTGTGAGCCCCGGTTCCAATCACGCGGACGTCAGTTACAGGAGATTCACAGTGGCATTGACCACCGAAGAGAAGAAGGCCGTACTCGGCGAGTACGGACTGCACGAGACCGACACCGGTTCGCCGGAGGCGCAGGTGGCGATGCTCACCAAGCGCATCGTCGACCTCACCGAGCACCTGAAGAAGCACAAGCACGACCACCACTCCCGCCGCGGCCTGCTGCTGCTGGTCGGACGCCGTCGTCGTCTGCTCAAGTACGTCCAGAAGGTCGACATCGCGCGTTACCGCTCGCTGATCGAGCGTCTGGGCCTGCGTCGATAATTCGGCGTACACGGTGACCCGCGACACGTTGCGGGTCATCTGGACGTGAACTTCCCGGTAGCCAGCGAGCCGAGTGCATAGACTTGGCCTCGCTGGCTACCGGCGTTTTTCACGCCGCAGCTTTAGCATCGGATCCACGGGATCCAGCCGTACGTACCTGAAGCCGTGGCGTCGGTCCTCGGTAGTGGTCACTCGGACGCGTCGATCTCACGACGGCGCCAATCCGGAGGGCTTCGATCGATGACCGCCTCCGCGCAGCGATGTTCCCGCCCGCCTCGGGCGCTGGACCGTCGTGATGGTGCGCGTCGCAGCCAGGAGGGCTGCGACGCCCACACACGGATACGGCAAAAGACGAGAGGACGAGAAGAGAAAAGATGACAGAGAATTCCGCAGTAGAGGTCGACGAGGGCGTGTTCGAATCCACCGCCGTGATCGACAACGGGAGCTACGGCACCCGCACCATCCGTTTCGAGACCGGTCGTCTCGCACAGCAGGCCGCAGGCGCGGTCGTCGCCTACCTGGACGACGAGACCATGCTGCTGTCGGCCACCACGGCCAGCAAGCACCCCAAGGAGCACTTCGACTTCTTCCCCCTCACGGTGGA
The DNA here is from genome assembly GCF_003050885.1 of Rhodococcus sp. OK611. NCBI lineage: Bacteria > Bacillati > Actinomycetota > Actinomycetes > Mycobacteriales > Nocardiaceae > Rhodococcus > Rhodococcus sp. OK611. The sequence goes on from NZ_QAOZ01000006.1 coordinate 85,968, forward strand.
CGTCGAGGAGCGTATGTACGCCGCGGGCCGCATCCCCGGCTCCTTCTTCCGTCGTGAGGGCCGCCCCTCCACGGACGCGATCCTGACCTGCCGCCTGATCGACCGGCCGCTGCGCCCGTCCTTCGTCGACGGTCTGCGCAACGAGATCCAGGTCGTCGTGACGGTCCTGAGCCTGGACCCGAAGGACCTGTACGACGTGGTCGCGATCAACGCCGCCTCGGCGTCGACGCAGATCGCGGGCCTGCCGTTCTCCGGCCCGGTCGGTGGCGTTCGTGTCGCGCTGCTCACCTCGGAGGAGAACAAGAAGGGCCAGTGGGTCGCCTTCCCGACCGTCGAGCAGCTCGAGACCGCGGTCTTCGACATGGTCGTCGCCGGCCGTATCGTCTCCGGTTCCGGTGACGACGCCGACGTCGCGATCATGATGGTCGAGGCCGAGGCGCCCGCACACGTGATCGAGCTGATCGAGGGCGGCGCGCAGGCGCCGACCGAGGCGATCGTGGCCGAGGGCCTCGAGGCGGCCAAGCCGTTCATCGCGCGTCTGTGCACCGCTCAGCAGGCACTCGCCGTCAAGGCCGCCAAGCCGACCGGCGACTACCCGGTGTTCCCGGCCTACCAGGACGACGTCTTCGCCGCCGTGGAGAAGGCCGCAGCCGACAAGCTCAGCGCCGCACTGACCATCGCGGGCAAGCAGGAGCGCGACGACAAGACCGACGAGATCAAGGTCGAGGTCCTCGAGCTGGTCGCCCCGAACTTCGAGGGTCGCGAGAAGGAGATCGGCGCGGCGTTCCGCTCGCTGACCAAGAAGCTCGTGCGCCAGCGGATCCTCAAGGACCACTTCCGGATCGACGGCCGCGGCATCACGGACATCCGTTCGCTGTCGGCCGAGGTCGCGGTCATCCCGCGGGCCCACGGCTCCGCGCTGTTCGAGCGTGGCGAGACCCAGATCATGGGCGTCACCACCCTCGACATGGTCAAGATGGCGCAGCAGATCGACTCGCTGGGGCCCGAGACCAGCAAGCGCTACATGCACCACTACAACTTCCCGCCGTACTCCACCGGTGAGACCGGTCGCGTCGGCTCGCCGAAGCGTCGCGAGATCGGCCACGGCGCCCTCGCCGAGCGCGCCCTGATGCCGGTGCTGCCGAGCCAGGACGAGTTCCCGTACGCGATCCGTCAGGTCTCGGAAGCGTTGAGCTCCAACGGTTCCACCTCGATGGGTTCCGTCTGTGCCTCGACCCTGTCGCTGCTCAACGCCGGTGTGCCGCTGAAGGCTCCGGTCGCGGGCATCGCCATGGGCCTGGTCTCCGACCAGGTCGACGGTGAGACCCGGTACGTGGCGCTGACCGACATCCTCGGTGCCGAGGATGCGTTCGGCGACATGGACTTCAAGGTCGCGGGCACGAAGGACTTCGTCACGGCGCTGCAGCTGGACACGAAGCTCGACGGCATCCCGTCCAAGGTGCTGGCAGGCGCGCTCTCGCAGGCGCACGATGCCCGCACCACGATCCTCGAGGTCATGGCCGAGGCCATCGACACCCCGGACGAGATGAGCCCGTACGCCCCGCGCGTCACGGCCATCAAGGTGCCGGTGGACAAGATCGGCGAGGTCATCGGGCCCAAGGGCAAGATGATCAACTCGATCACCGAGCAGACCGGTGCGAACATCTCCATCGAGGACGACGGCACCGTGTTCGTCGGCGCCACCGATGGTCCGTCTGCGCAGGCCGCGATCGACATGATCAACGCCATCGCCAACCCGCAGCTGCCCAAGGTGGGCGAGCGTTTCCTCGGTACGGTCGTCAAGACCACCGCCTTCGGCGCGTTCGTCTCGCTGCTCCCGGGCCGCGACGGGCTGGTGCACATCTCGAAGCTGGGCAACGGCAAGCGGATCGCCAAGGTCGAGGACGTGGTCAACGTGGGCTCCAAGCTCCGCGTCGAGATCGCCGACATCGACAACCGTGGCAAGATCTCGCTGATCCCCGTCGAGGACGAGTCCTCGGCATCGGACGCGCCTGCTGACGCGGCCGCCGACGAGGCGACCGACTCGGAGTAGATCCGGCCCTATCGGCTGGTTGAACACCGGTGCTCCCGCGCGCTCGCGCGGGAGCACCGGTGTTTTCGTATCCCGCCCGGTGTGTACTGTTTGAGCCTCACACCCGCACAGCTGACGAGGACCGTAGACCCACTTCATGGCCGCACACAATCGCAGTCGAACCTCCGCATTGACGACCAGATCCGAGGACTTCGGAGTCCGACGCACCGTGCTCCCCGGCGGTCTCCGGGTGGTCACCGAGCACATGCCGGGCGTCCGCTCCGCATCGGTGGGCGTGTGGGTGGGCGTGGGGTCTCGCGACGAGCAACCGTCGGTGGCGGGGGCCGCGCACTTCCTCGAGCACCTGCTCTTCAAGTCGACGCCGACCCGAAGCGCGCTGGAGATCGCCCAGGTGGTCGACGGCATCGGCGGCGAGCTCAACGCCTTCACCTCCCGCGAGCACACCTGCTTCTACGCGCACGTGCTCGACGACGACCTGCCGCTGGCCATCGACCTGGTCAGCGATGTCGTGCTGCGGGGACGCTGCCGCTCCGACGACGTCGACGTCGAGCGCCAGGTGGTGCTCGAGGAGATCTCGATGCGCGACGACGACCCCGAGGACCTGCTCGGCGACGACTTCCTGACCGCGCTCTTCGGTGACCACCCGGTGGGCCGCCCGGTGATCGGCAGCGTCGAGTCGATCGAGTCGATGTCCCGGACCCAGCTGCACTCGTTCCACGTCCGCCGGTACACGCCGCCGCGGATGGTCGTCGCGGTGGCGGGCAACGTGGACCACGACGAGACCGTCGCACTGGTGAAGCGCAGTTTCAAGGGGCACCTGACGAGGGGGCCGAAACCGGCGGAGCGGCGCGAGGGCCGGCTGCGGCTGCGCACGGTCCCCGAGCTCACCCTGCGTGGGCGCGACAGCGAGCAGGCGCACCTGTGCATGGGTGTGCGCGCCTTCGGGCGGCACGAGGGTCACCGCTGGGCGCTGTCCGTGCTGAACACCGCCGTCGGTGGTGGGCTCAGTTCCCGTCTGTTCCAGGAGATCCGGGAGTCGCGGGGCCTCGCGTACTCGGTGTACTCGAGCATCGACACGTTCGCGGACAGTGGGGCGTTCTCGGTGTACGCCGGATGCCAGCCGGAGAACCTCGGCGAGGTCACGACGGTGATCCGCGAGGTGCTCGCGAACGTCGCGGCCAACGGCATCACCGACGACGAATGCGCGCGGGCCAAGGGTTCGATCCGCGGGGGACTGGTTCTCGGACTGGAGGATTCCGGCTCCCGGATGCACCGGATCGGCCGAAGCGAACTGAACTACGGCAACCATCGCAGCATCACGGAGACGCTGGCCCGGATCGACGAGGTCACCACCGAGGAGGTGCGTGAGGTCGCCGCGATGCTGCTGAGCCGCCCGTACGGCGCCTCGGTCGTCGGCCCATACAAGCGCAAGAGGGACCTGCCCGCCGCCGTCCGCGGAATCGTCTGACCGGTGGCGCTTTTCCGGTCGCGGCGTGCTGTGCCGCTGGCCGTCGTCACGCTCATCACCCTCGTGATGCTGTTCTCTCCCGGTTCCACGGTGCCGAGCGGGCCGCCGAACATCGACAAGGTGACCCACCTGCTGATGTTCGCGGCACTGGCCTACAGCGCGCGGTTCGCGGGCGTCGGGGTCACGGCGGTGATCGTCTGGGCCGGGCTCTACGCGGCGGCGTCGGAGGTTCTGCAGGGCCTGCTGCCGATCCACCGGAGCGCGTCGGTCTGGGACTGGGTCGCGGACATCGTGGGTGTGGCAGTCGGGCTGTTGATCTTCCGGGCGTGGCAGGCTGGACGGGGGCGACCGGCGACGGGCGGTCGCGACGAAGAGAGGTAGCGGCATGCGGATTCGTGGTGCGGTGCTGGAGGAGATCGGTCGGGAGCGTCCGTTCGCACAGTCGCGGCCCATCTCGATCTCGGAGCTCGAGCTGGACGGGCCCGGCCCCGGCGAGCTGCTGGTCCGCATCGAGGCGGCGGGCCTGTGCCACTCGGACCTGTCCGTGGTGGACGGGAACCGGGTGCGTCCGGTGCCGATGCTGCTCGGTCACGAGGCCGCGGGCCGCGTCGAGAGGGTCGGCGACGGCGTCACCGACGTCCGGGTCGGCGAGCGCGTGGTGATGACCTTCCTGCCGCGCTGCGGTGAGTGTGCGGGCTGCGCGACCGACGGCCGGATGCCCTGCAGCGCGGGCGGTGCCGCGAACAACGCGGGCACACTGCTCGGCGGGGGCGAGCGCCTGCACCGCGACGGCGAGCCGGTGCACCACCATCTCGGGGTGTCGGGGTTCGCGACGCATGCGGTGGTCGACCGCCGGTCGGTGGTCCCGGTGGGCGACGACGTGCCACCCGCGGTCGCGGCGGTGCTCGGGTGCGCCGTCTTGACCGGCGGCGGCGCGGTGCTGAACGCGGCACGGACAGCGCCGGGGGATTCGATCATGGTGGTCGGCCTCGGCGGGGTAGGGATGGCCGCGATATTGACCGCGGTGTCGCTCGGCCTCGGCGAGGTGATCGGCGTCGACGCGATGCCCGAGAAGCTCGCGGTGGCAACCGAACTCGGCGCCACGCAGGTGTACACCCCGGGCGAGCTGGCGGAGCGCGGCGTGCGGGCATCGCTGGTGGTGGAGGCGGCGGGCAACGCGCGCGCCTTCGAGTCCGCGGTGGCGGCGACGGCCCCCGGCGGCACCACCGTCACGGTCGGGCTGCCCAGTCCCGAGGCCAGGTCCTCGGTTTCGCCGCTGTTGCTGGTCGCCGAGGCCAGGACCATCGTCGGCAGCTACCTCGGATCGGCCGTGCCCTCGAGGGATATCCCGAGGTACGCGCAGATGTGGCGCGAGGGCCGACTGCCCGTCGAGCGGCTGATCTCCTCGCAGATCACGCTCGACGACATCAATCGCGGCATGGACGAGCTGGCCGAGGGCCGGGCGATCCGTCAGGTGATCGTCTTCGACTGAGCCGGCGAGCCGGCCGCTCCGGCGCGCGAGATGCTGTGATCTCCGTTACTGTCCAGCCGTGACAAGACCTACGAGCGCCTGGACCCTGATCCGTCGGGCCGGAACAGCGTTGATCACACTGGGCGCGTTGACGTTTGCCATCGCGGGACCGGCGGGCGCCGGGTCGGTCGGCGATTCCGAGCCCGCGGAGGCACCGCCCGGCGCAAACCTCTGGGAGTGCAGGCCCACCGCCGATCATCCGCGTCCCGTCGTCCTGTTGCACGGCACCATGAGCAACCAGAACAGCTGGGACGGTCTCTCGCCCGAACTCGCGGCGGACGGGTACTGCGTCTTCACGCTGAACTACGGCAAGGACCCGACGAGCATGATGGGCGCGATGGGCATGTACGCGACCGGCGACATCCCGACGTCGGCCAGGCAGGTCGGTGCGTTCGTCGGTCGGGTGTTGCAGAGCACCGGCGCCGATCAGGTGGACGTCGTCGCGCATTCGCAGGGCGGGGTGGTCGCCCGCCAGTTCCTCAAGTTCGAGGGCGGCGCGAACGCCGAGGATCCATCGCGCAACAAGGTGCGCAATCTGATCACGCTGGGCGCGACCAACCACGGCACCACGATGTCCGGGATGTCCGAGCTGGCGAAGCGGATCCCGCCGATGGTCGGTGTGGCCGAGGGCGTCGCGGGCAAGGCCTCGGTCCAGCAGCTCGTGGACAGCCCGGTGATCACCGCACTGAACTCCGGTGGTGACACCATGCCCGGGATCGACTACACGGTAGTCGCCAGCCGGAACGACTCGATCTCCACGCCGCCCGAGGCGACCTTCCTCGCCGCGGGCCCCGGTGCCACGGTCGAGAATCTGTGGATCCAGGACCTGTGCGCCGCGGACCACTCCGATCACATCGCGCTCGCCACCTCGCCGACGGCCGCCTATATCGTCAGGAAGGCGCTGGACCCGAGCTTCTCCGCGGACCGCTGTTCCGGGAAGTAGTCGCGGCGCGGATCTCCTCGGTGGCCGCGCGAAAGGCGGGCGCGGCGTGCGCGAAGTAATCGAACAGCAGGTCGAGCTGCTCGGGGGAGTATCGGGTGAGGACCTCGGCCAGGTGTCGGCGGGCCGGGCCCACCACCTCGTCGATCTCGGGTAGGGCCTCCGCGACCGGTTCGATGATCACCCGCCTGCGGTCGGCGGGATCGGCCGCGCGCCGCACGTACCCGGCGCGTTCGAGTCGGTCGATCAGGCGGGTGGTGGCGCCCGTGGTGAGGCCGGTTTCGGCCGCCAGTTGACCCGAGGTCAGGCTGCCGTGCAGGCCGATCCTGCTCATGGCGTGCCATTCGGAGGTGTGCAGCCCCGCCGCTTCCGCGCCGGCAAGGCCGTTGAGGCCGACGGCGTCGAGGTATTCGCGGAAGATCGCATGCCGGTTCGCCTCGGTGTCGCTTGCCATGACCGTGCATCCCTCCTAGTATTATATCTGCACGTATGCAGATAATGCTCATGTGCAGTATCTGCTCCAGTCTAACGAGGAGGAGGACGGTATGGGCACCACCGAGGATCGCGCCGCGATCGATCAGGTCATCGATGCGCTCGTCGACGCGTGGGGGCGCCACGACGCCGATGCCTACGGCGCGCAGTTCACCGACGACGCCACCTACGTCACCTATGTCGGCACCTACTACCGGGGCCGCGCCGACATCGTCGAGAGCCATCGGGTGCTGTTCGACAAGTTCGTCAAGGGGACCCGCCTGGCGGACCGGGTGCTCGACGTCAGGTTCCTCGGCGCGGACGCCGCCGTGGTCACCGGCCGCGGCGACACCTACAAGGGCGATCCGCCCGCGAAGCTCAGCAAGGTCCAGACGTACGCGATGGTCCGCGAGGCCGACGGGCGGTGGCGGATCGCGGCGTTTCACAACACCAAGCGCAGGCCGCTGATGGAGCGGATCTCGTTCCGGACCGCGCCCGGCCTGGTGCCCGCGGCGGATCGGTAGCGCCGTTCGCACCCCCGGTGCGATTGCGTAGGCTTCCTTCGAGAGTCAACGTGATAGACGGAGAGTGAATCGAGTGACGATGATCCGGGTCGGTGTTCTTGGTGCCAGCGGCAAGGTCGGCCGCGCCATCTGCGAGGCAGTGGAGGCCGCGCCCGATCTGGAACTCGTCGCGCAGGTCGACCAGGGCGACCGGATCGAGACGTTCGTCGACACCCGTACACAGGTCGTGGTCGACTTCACCCACCCCGACGTGGTGATGGGCAACCTGGAGTTCCTGGTGGCCAACCGCATCCACGCGGTCGTCGGGACCACCGGTTTCGATGACGCACGGCTGGCCACCGTGCAGTCCTGGCTGGTGGAGAACCCCGAGGTGGGCGTGCTGATCGCGCCGAACTTCGCCATCGGCGCCGTGCTGTCCATGCGGTTCGCCGAGCAGGCAGCGCGCTTCTTCGACTCGGTCGAGGTCATCGAGCTGCACCACCCGAACAAGGCGGATGCCCCGTCGGGCACCGCCTACCGCACCGCCGCGCTGATCGCGGCGGCACGCGAGAAGGCCGGCCGCGGGCCGAGCCCGGACGCGACCTCCACCGAGCTCGAGGGTGCGCGCGGCGCCGACGTGAACGGGGTCCGGGTTCACTCGGTCCGCCTCGCGGGACTCGTTGCGCACCAGGAGGTCCTGCTCGGAACCCAGGGCGAGACGCTGACCATCCGGCACGATTCGATCGACCGCAACTCCTTCGCGCCCGGCGTCCTGCTCGGTGTCCGGGAGATCGCGGGTCGTCCGGGGCTCACCGTCGGCATCGACCCCCTGCTCGACCTGTGAAGAACGGCACCACCAAGGTCGTCGTCACCATCGCGGCGATCGTCCTCGCGCTCGGCTTCTACTTCGTGCTGCTCGGCCAGCGCGGCCTCGACCTGATCCGGGAGGGGGGAGTGGCGCCGATCGGACTGGGCATCGGCGTGCTCCTGCTGCCGGTGCTGGGGGTCTGGATCGTGGTGGTGACGCTGCGTGCCGGATTCCAGCACCAGCACCTCGCGCAGCGCATCGCGGACGAGGGACTCGAGCTCGATGTGTCGGAGCTGCCGAGGCGGCCCTCGGGTCGGATCGACAGGGATGCCGCGGATGAGCTTTTCGCACAGGTGAAGTCGGAGTGGGAGGCCGATCCGGACAACTGGCGCAACTCCTACCGGCTCGCGCGGGCGTACGACTACGCGGGCGATCGCGGCCGGGCCCGCGACACCATGCGCCGGGCCGTCGCGCTGGAGCAGGCCGAGCGGGAGCAGGGCTGACCCGCACCGTCGGTCCCGCCTCGGCCGTACTCTGGACCGCGTGACGGACGAGCGCAGGCAGCCAACCCTTTTGGTCGTGCACCACACGCCCTCGCCCGCCACCCGCGAGTTGCTCGAATCGGTGCTGGGCGGTGCCAACGACCCGGAGATCGAGGGGGTCACCGTGCGCTCGCTGCCCGCGCTCGGGGCCACCATCCCGGATGTGCTGGCCGCGGACGGCTACGTCTTCGGCACCTCGGCGAACTTCGGCTACATGTCGGGGGCGCTCAAGCATTTCTTCGACACCGTCTACTACCCGTGCCTCGACGCCGTCGCGGGCCGCCCGTACGGGCTGTGGGTGCACGGCAACAACGACACCGCCGGGGCGGTGCGGTCGGTGGACAAGATCGTCGCCGGGCTCGCGCTGACGAAGGTGGCGCAGACGGTGGAGGTCACCGACGGGATCGATGCCCGCGCCCGCGAACTCTGTTACGAGCTGGGGGCGACCGTTGCGGTGACGCTGGCGGAAGCCCAGGCGGCACGCCGATCGGGAGGTCGCGATGGGAAATGAATCGAAATCGGTCTCGGTCAGTGATCTGGCGGAACGGGTCGCCGGCTCAGTCTCCGGACGGGGCTGGACCGTCGCTACCGCGGAATCCCTCACCTCGGGACAGGTGGCGGCCGCACTCGGCGCGGCGCCCGATGCCTCGTTGTGGTTCCGTGGTGGAGTCGTTGCCTACTCGAGCGACGTGAAGCGGTCGGTGCTCGGGGTGCCCGACGGGCCGGTGGTATCGGAGGCCGCGGCGCGCAGTATGGCCACGGGGGTCGCCCGATTGCTCGGCGCCGATCTTGCTGTGAGCGTGACGGGCGCGGGTGGGCCCGAGGGGCAAGACGGGCAGGAACCCGGCACCGTCTGGCTGGCGGTGACCTCGCCCGTCGCCGAGTTCTGCGAGATGAGCCGCTTCGATGGGACACCTGCGGAGGTGGTGCAGGCATCGCTGGAGCGGGCACTGGAATTGCTGGCGCAGTGTGCGATCGGATGATCAACCACAGCGCTTGAACAGGCGTCCCTTCAAACATCGCCGATCACGTTTCCGGGACCTTTCGGGCGGGTAGTCGCGGGGATGAGCAGAATTCTGGGCAGCGGTTCCCGGGCATCTCGGCAGGGTTCGAGTGGCCCGACGATCGGCGTCGAGGAGGAATTCCTGCTCGTCGACGCACACACGGCAATGCTGCGTATGGACAACGCTGCCGTCGCCCGTAGCGCTTCCGAACTCGGACTCGAGCTGCAACTCGAGCTCACCCAATGCCAGGTCGAGACGAACACCCCCATCTGCCACGATGCCCGCGAACTGCGCGCGCACCTACTTCGGATGCGCACAGTGGCCGCGGCCGCAGCTCTGCGCCACGACTGCCGGCTGGTGGCCACGGCGGCACCCCTGATCGGTCCGTGGCGGATCAGTGTCACCGACTCCGATCGTTATCGCGCCATGGCGGAGAGGTATGGCGCGCTTGCACTCGAGCAGGGCATCTGTGGTTGCCACGTCCATGTGGACGTCCCGGAGCGCGAGACGGCGATCGAGGTCTGCAACCATGTGCGGCCGTGGCTGCCGATTCTCCTCGCCCTCGGAGGAAACTCACGGATCCACCGGGACCTGGACACCGGTTTCGCCAGTTGGCGATGGATCCTGTGGTCTCGATGGCCGGTGTCGGGGCCGCCACCCTACTTCGACTCACGGCGACACTATGAGGCACTCGTCGACATGCTGGTCGACAGCGGGACGATCATGGATGAACGGATGGTGTATTGGGACGTTCGACCGTCCAGTCATCTTCCGACGGTCGAGGTCCGGGTCAGTGACGTGCAGCCGACGGTCGATGACGCCGTGCTTCTGGCCACCATCGTCCGGGCGCTCGTGATGACTGCGACTCGCGCGATCGAACGTGGCGCAGGTGCGCCGCCGGTTGCGCTCGAGACACTGCGCGCGGCAAGCTGGGCGGCCGCGCGGGTGGGAGTGTCCGGAACGGCCCTGGACCCGCACACCGGTAGACCGAAGACGCCGGCCGCCCTCGTAGGAGCCCTGCTCGATCACGTACACGATGCGCTCGACGAGCTCGGCGAATATCGACGGGTGAAGTCGGCCCTCGCGAACCGGCTCGAGGACGGCAACGGCGCCGACTGGCAGCATCGAACCCTGCTCCGATCCGGTGACCTCACGCAGGTCGTGAAACTCGCGGTCACCCGCACGGTTCAGGACATCGCACGCTGGTGAGCGCCGGTCGTGGTTCAGCACCCCGCATTGTGGGTAGTGCCTAGTCATGTACACACGATGCGCGACCTTGATTGCAGGGGCTTCCGTGACTGTCCTCGTCGTCGCGGGGTGCGGCAACGACGATGAATCGACTGACGACAGCGCGACAGTCGAGACGCCTCCGACGTCGCTCGAAACGGCGACCACCAGCCTGCTCACCCCCCGCGGCGGCTTCACTTTGCCGGTGGAAGGCGGCACCGACAATGCCTTCACCTACGACGAAGCCGCCGTCCCGGTGGGTTCGTCGGTGAACGTCGACTCCGAGGAGCAGGATGGCCGCACCACGGTCACATTCAGCGCGACCGGCCTCGCGCCCAACCGCGACTTCGGCGTGCACGTGCACACGCGGGCGTGTGGGCGGGAACCGTCGGATTCGGGTCCGCATTATCAGAACGATGTCGATCCGATGGCCACCCCGGAATCGCCGTCGTCGGATCCTGCCTACGCGAACCCACAGAACGAGATCTGGCTCGACGTCACCACCGATGGGAACGGCAACGCGCAGTCGTCGACGGCCGTCAACTGGGAGTTTCGCGACGACGAGGCCAATTCCGTCGTCCTCCACGCACAGCGCACCATGACCGGTCCCGGCGTGGCCGGCATGGCCGGTGACCGCCTGGCCTGTATCGACGAGGATCTGTGACGGTTCGCCAAAGCCGCTGTGCCGGTTCCGAACCGGCGAACGATGGTATTTCTGCGCGGGGTAGATGGGGAGGCGAGGTTGTGGACCGTACAACGCATCGGTCGTCCCGTACGGGTGAGCGACGCCAGCCAGAGACAGCCCAGGACTCAGTGATCTGGCCGGAATCGAGCCCCCTCGACCGGTGGTGGTCTCGGGTGGTTTTCGATCACGACGGCCCGTCCGACATTCCGGGAGAAGGTTCGCGTAAATCTGATAGCGGCGCGCAACAGCCACGTGGGTGGCACCGGCAATCGACGGCACCCAGAAGACCACGAGGAACGCGCACAATGCAAAGAACCAAGCGCGGGAAGTGAATTCCGCAGCATCCGTGGCGAATCGATCGAAGCTGGGAATGCCCTCGTATGGCACCGCTCAAACCGGCTCCAGCCGCCAGGGCAGTGCCAGGGGAGCCGCGGCGATGGTTTCGATTCCGCATTCGCCTGAACTTCAAGAGCACCTGGACTGTTGGGGACAACGCGCCTGTCAGGCGTCGATCACCTTCTGTTCATGTTTGCCTGCGATCTCGATCTTGCGGGGCTTCGCCTTCTCCGCCACCGGGATGGACAACCTCAGGACGCCATCCTCATAGCTCGCCTCGATGCCGTCGGTATCCAGGGTTTCGCGGAGGAACAGCTGTCGACTGAACACGCCACGGGGCCGCTCGGCGGAGACCAGTTCGCAATCCCCGCTCAACTCTGGGCGTTCCGCGTGAACGGTGAGTACGTTTCGCTCGACGTCGAGATCGATCGAGTCGGCCTCAATACCGGGAAGGTCGAATTCGGCGATGAACCTGTCGCCGTCGCGCCATGCATCCAGCGGCATCGCAGCCGGACGCGCCACTGTGCCGAAGACCTGCTGGGCGAGCCGGTCGAAGTCACGGAAGGGATCAGTACGCATCGACATCATCGTCACCTCCAGGCAACTTCCCAAATGAACAGTTGATACCAGTGTCAACGTACTTAGGTTATCTTCTATTCCCACCACAGATTATTTTGGCACTCCTCACCTTCCTGGTGCAAGAGATGCAGGAGCCTCCCGCGTACTCGCCCTCCCGATACCGCTGACGCGCCGCGGGACGCCCATGGAACCCTCGAGTGCGGGTGCACATCCAGAGGAGCCAGCATGCGATTTGACCAGCACTTCAGCATGGACCTGGATTTCTTCTGCGATCGATTCCGAAATGGAGGGCTGTCGCACACGGGATCCTCTTCATGGACGGGGACATCGTGGGCAATGGAGAGCAAGCAGAAGAGGGAATCGACGGTTCGAGCGGTGACGACTCACCCGAAGATGACACTTCACTGCACAGAGGCGACCTCAAGTGAGCAGGGCGCGGTGGTGTGGGAACGACCTCTATGAGTGTTGTTCCGGACGCGCGGGCTGGCGGTAAGCAGTGCCGGGAGGGCGCGCTACGCGCGCGGTTCGGCTTCGGGTACGGGGAGCGCGGCGCCGCGCCCGACTCGGCTCGCCCAGTACGCCGTCCTCCGCGGGGTGGCAAGCCATTCCGGCCACATCCGCAGCTCGGGCGGGAGGTTGATCACGGGATCGAACGCGGGCTGCGCGTCGTCGGCGACTGCGCTCGGAGAGTCCAGCCAGATCCGGCCCGCCGGGGTCGCCTTGCCGCGGGCAGTCGCCAGGGAGAGCGTGAAGTGCAAGGGGCCGCCGTCGATCAGCGCCGACGTCGAACCCGTTCGTGGTTGCCCGTGGTCCGGCACGGCGAAAACCCAGGTGGCAGGTCCGTCCTCCGCGCAATAGGCGGTGACGCTGCTGTATCTTGCGCTGGACCAGCCGCGGGCCGGCCACAGCACCACCCGCGTGGACAGCTGGGCCGACACCAGCAGCAGGTCCCACGGCCCACCGATCAGGTGTAAACGAATTGCGAGACCCATCATGTCCGGTAGCACGCCGGGGAGACCGATTCCCCGGGAGAGTCGGGCGGTCACCGGTATCCGTCCTTGAACCGGCCACCAGTGCGCTCCCAGTTCCGCGTGCCCCTGGGTGAGCACCCCACGCGGGTGGAAGATACGCGCTCGGCGGAACGCTGAGGCGAACGTGAACGGGGCACCTAGCACTGCATCGAGTTCCTTCATGCCAGACCGGGTACCCGCGAAAGCGGGATGCAATCGGGCGAGCATGCCGGAGTTCGGGAGCCGAAGGACTCAGCCAGTGGCGCCAAGTCTGCTGAGCATCAGTTGCTTGCCTTGCTCCGCGCCCTTCCTGCTGTCTGCCTGCGCGCGTCGGAAGAAGTCGGCCACTTCCGTGTCGCCGCAACGTTCGGCATCAGAGATGAAGGAATCCATCTCGAGTGCATTGGTCAGACACGCTTCCGTGAACCAGATCAGGTCGAGTCTGCCAGGGCGATCTCATGCCCCTCTTGGGGCTGGGAAAAGTTGCACTTCTGGCGTTTCGGCTGGAGCCAGGCGTAGGCGCCGGTTCTCATCGACCGCGTCCTGAATCGTCGTGAAGATTCGGAACTGGTTCGCCAAGCCGGCCACATCAAGCGCGCGCACGACACCGCGCGCAGGTGCGACGAGAAGGAGTTGGAGGCCATTGGCGGAGGCGCGGATGTTCGCTCGCGCCAGCAACTGTGCACCAGAAATCCCGAGAAAAGTCGTGTGGGTCAGATCCAGTATCAGGCTCATGACCGCTGTGTCGATGCCGGTTTCGAGGGCCGATCGCAGAGCTTCGACGGACGTGTAGTCGAGTTCACCGCCGACTTCGACAACAGTTGATCCAGGGCCCCGGCTTCGGCCCCGTGCTTCGCAGAGACAGTCATCCAAGCGGCTGTACTGACGAATGTGAATGTGCATTTCCAGACCTCCTCCACTCGGGTCGCGCTGTGAGAGCGAGTAGCAGGCATCGGTAGCCGAACAGGGTCAGGGATCGTGCGTGAGTAGCCGCGAGATCGAATAGCGCTGAAATGCGATCGGAGTCAGGTCCTGTGCGCGGTGCGCCACATGTCCGCTGGTATCACTGCCGGACGAGCCACCCTCTGCACCTTCTGCCGAGCGAGGCGGTCGCTTCCGCGAAACTGGTCTGCGGGCATCAACATCACCGTTACCTCCAGGCGGGTCAATACTGATGGAAGCGGCTCTGGATAATCAAAGCTTCAAGTGTAAAGTTATCTCTCATCGCGGGCACAGATTATGGTGCCACTGCTGCTAGCCTGGTGCAAGAGGACATCAGACGCTGGAGGTACCGCAATGACGCAAGAGTCCACCCCTCGTTCGCGGCTGGGCGTCTACGGCATCTCGGTCGCGTCTGAACTGTCGGGCATCGATCCGCAGACATTGCGTCTGTACGAGCAGCGGGGACTGCTCGCCCCGGCCCGGACCGAGGGCGGCACTCGGCGTTACAGTGACGACGACCTGATGGCCTTGCGTCATATCGCCGAACTCGTCGCCGGCGGAATCAACCTTGCGGGAATTGCGCGGATCCTGCAGCTCGAGGCCGAAAAACTCCGACTGGAGATCGAGAACGCAGACCTACGGGCAGAGCGCGAAGCCCGGCCGGTCGACAACGAGCGCGTCAAATGAGTGGTCCAGACGGTCATGAACTGCATCAGCAAGACGTCGACCTGACAGGGCGCGCCACCTAAAATCACCCGTCCTTGGGCTCCTCCTGGGCGAGCCGCTCATCGAGGGTCTCACCGAACTCGGCCTCCCGTGCGGTGGTGCCGAAACGATCGGATTCTGCGCGAGGACTGCAATCACAGTGCGAGACCACCCAGGTTCGCGAGTATGGCACTGGGGCAGCGCTTTTCGGAGTACCCCAGAAACCCGTTCGCGGACTCGACCCACGTCCTGGTGTCCGAGGGCCCACAAGATTCTCGATTCGATTCCTCTCGGACGTGTTGCCGACCGTATTTCAGGCAGTCGAGGACGCAGACATCCCGGCCGACGATGCCGTCGCCGTGCCCGGGTGATCTGGTGCCCGATCGCCTGCGACGGGCGGTATAGCGGGGATGGAACCGGTGTAACGGCGGCAGGACTGCTGCCCTCTGGCGTGGCAGCCCCGTTGATGTCGCGCGCGGGAGCTTTGTCGACCCGCACCCTGCCTACTCGGAGGCCGTTGCCCGACGGGACGACCCGAACGCGATGTGACCGCCGAGGGCGCCGCTGGCCGCAGCTGCCGCCAGACCCGTCCAGCTCCAGGCCTGCGCGCGGACGCTCGGTGCGCGCCTGCGCAGCCGAAACGAGACGAGCATCGCGGTGGCCGCCGCCGTATTGCCGAGCGCATGGATCAGCCCGGCCCGGCGGTCTGCCTCGTCACGCTCCACCCAATCCGCCCATCCGGTCACGACCGCGAATGGCGCTCCGGCGAGCCCGAGACCGATCAGGCGCCGCGCCGCGTGGTGGTCGCGCATGACGGTCTCCAGTACGACCGCCGCTGTCCATGCGCCGACGGGGACGGTGACCGCCATCGGGTGTATCGGGTGGCCCAGCCAGGAACCGCGCAGGAACCCGGCGGTCGGACCGTGATCGAGCAGTCCGTCGAGACGCTGCTGAAGAGGTGCGCTGACCCGATCCAGCGCGTCGACCGACTCGGGCAGGTCGAGGAGTTCATGAACCTTCATCACATCGACTTTCTGTTCGGGGCCGGCCCGGTCAGGGCCACCGTCACATCACCATTGGCCTTCCAGCGGGTACCCACACCGACGTTCGGTAATCCTCACGACCCTTACCCTTGTCCAACCTGAGATCCCGTCTGCAGCGGTGAATCTGCCCCTCGCTCTCGGGCTGATGTCGGACCCCGATGGCAGGGTGGGGACATGCTCGAGATGACGGCCGCCGCCGCCAGGCGAACCGCGCTGGCCGCGCAGGGGTTCGCCGACGCGCGCCCGACCACCGCGCCCACCCGCAGGCACCTGCTCAAGGCGGTCGGTACGACCTCGCTACTGCAGATCGATTCGGTCGCGGTGGCCGTACGGGCGCACTACATGCCGGTGTTCAGCCGGATCGGCGCCTACGACCGGGGCCTCCTGGACGACGCCGCGTGGCGGCACACCGCCGCGAAGCCCCGTGCGCTGGTCGAGTATTGGGCCCACGAGGCCGCGCTGATCCCGGTGGGGGACTGGCCGCTGCTGCGCTGGCGGATGCGCGCCTACGAGGGCGGTCGCTGGGCCGGGGAACGTCAGGTGCTCGAGCGGAACCCGGCCCTGATTCGCGACGTCGTCGACGTGATCTCGGCTGTCGGGTCGGCGAGCGCGGGCGACATCGAGCGGCACCTCGAGATCGACCGCGGTCGCAGGGCCGGGCCGTGGTGGGATCGCAGCGATACGAAGGTCATCTGCGAGCAACTCTTTGCGGCGGGTGCGCTGTCGGTGGACAGGCGGGTCGGCTTCGTCCGGCACTACGACCTCGCCGACCGGGTGCTCCCGGCAGGCGTCGTGTCCAGCCGGATCGACGACGCGGACGCGGTGCGCGAACTGATCCGTCGCGCCGCGCGGTCACTCGGCGTCGGAACGGAGCCGGACCTGCGCGATTACTACCGGCTCTCGCGCGCCCAGGCCGCCGCCGCGATCGCGGACCTGGTGGACGAGGGGACTCTGGTCCCGGTGACCGTGCGCGGCTGGGGAGCGCCCGCCTACCGCCACGTCGAGGCGCGGACGCCGCGTCGGATCACCGGAGCGGCGTTGCTGTGCCCGTTCGACCCGTTGGTGTTCTTCCGTCCGCGAACCGAACGGATCTTCGACTTCCACTACCGGCTCGAGATCTACACGCCCCAGCACAAGCGGGTGCACGGGTACTACGTGTTCCCGTTCCTGCTCGACGGCGAGTTGGTCGCCCGCGTGGATCTGAAGGCCGATCGCGGCGCCGACGCGCTCCAGGTGCACGGCGCCTTCGCGGAGGGCGAGGGCGGGGACGGGCGCGTGGTGGAGTCGCTGGCCTCGTCGCTGCGCGAGATGGCGGACTGGCTCGGGCTCTCGGACGTCAGGGTCGGCGAGCGCGGCGATCTCGCCGCCGCGCTCGCCGATCGGGTCTGATCACGCCGGATCGGATCCGGTTGTCGGTCAGAGGGTTTCGACGAACTTCGTCAGGCCCTTCGAGGCGGTTTCGAGGGCGATCTTCTGGCCGCGCTTGACGATGAACCCGGGCATCGGGATCTTCAGGTCGACGGTCAGATCGAAGGTCACGTTCGTGCCGTCGCCGTCCGCGACGAGCGTGTACGAGCCGTCCTGGGTCTTCTGCTGGTCGCTCTCCACGAGGCTCCAGCTCACCTTCTCGTCGCCGACCCACTGGTAGTCCACGACCTGCTCGTCGTTGACGCCCAGCACCGAGACCTTCATGCGCACGCGCAGCGGACGGCCGTCGGGGTGGGTGCTCTCGACGATCACCGACTTGTGCGAGGACGACCACTCCGGTACTCGCTCCACCGCGACGATCGCCTCCATCACCTTGGCCGGATCGGCCTTGATGTGGAATTCCTTGTTGCCTGACACGGCCATCGAGCCCACCCCTTAATGCGATTGCGTCCAAACTCAGTGCGTCATTACATCACTCCGGGACCGTCCTGGGTTGCGGACGCGCGTCCAGGTCATTCCTCCGTACGCCTGCCCTTGCGCACCTGGTCCCGGAGCGCGCCCTGGACGGCCTGCGACACCCAGGAATTCAGTGACATCCCGTTCTCGGATGCCGCCTCCTCCGCGCGTGACTTCATCTGATCCACCAGGCGCAGGGTCACCCGGGAGATGTCACCGGTGACGTCATCAACGGCGTCATTGATGTAGTCGCTCGTCGTGCTCTCGCCGCGCGGGCCGGATCCGGGCCGCGCACGGCGAGCCACCTCGACATGCGTTCGATCGCCGTCGAGTCGCACGTGCACCGTCCGGTCGCCGAGCGCGGTCGACACCTCCGCCGCCAGGTCGGAGAGCGCGGACAGCAGCATCAATCGCGCCGAGTTCTCGGCCGCGACGGCCAGCGCCTCGGCGATCCTCTTGGTGTTCTCGTCGCCGAGGGCGGCCGCCGCGATCAGGTCGTCACGCAGGGTGGTGGTGTACTCCGACAGTTCCATGACGTCAGTGTGACGCCATTGTTGACGTCGGTCAAGATGCCATGGCGTCAGGCGAGCAGCTTCGCCTTGAGTGCGGCGATGTCGGAGTCGGTCAGACCGAGGCCCTGGTACACGTAGTTGTCGAAGCTGCCGTACCGCTCGTCGGCGGTGGCGAAGGCGCTGTCGAGCCATTCCTGCTTGACGCCGTCGAGCATCGCGGTGGGGCTGGTTGCGTCGACCCCGCGGTAGACGTTGCTGAGCATGAAGTCGGCGTTCACCGTCGCGCGGTCGACACCGAGGATCGTCAGCAGCACCGCCGCGGTCCAGCCGGTCCGGTCCTTGCCCGCGCTGCAGTGGAAGAGCACCGCGCCGTCGGTGTCGCGGATGTCGCGGAGCACGGCGGCGAAGGCCTGGTTGGCACCGGGGCCGGTGATGAAGGCGCGGTACGCCGAGTTCAGGTCGACCAGCGTGGTGACGGGTGAGGCGCCGAGCACGTCGTACCAGTTGGCCTTGGCGCCTGCGGGTACGAGGTCGGGCTGCAGGGCCCGCTCGTAGACGGTGCGCAGGTCGTCGACGGCCTTGACGTTGCGGCCCTCGAGCCTGGCGAGGTCGGCGGGGGACAGCTTGTTCAGCGCATCGGTGCGGAAGACGAGCCCGGTCTTGACCGTGCGGCCGTCGACGGTGGTGTATCCGCCGACGTCGCGGGCGTTCTTGGCGCCCTCGAGGTGCAGAGACCGGTCGAAGGTCGACTGCTCGACGGCCGCCGGTGCCGCGGCGAGTGCGGTGCCTGCGGCGGAACCGACGAAGATCGAGGTTCCGACGGCGAGGGCGGCGGCCGCGCGCAGGACGCGGGCACGGTTCGGGGTGAGGGCCACGAGGTGTCTCCATGGGGGGTCGGCGCGGATCACGGCGCGGTGATCCAAGACGTTCGGACACAGGAGTTGGTACACCGTTCAGGTGAACGCGAGGAGTCGCGCCGATAGGGTGCGGTGATTCGGCGAGCAGTACTCAGCAGGACGAGCAGGACAAGGAAGGAACGCAGTGCGGCAAGCGGTGTCCCTGAAAGTGCAACTCATCGCGAAGACGGAGTTCGCCCCACCGGCGGACGTGCCGTGGGAGACCGATGCCGACGGCGGCGAGGCGCTCGTCGAGTTCGCCGGTCGGGCCTGCTATCAGAGCTGGTCGAAGCCGAACCCGAGAACCGCGACCAATGCCGGCTACCTGCGTCACCTGCTCGAGGTCGGGCACCTGTCGGTCCTCGAACACGGCAGCGTGAGCTTCTACATCACGGGGATCTCGCGCTCCTGCACGCACGAGCTGATCCGGCATCGGCACCTGTCGTACTCGCAGCTCTCGCAGCGATCGGTCACCGAGCGGGACGCGAACGTCGTGGTGCCGCCCGCCGTGGTCGGCGACCCCGAACTCGAAGCGCTGTTCGTGGCGGCGACCGATGCCAGCCGCGCCGCCTACGTGGAACTGCTCGAGGCGCTCGAGACCAAGCTCGCGCACGTCCCGAACGGGTCGCTGCGGGCGCGCCTGGCACGGCAGGCGGCGAGGTCCGTGCTGCCCAATGCGACCGAGACCCGGGTGGTCGTCACCGGCAACTACCGGGCGTGGCGGCATTTCATCGCGATGCGTGCCTCCGAGCATGCCGACGTGGAGATTCGCAGCCTGGCAATCGAATGCCTTCGTCAGCTCACGGAGGCAGCACCGAATGTGTTCGGAGACTTCGAGATCGCGACACTGCCGGACGGCACCGAGGTCGCGGTGAGCGAGTTCGACAACCGCGACTGAGCGGGGCGATTCGGCACGGGCACTGCGGTGTTCAATCTTCACCTGCCCACCGGGTAACCTTCTGACCATGACCAACGGTGAATCCGCCCCCGTCGAGCATCCGTTCGGCACCATCCTGACCGCGATGGTGACCCCGTTTACCGGCGACGGGAAGCTGGACGTCGATGCGGGCGTTCGGCTGGCGACGCACCTCGTCGACGGCGGCTGCGACGGGTTGGTGCTCGCGGGCACCACCGGTGAATCTCCCACCACCACGGAGAACGAGAAGCTCGAGCTGATGCGCGCGGTCATCGACGCCGTCGGCAGCCGGGCCCGGATCATCGCGGGCGCGGGCAGCAACGACACCGCACACAGCGTCGAGCTGGCGCGTGACGCCGCTCGGGCGGGCGCGCACGGACTGCTCGTCGTCACCCCGTACTACTCGAAGCCGCCGCAGGCCGGCCTGCTGGCGCATTTCACCGCGGTCGCCGACGCGACGGACCTGCCCGTGATGCTGTACGACATCCCGCCGCGCTCGGTGGTGCCGATCGAGACCGAGACGATCTACCGGCTCGCCGAGCACCCGCGGATCCTGGCGGTCAAGGACGCGAAGGGCGACCTGAACGCGGGCGCGGAGCTGATCGCGAACACGGACCTGCAGTTCTTCTCCGGCGATGACCCGCTGAACCTGCCGTGGCTCTCCGTCGGAGCCACCGGTTTCGTCAGCGTGATCGGTCACCTCGTCCCGGGGCGCCTGCGCGAGCTGCGCGATGCGTTCCTGGCGGGCGACAACGACCGCGCCCGTGAGATCAACGTGAGCCTGCTCCCGCTGATCCGTTCGCTCGGCCTGCTCGGTGGCGTCTCGGCCTCGAAGGCCGGGCTGCGACTGCAGGGCATCGACGTCGGTGACCCACGATTGCCACAGGTGCCGCCGAGCCCGGATCAGGTCGAGGTCCTCGCCGCCGACCTGCGCGCGGCAGGGGTGCTGTCATGACTCGCCCGCCGCGTCGTCGCAGCGCCAGCCGTCAGGCCGGACCCCCGGCTCCCACAGCGGCTCCCGAGGCCGCCCCGAAGCAGCAGGCCCCCGCCCCGCAGCAGCAGGCGCCGGCCCCTGCTCCCGAACAGCCGCAGCAGCAGGCACCGGCCGAGTCGGCACCTGCGGCGCAGGAGCAGGCACCCAAGCGTCGCCGCGGTGGCGCGAAGTCGCAGGGCGGCGCCGCCGCCAAGTCGCAGGGTGGCAACGCCCCCAAGTCTCGTTCGCAGGGCGGTTCGGGACGTCCGCAGCGGCAGCCGAAGAACGCGGGCGGTGGGCAGCGCCCGGACGGCCGCGTCGGCGTCGACCCGACCGAACGGCTCGGCCTCCCGCCGAAGGCGCCCCGTAACGGCCTGCGGGTCGTCGCGCTGGGCGGCATCGGCGAGATCGGCCGGAACATGACGGTCTTCGAGCACAAGGGCAAGATCCTCATCGTCGACTGCGGCGTCCTCTTCCCCGAGGACCAGCAGCCCGGTGTCGACCTGATCCTCCCGGACTTCGCGTACATCGAGGACCGGATGGCGGACGTCGAGGCCGTGGTGCTCACGCACGGTCACGAGGACCACATCGGCGCGATCCCGTTCCTGCTGCGCCTGCGCCCGGATCTGCCGGTCATCGGCTCGAAGTTCACCCTCGCGCTGGTCGCCGCCAAGTGCCGCGAGCACCGGCAGCGGCCGAACCTGATCGAGGTCATCGAGGGTCAGCGCACCACGCACGGCCCGTTCGAGTGCGAGTACTTCGCCGTCAACCACTCGATTCCGGACGCCATCGCCATCGCCATCCGCACCGACGCGGGCGTCGTGCTGCACACCGGCGACATCAAGCTGGACCAGCTGCCGCTCGACGGCCGCCTGACCGACCTCGCGGGCTTCTCGCGGCTCGGCGACGAGGGTGTCGACCTGTTCCTGGTGGACTCCACCAACGCCGAGGTGCCCGGCTTCGTCACTCCCGAGCGGGAGATCGGCGGTGTCCTGGACAACGTCATCGGCAAGGCCAAACAGCGCGTCATCGTCGCGTCGTTCGCCAGCCACGTGCACCGCATCCAACAGGTGGTGGACGTCGCGGTGCGGTACAACCGCCGGATCGCGTTCGTCGGCCGGTCCATGGTCCGCAACATGCAGATCGCCCAGGACCTCGGCTATCTGTCCGTTCCCGACGGCGTCGTCGTCGACGTCGACACCGCGGCGAACCTGCCCGACGACCGGCTGGTGCTCATCTCCACCGGCTCGCAGGGCGAACCGCTCTCCGCGCTGTCGCGGATGGCCCGCGGGGAGCACCGGCAGATCAACGTCCGCGCGAACGACCTCGTGGTCCTCGCGTCCTCACTGATCCCCGGCAACGAGAACTCGGTGTTCGCGGTGGTCAACGGCCTCGCCAAGCGCGGCGCCACCGTCGTCACCCAGCAGAGCGCGAAGGTGCACGTCTCGGGTCACGCCTCGGCGGGCGAGCTGCTGTACCTGTACAACGCGGTGCGGCCGACCAACGCGATGCCCGTGCACGGCGAGTGGCGGCACCTGCGGGCCAATGCGGCGCTGGCCAAGGCCACCGGTGTCCCGGAGGAGCGCATCGTGCTCGCCGAGGACGGCGTCGTGGTGGACATGGTCGACGGCCTCGCGGAGATCGTGGGCCGGGTCCCGGTCGGCATGGTCTACGTGGACGGGAACTCCGTCGGCGACGTCGGTGACTCGACCCTCTCGGACCGGCTCGTGCTCGGCGAGGGCGGATTCATCTCGATCTCGCTCGCCGTGGACACGCACACCGGCAAGGCCGTCAGCACCCCCGAGGTGCACGGGCGCGGCTTCTCCGACGACCCGGCGGCGCTCAAGGAGGCCGCGGTGCTCGTCGAGGCGGAGCTCGCCCGGCTCGCGTCCGAGGGCATCACCGACACCCATCGGATCGCGCAGGCGGTTCGGCGCGTGGTCGGTCGCTGGGTGGCGGACAAGTACCGGCGTCGGCCGATGATCGTGCCGACCGTCATCGGCGTCTAGCCGCCGCACCACCACTCCTCGCGACGGCCGGCCCGGTTCGATCACCGGGCCGGCCCGCGCGCGGGTGTCAGAACAGTAGTCGCCACAGTCCGATCAGGCCGACGACGACGATGACGGCGCGGAGCGCCGTCGGGGAGAGGTGTCGGCCGTACCTGGCGCCGATGGCTCCGCCGATGAGCGATCCGACGGCGATGAGTCCCGCTGCGGCCCAACTGATCCGGTCGAAGGCCACCAGGGTGTACGCCGTGGCGGCAACGATGTTGACCAGCAGTGAGAGCAGGTTCTTCGCGGCGTTCATCCGCTGCATCGACTCCGGCAGCAGGGCGCCCATCACGCCCACCAGCAGGATTCCCTGTGCGGCCGTGAAGTAGCCGCCGTACACCCCGACCGCGAAGGTACCCGCGGTCAGTGCGGCCATCCGGCCAGGCCCGACGTGCTCGGCGTCCCGGCCCTGGGCCTCCGCGCGCTCGCGGGCCCAGGCCTGGATCCGCGGACCGGCGACCACCAGGATCAGTGCGAGTGCCAACAGCACCGGCACGATCGTGACGAACGCCTTCTCGGGCAGGTGCAGCAGCAGCCAGGCGCCGAGGCCCGCTCCCACCAGCGATGCCGGGATCTGCCAGCGCAGCCGGTCCCATTGGCCGCGGAGCTCGCGGCGGTATCCCCAGGTGCTCGACACGCCACCCGCAACGAGGCCGACCGCATTCGACATCGTGGCGACCACCGGCGGATAGCCGAACGCGACGAGGGTGGGAAAGGTGATCAGGGTTCCCGAGCCGACGAGGGCGTTGATCGCGCCCGCGCCGAAACCGGCGAGGGCGATGACGATCATCTCGGTGATGGGCACCGCAGGGACGGTACTGGGTGCGTGTCAGCGCGCGGACGGGCCGCCGCGGCAGTAGCGTGGCGGGCATGAAGCTGGCCCACGACGAGCGTCTCGCGCTCGTGGTCACGATGGCCGAGTTCGGGCCCGACGCGCCAACGCTGTGCGGCGAGTGGACCGTCCGGGATCTGGCCGCACACCTGGTGCTCCGCGAACGACGGCCCGATGCGGCCGCGGGCATCATGGTCTCCGCCCTTTCCGGGTACACCGAGCGGGTGCAGGCGTCGATCGCCCGCGGTTCCTTCGAGGACCTCCTCGAGCAGATCAGGACGGGTCCGCCCGTGTGGTCGCTGATGCGGCCCTTCGACGAGCAGCTGAATCTGGCCGAGATGTTCGTCCACCACGAGGACGTGCGGCGCGGTGGTCCGGACTGGGAGCCCCGGATCCTCGATCCGGCCTGGGCGGGTCCGCTGTGGGCGGTTGCCCGGCGGATGGGCAGGCGCGCATATCGACTGGCGTCCTGCTCGGTCGTGCTGGAGCGCCCGGACGGACGTCGGGCCACGGTGCGCAGCGCAGGCGGCGAGACCGTGGTGCTGCGCGGTGACCCCGCGGAGCTCGCCCTGCACGCCTTCGGGCGCGACGCGGTCCGGCTCGAGGCCACCGGCCCCGATCAGGCCGTCCAGGGTGTGATGTCGCTCGATCGCGGCATCTAGAAGCCCTGTTGCGGGTGTTGCGGATGGTCCCGATGGGGCCTCAGCGACTAACCTGACGTGCATGGCAGGTAAGACCGGGACCAGAACTACCAAGAGCGCGTCATCCTCGCCGCGGTCCTCCGCGAGCTCGGGATCGTCGGCGTCGGGTGGTTCGAAGGCGCGGTCGGGCGGCCGGACCACCAAGACGGTGACCACCCCGCGGAGGCCGACGGCGCCGCGCAGCAACGCACAGGCGGCGAGGCGCAAGCCGGCCGCCAAGGCGCCGGTGAGCCCGCTCAAGGCCGCCGGGCGAGGGCTGGGCCGCGGCTGGGCCCTGATGGCGCGCGGCGTCGGCGCGACGACGAGGACGGTCAGCAAGGCCGCCGACATCGAGCCGGGACACCGCAGGGACGGAATCGCGCTCGGCCTCGTCGCGGGCAGCGCGATCGTCGCGGCCGCCATGTGGTTCGCCGCGGGCGGCCCGGTCGGGGACTGGATCGAGACCGGGGTGCGGGCGCTTTTCGGTGGCGCGGGCGCGGTCCTGCCGATCATCGCGGGCGCGATCGCGGTGGTGCTGATGCGTTCGGAACCGCACCCGGAGGTGCGGCCACGGCTGATCCTCGGTTCGCTGCTGATCGGCTTGCCCGCGCTGGGCGTGTGGCACGTCATCAGCGGGGCGCCCGTCGATGCGGAGGGCAGGGCCGGCGCGGCGGGGTTCCTCGGATATGTCATCGGTGGACCGCTGACCGACGGCCTCACCATGTGGCTCTCCATCCCGCTGCTGATCCTGGCGATGGGGTTCGGGGTCCTGCTTGTCACCGGCACCACCGTCCGTGAGGTCCCGGAGCGGATGCGGACGCTGTTCGGCGTGCACGGGCACGCCGACGAGTACGAGCCGTACGACCCGGAGGACGGCTACGACCACGGGCACGACGACCTGGGGCACGACGACCTCGAGGACCTGCGAAACCTGCGGCCGGCGCGCCGATCCCGTCGGGCGCGCCAGGACCCGTCGGACTTCGACCCGGCCCTGTTCGACGCCGACGGCTACCCGGTGGAGGAGCCGGTGGGGCCCGCCGCGAACTACCCGGTCGGGGAGACCGCGAACGAGGCGGTCACCGAGGTCATCGCGGCGCCGCCCGCCGCTCCGGCGCCCCCGGCCCGACCGCGGCCGAAGCCGAAGCCGACCCCCGCCCCGGCCGCGGCCGAGGACACGACGCCCGCGATGCTGATCCCGGACCGCGTCATCGAGGGCGACTACACGTTGCCGCCGACGTCGCTGCTGATCGAGGGCGATCCGCCGAAGACCCGCAGTTCGGCCAACGACACCATGATCGAGGCCATCACCGAGGTGCTCGAGCAGTTCAAGATCGACGCCGCGGTCACCGGTTTCACCCGCGGCCCGACGGTCACCCGATACGAGGTGGAGCTCGGTCCCGGCGTCAAGGTCGAGAAGATCACCGCCCTGGCCCGCAACATCGCGTACGCCGTGGCGACCGACAACGTCCGGTTGCTCGCGCCGATTCCCGGCAAGTCCGCGGTGGGCATCGAGGTGCCGAACTCGGACCGGGAGATGGTGCGCCTGGCGGATGTGCTGTCGGCGCCGTCGACCCGGAAGGATCACCACCCGTTGGTGATCGGCCTCGGCAAGGACATCGAGGGCAACTTCGTCAGCGCCAACCTGGCGAAGATGCCACACCTGCTGGTTGCGGGTTCGACGGGCTCCGGTAAGTCCAGCTTCGTGAACTCCATGCTGGTCTCGCTGCTCGCCCGGGCCACCCCGGACGAGATCCGGATGATCCTGATCGACCCGAAGATGGTGGAACTGACCCCGTACGAGGGCATCCCGCACCTCATCACCCCGATCATCACCCAGCCGAAGAAGGCGGCGGCCGCGCTGGCGTGGCTGGTCGAGGAGATGGAGCAGCGCTACCAGGACATGCAGGCCAACAAGGTCCGGCACGTCGACGACTTCAACAAGAAGGTCCGCTCGGGGGAGATCACGGCGCCGCTCGGTAGCGAGCGCGTGTACCGGCCGTACCCGTACATCCTCGCCATCGTCGACGAGCTCGCGGACCTGATGATGACGGCGCCGAGGGACGTGGAGGAGGCGATCGTCCGGATCACGCAGAAGGCGCGCGCGGCGGGCATCCACCTGGTGCTGGCCACCCAACGTCCGTCGGTGGACGTGGTCACCGGACTGATCAAGACCAACGTGCCCTCCCGCCTTGCGTTCGCGACGTCCTCGCTCACGGACTCGCGGGTCATTCTCGACCAGCCGGGGGCGGAGAAGCTGATCGGTATGGGCGACGCGCTGTTCCTGCCGATGGGGGCAGGCAAGCCGACCCGTCTGCAGGGCGCCTTCATCACCGACGAAGAGATCTCCGCGATCGTCGACTTCTCCAAGAACCAGGCCGAGCCCGAGTACACCGAGGGCGTCACGGCCTCGAAGGCGGCAGACAAGAAGGACGTCGATCCCGACATCGGTGACGACATGGACGTGCTGCTGCAGGCGGTCGAACTGGTGGTCACCAGCCAGTTCGGGTCGACCTCCATGCTGCAGCGCAAGCTCCGGGTCGGCTTCGCCAAGGCGGGTCGCCTGATGGACCTGATGGAGACCAGGGGAGTGGTCGGCCCCAGCGAGGGCTCCAAGGCCCGCGACGTGCTGATCAAGCCTGACGAGCTGGACGGGCTGCTGTGGTCGATCCGCGGCGGGGACCCGGAGTCCGAGCCGGAGGACTGAGTCGGAACGGCTCGCGCCTGACCGGCGGGCCGGCCGCGTTGTGGTTGAATGAACGGGCCTTGGAGGGGAGTATCCCCCATTCCTGTGGCAACCTCGTCAGCACGAACGGCACCATTGCCGCTCCGGGGTTGCCGGTCGACTGCACCGTCGGCGGGAGAGACCTCCGGTGCCCTACCTATCGGCAACCGGAGGTCGTTGGCTGATGCATGTCACTCCGCTCATCTGGATCGTCACCATCTTGGTGATCCTGGGGCTCTTCGTATTCGACTTCTTCGCGCACGTGCGCACCCCCCACGAGCCCACCTTCCGCGAATCCGCCTTCTGGTCGGCCGTCTACATCTGCATCGCGATCCTGTTCGGCTTCGTGATCATCTGGGGCTGGGGCGGCACCTACGGCGGTGAGTATTTCGCCGGGTACGTCACCGAGAAGGCCCTCTCGGTCGACAACCTGTTCGTGTTCGTGATCATCATGTCGACCTTCGCCATTCCCCGTCAGTACCAACAAAAGGTGCTGCTGATCGGCATCGTGATGGCCCTGGTGATGCGCGGTGCCTTCATCGCCGTCGGCGCGGCGGCGATCAACGCGTACAGCTGGGTCTTCTACCTGTTCGGCATCTTCCTCGTCTACACCGCGTACAAGCTGATCCGCGAGGCAGGTCACGAGGCGGAGGTCGAGGAGGAACGCGAGAGCAAGATCATCGCGTTGGCCAAGCGGTTCCTGCCGACCACCGAGGAGTTCGACGGCGACCGGCTGACCACCAGGATCGACGGCAAGCGTCTGGTCACGCCCCTGTTCCTGGCTCTCGTCGCCATCGGGTTCACCGACATCCTGTTCGCGCTCGACTCCATCCCGGCGATCTACGGCCTCACCAAGGAGCCGTACATCGTGTTCACCGCGAACGCGTTCGCGCTGATGGGCCTGCGG
The DNA here is from genome assembly GCF_003050885.1 of Rhodococcus sp. OK611. Classification (NCBI taxonomy): domain Bacteria; kingdom Bacillati; phylum Actinomycetota; class Actinomycetes; order Mycobacteriales; family Nocardiaceae; genus Rhodococcus; species Rhodococcus sp. OK611. The sequence goes on from NZ_QAOZ01000006.1 coordinate 114,188, forward strand.
CAGCTGTACTTCCTGATCGGCGGGCTGCTCGAGCGGCTGGTGTACCTGTCCTACGGCCTCTCGATCATCCTCGCGTTCATCGGCGTGAAGCTGGTGCTGCACGCGCTGCACGAGAACACCCTGCCGTTCATCAACGGCGGCGAGCCCGTGAGCGTCCCCGTGATCTCCACGGGATTCTCGCTGCTCGTGATCCTCGGTGTGCTGGTGGTGACCGCGGTGGCGAGCCTGCTCAAGACCCGCAACACCGCCGCCAAGTAAGCCGAGCAATACGCTGACGCCGCGGTGGCGCGATCACGGAGTCCGAGGACTCGTGACCGCACCACCCGCGGCGCAGCTGTATCAGGAGAATGCGCCCATCACCGGCGTCCATTCGGTGAACCGTGCGGCCTCGACGAGGCCGGCCTTGGCGAACGGGTCGTTGGTGAAGAGCGAGCGCACGGCCGCGACGTCCTCGGCCGTCGCCAGGATCAGTGCGCCGCTGCCGTCCGCGAACGGTCCCGTGGTCAGCACGGTGCCGCGCTCGACCAGTCCGGACAGCCACGCGCGGTGGTCGGGCCGGATCTCGTCCCTGGCGGCGGTGGTGGCCTCGCTGTAGGTGTACTCGACGGCGACGATGGGCATGGGGGCTCGCTTTCGGTGAGGGGTTGGCGGGTCTCTAGAGGGTGAGGAGCATGCGGGTGTTGCCGAGCGTGTTCGGCTTCACGTAGCTGAGGTCGAGGAACTCCGCCACGCCGGTGTCGTAGGACCGGCACATCTCGCCGAACACCTCCGCGGTCACCGGGGTCCCCTCGATCTCCACGAAACCGTGCTTGCCGAAGAAGTCGACCTCGAAGGTGAGCACGAACACGCGCCCGAGTTCGAGCTCGCGCGCGACCTGGACGAGCTGTGCGACCACGAGGTGCCCGATGCCGCGGCCCTTGACCTTCGGGTCGACGGCGACCGTGCGTACCTCGCCGAGGTCGGCCCACAGGACATGCAGTGCGCCACAACCGATCACCTCGCCGTCGAGTTCGACGATCCAGAACTCCTGAACGGCCTCGTAGAGGGTCACGAGGTTCTTCTCGAGCAGGATCCGGCCCGCGTAGATGTCGATCAGGCGCTTGATCTGCGGCACGTCGGAGGTTCGCGCGCGGCGGACGGTCGGAGCGTCTGGATCGGAGGTCATGGGCCCAGAGGTCATGTGGTGAAGAGTAGTCATGGAGCCAACCGATATTCTTAGCCATGTGCCCGCCCGATTGGACAGCTCCCGCGACGAAACCCTCTTCTACGGGGTGGCGTCTCGCGCTGCGTGGGTGGCGGCCCGGTGACCGCGCAGTCGCACGACGAGATGGCGTCCGGCGGGCGCCGGGACTCGGGGACTGAGGTGGCACCGGTCTCCGGCGGCGTGCCGCACGAGAAGCCGGTGCCCGTGGTCAACATCGCCAACATCCTCACCGTGCTCCGCATCTTCCTGGTCCCGGTCTTCCTGGTGACGCTGTTCATGGACGGCGGGCACTCGACCTTCTGGCGGATCATCGCCACGATCGTCTTCGCGGTCGCGGCGATCACAGACCGGATCGACGGCCAGCTCGCGCGGAAGTACGGACTCGTCACCGACTTCGGCAAGCTCGCCGATCCCATCGCCGACAAGGCCCTGATCGGTGCCGCACTGGTGGGGCTGTCGGTGCTCGGCGATCTCAGCTGGTGGGTCACGGCGATCATCGCGGCCCGCGAACTCGGGATCACCCTGATGCGTTTCGCGGTCCTGCGGCACGGAGTGATTCCCGCGGGACGGGGCGGCAAGCTCAAGACGCTCGTGCAATCCCTTGCCATCGGCATGTATCTGCTGCCGCTGCCCGCCGGTTGGGCGACGGTGAGCGCGATCGCGATGGGCCTGGCGGTCTTCCTCACGGTCGTGACCGGACTGGACTACGTGATCCAGGCGGTTCGCCTCAGGGCAGGCGTTCACCCGCACGAACCCGGGCGATGACCGACCCCTTGGTCGCCGGGACCGAGGCGGCTGATCTGGTGTCCGCTCTCACCTCGCGGGGCCAGACGGTCGCCACCGCGGAGTCGCTGACCGCGGGGCTGCTCGCGGCCACCATCGCCGGTATTCCGGGCGCGAGCCTGGTGCTGCGCGGCGGCCTGGTGGTGTACGCGACAGATCTCAAGGCCGGCCTCGCGGGCGTCGATCCCGCGGTGCTGGCCTCGGACGGTCCTGTCGCCGCGAGCACGGCCAGGGCGCTGGCGGTGGGCGCGCAGGCCCGGTGCGGGGCCGACTGGGGTGTGGGTTTGACCGGTGTCGCGGGACCCGACCCGCAGGATGGCAGGCCGGTCGGCACGGTCTACCTCGGTATCGCCGGACCCGACGGGGTCTCGGCGGAGCGGCTCGAACTCGCCGGTGATCGGTGGGCGATTCGGAGCGGCGCGGTCAGATCGGCCGTGTCGGCACTCCTAGTCCGCATGCGCGCGGCCGCGGCGGGATAGGCTCGGTTTGCTCAAGCCGCGGCCACCGGGAACCATTTCGGAACCCTCGGGCGTTGAACAAGCTGTTGGGCGGAGATGAAGGAGGAGCCACATGGCGGTGCTGTTGCGTGAAGCAATCGGTGACAGTCTGCGGCGTGCGAGGGTCTCGCAGAGCCGAACCCTGCGTGAGGTCTCGGGCACGGCGCGGGTGAGCCTGGGCTATCTCTCCGAGGTGGAACGCGGGCGCAAGGAGGCCTCCAGCGAGCTGCTGGCGGCCATTTGCGATGCCCTCGAAGTGCCCCTGTCCGAGGTTCTGTACGACGTCAGCGAGTCGCTGTCGGATTCCGCCGCCGATCGCGGCGCCCCGGCGAACTCCAACGTGGCCCCCGCGAGCGCGACCCCCGGTGTGGCAGGCGGTTCGCCACGCATCGCCGAGGACACCCGCATGGTGATCCCGGCTCCGAACGCCACCGCGCTCGCCGCCGCATAAGTTCTTGACAATTGGGCCGTGGCGAGGATGCCAGCGGTCGTCCGAACCGATAGATTTGTGTGTGACCACCAGTGCTCGACTGGTGGGTCCGACCAGCAGGTAGGGCAGTGCCCGTGTTCCGGTGCGTGACGGTCGCGCATCGGGTCGCGCATCGCGCGGCGCATCAAATGGAGGCAGGATCAACCCATGGCTAATCCGTTCGTCAAGGCATGGAAGTACCTGATGGCGCTCTTCAATGCGAAGATCGACGAGAAGGCCGACCCGAAGGTTCAGATTCAGCAGGCGATCGAGGACGCGCAGCGTCAGCACCAGGCACTTTCCCAGCAGGCCGCGTCGGTGATCGGTAACCAGCGCCAGCTGGAGATGAAGCTCAGCCGCCAGCTCGACGAGGTGGAGAAGCTCAACGCCAATGCCCGTCAGGCGGTCACGTTGGCGGATCAGGCCGCCACGGCCGGTGACGTCGAGAAGGCCACCCAGTACACCAATGCCGCCGAGGCGTTCGCCGCGCAGCTCGTCACCGCCGAGCAGGGCGTCGAGGACCTCAAGGCGCTGCACGACCAGTCGCTGCAGGCCGCCACCCAGGCCAAGAAGGCCGTCGAGCAGAACGCGATGGCCCTGCAGGCCAAGGTCGCCGAGCGGACCAAGCTGCTGAGCCAGCTCGAGCAGGCGAAGATGCAGGAGAAGGTCAGCGACTCGCTGCGCTCCATGGACAGCACGCTCTCCGCGCCGGGCAACACCCCGAACCTGGACGAGGTCCGCGACAAGATCGAGCGTCGTTACGCGGATGCGCTCGGTTCCGCCGAGCTGGCGCAGAACTCGGTGCAGGGCCGCATGATGGAGGTCCAGCAGGCCAGCGTCCAGATGGCCGGGCACAGCCGGCTCGAGCAGATCCGGGCCTCGATGAAGGGCGACGCGCTGCCCACCGGCGGCACGGCGACCCCCGCCGCAGCCCCCGCCACCCCGGCAGCACCCGCCACCCCGGCGGCCAAGCCCGATGCAGCGGGACCTGCCGCGCAGTAGTCGCGTGGTCCGATGAGGGTGAGATGACGAGTTCGAGGCGCGGCCGAGCGGGAAGTGATTCCCGTTCGGCCGCTGCCTTTTTCGCCGTCGCGGCGAACGGCGCCTCCAGCGTGGTCGCGGCCTCCGAGGCGGCCCGCACCGTGAGCGGGTCGGTGGCGTCGGCCGTGCGGAAATGGTCCGATCCCCGTGCGAAGTTGCTCCGCAGGCGGCGCCGCGCCAATCGGCGTCGGATGCGGTACGGCACCGTCTCGGGTGCCTCGGCGGTGGGCACGGTGGGCCTGGCCGTGGCGTCGGCGCCGGAATGGTCGCTGATCGTGGGTGGCGGCGCCACCGCGCTGTTCGCGGTTCCTGCGGTCGCCGCATGGCGAACCTACCGGCGGCTCAACGAGATTCCGTTGCCCGCGCGCGCCCCGGCGCGACGGGCACTGCCACCGGTCGGGTCGGCGGCACGCGAGCCGGTTGGTCGGCTGCTCGGCGCACAGACGGGTCTGCAGGAGCTGCTGGGAGTGCTCACCAGGTCCGCGCTGGTCGCGGAGGAGGACATCGAGCAGATCGGCGAGACCGCGGCGTCGGCCGCCGAGGCGCTGTTCGCGGTCGCCGATGACGTCATCGCGATGGAACGGGCGGGTGCGACGACGGCCGGGCTGCAGCTCGGCGACGCGATCGAGGCCACGGCGGCCCGGCTGTCGGCAGGCGTGGAGCAGTACGAGGAGCTCCTCGCCTCCGTGGCGAAGATGACGGTGCCTGCCACGGCCGATTCGCTCGGAGCCCTCGAAAGGCAGCGGTCCGAGATGCTGTCGGCGTCGGATCGTTTGGAGGGGTTGGCCGGGGCGCTCGAGGAGATCGAGGCGATCAGGCGCAGGCACCGCGCCTAGTCGTCGACGCCGCGCGCGGCCAGTGCCTCGCCCATCGCGTCGGCCGTGCGCAGCGCGCCCACCACGACCGGCACCGCGAGTGCGCGCAGCGAGAATCCCAGGCCCCTGGCCTTTCTCGCCTCCGTCACGTCGGAGACGAGGCCGCTGAGCAGGGGGATGCACCGGAGGGTCATGGCGAGCACGAGTCCCACCCGCTCCGGGTTGACGCCGAACCGCCTCAGCGGGGCCAGCATTCGCGCCACCGCGTCCAGCATGTCCATCACCCTCGTGGTGAGCGTGACCAGCGCGGCGAGCGCCACCGACAGCAGCAGCACCCCGCACACCACCAGTGCGCGCTGCCAACCGGTGAAGATCACCTGGAAGGCGCCGACGAACAGGAGCATCCAGATGGCCGGGCGCAGCTGCCCGAGGGTGAGCCGCCATGGGATGCGCGCCGTCGCGAATCCCGCCGCCACCAGCAGCGCGGCGGGGACGAGTTGCCAGGGGGAGCGCACCGCCGCCGCGAGCGCGATGAGCGCCACGACGAGGCAGGCGAGCTTGGCTCCTGCGGGCGCTCGGTGCAGGAGCGAGGAGCCAGGGTGGTAGATGCCGAGCGTGGTCATCCGATCAGTCGCCGGTAGAAGCCGATCGCCTCGTCCGGGGCGCCGTCCGCGACCACGCGGCCCGAATCGATCACCAGCACCCGGTCGAAGTCGCCGAGCAGGTCTAGCTGGTGGGTCACCGCGATCACCTGCTGGCTCAGCGTCGCAAAGGTCTCGGCGACCAGTCTGGTGTTGCGCAGGTCGAGCAGTGTGGTCGGCTCGTCGGCAACGATCAGCTCGGGGTCGGTGACCATGATCGCGGCGAGGGCGAGCAGCTGCTTCTGGCCACCGGAGAGCAGATGTGTCGGGTGCTCGGCGTGCCCGGCCAGCCCGAACGTCTCGAGCACCGTCGCGACCCGGGCCGCCCGATCGGCAGCGGGAATCGAGCTGCGGCGCAACGAGAACGCGATGTCCTCCGCGACCGTCGGCATGATGATCTGATGGTCAGGGTCGGTGAACACGAAGCCGACCTTGCGCCTCACCTTGCGGCCCTCGCGCGCGGTGTCGAGGCCGTCCACCGTGACCCGACCGCCACTCGGTGTCACCAGGCCATTGATCATCCGGGCCAGGGTGGACTTGCCGCTGCCGTTCGCGCCGATGACCCCGATCCGCGCCTCGGTGAGGACCAGATCGACATCCGCGAGCACGGCGCGCTCACCGTAGTGGTGGGCGACGGACTCGAAGCGGATCTCGGGCATCGGCGGGACTAGACGACGTCGGCGGGCGTGCGGGCGGGTGCCGCCGACGTCAGCAACGCCGGGTAGGCGCGATGCACCTGGGCGGCCACGACCGCCGCGATGACGGCCTTGAGGAGGTCGCCGGGGACGAAGGTGCCGTTGGCGCTCAGCGCCTGCCAGAAGGTGAGGTCGCTGCGGAGCATCATGCCCGCGATGCCGAAGGCGTAGATCACCACGATCCCGCCGAGCGCGTTGATGACGATGCCGATGAAGACGTTGTAGCGGGGCAGCATCTTGACGGTGAGCCAGCCGATCAGCGCGACAGCCGGAATCCAGCCGATGAGGAATCCACCGGTGACGCTGGACAGCGAGGTGAGCGAGGTCCGGCCGCCCGCGAGCACCGGCAGGGCCAGACCGAGCACGATGACGGTGAGCACGGTCAGGACGCCCTTGCGGGGTCCCAGCAGCGCGCCCGCGACCATCACGCCCAGCGTCTGCAGCGTGATGGGGACGCCGGAGGAGCCGATGGTGATCGTGCCGGGCAGCCCGAGGGCGATGATCAGGGCGGCGAACACCGCGACCTGGGCGAGGTCACGAGCGGTGTTGCGGGGGGCGCCTGCGGTGCGTGTAGACACGAGCGGTCGAGCTCCTTGCGAGTACGTGGGGACAACCCGCTGAGCCTATGCCAGCGGCAGGTACCCGCGGTGTTCACCCGGACCGCCGCGACGTCGGCGCCCTAAGGGATCACCCTGATCTTTCCCTGATCTTGCCTCTGAGCTGGTGCTTTTCTTATCGAGTCCTGCCAGGCTGGACGCATCGGGCCGTCAAGTGCGGCGGTCGGATCGAGTGAACGGAGAACCCGGTGTTCTGGAAGATCGTAGGTATTGTCGCCCTCGTCTGGATCGCGCTCGCCGTGGTCGGCGCGCTGGTCAAGGGGCTGTTCTGGGTTCTGGTCGTCGGTGCGGTGGTATTCGGGCTGTACCTGCTCTTCAAGGCGATGTCCGACAGCGACACGAAGGACGTCACCCGGCTCTAGCGCGGCGCCGCGCGGTACCGCCCGGGGCCGGGCATGCTGAGGCGCATGGAGCCGATTCCCGAGGACTGGAAGCGGGGCGTCGTCATCGTCGCCCACCCCGACGACATCGAGTACGGGGCCGCCGCGGCGGTGGCCCGCTGGACCGGACAGGGCAAGGACATCCGGTACGTCCTCGCGACCAGCGGTGAGGCGGGCATCGCGGGCCTGCCGCCCGCCGAGTGTGGGCCGCTGCGCGAGGAGGAGGAACGTCGCTCGGCGGCCGTCGTCGGTGTCGACGAGGTCGAATTCCTTGGCCACCCCGACGGCAGACTCCAGGAGGGGCTGGACCTGCGACGCGATCTGGCGGGGGCGATCCGGCGGCATCGGCCCGAGTTCGTGCTCACCATGAATCATCGCGAGACCTGGGGGCCGGGCTTCCTCAACAGTGCTGACCATCGGGCGCTCGGGCAGAGCGTGCTCGACGCGGTGTCCGACGCGGCCAACGAGTGGATCTTTCCCGAGCTCACCGAACCGCAGTGGACGGGCGTGCAGTGGGTGGCGGTCAACGTCATGGTCGGGGCCACGCACGCCGTCGACGTCAGCGCCGCGATCGACACCGCGGTGGCGTCGCTCGCCGAACACAGCCGTTACCTGCAGGCGCTCAGCGACGTCCCGGTGCTGGACCAGGCGCGGGCGCAGATCGAGATGGCGACCGGTCCGAGGGACGGTTTCGCGGCCGATCGTGCCGTCGGTTTCGAGCTGTTCCAGTTCTGACGACCAGTGGATGGGCAACTGCGTGTGGAACTCGAACCGAACATGGACGAAGCAGAGAGGTTGTATCCAAGGGTTCTCGCCCGCATGACGCAGTTGATGCGCGAGGTCGACGAGCACGGTGATGGGGGACCGGCGTCTGAACGCGCCGCAGAAGACATCAGACGGCTCACGTCCAAGACGGTCGAGCCTTCCGAGCTTCTCTACGCATGGGAAAGCGAAGGCGAGGAGGTCCTCGCCTTTCGGCTCAGTCTCCCGGATCCGCCAGTCGTGGAAGACATCTCATATGCCGAGCTGACAACACTGGTTCACCGGGCGATGACACACCCGGTGCCCATCGCAGACGGTTTCGCCGGCAGCTTCGGTCCGTATCTCGATCGCTGGTATGCCGCGCTGTTGCGTCGAAATTGCACCCGATACCGTCCACAGCTGTTCAACCGTCGCCGAAGTCCGGGCGGAGACTGGTATGACCCCAGCGCTGAGGAAATCGCCACCGCCATCCGTCCGCGGGATTCCTGATCGACCAGTCGGCCGATGCACTCGCCGAGGTGGATTGAACGCCCACCTCGGCGAGCGGACCGTCAGCGGATCGGTGCCCCGACGATGACGGATCCGGCGCCGGGGACCGCCTCGATGTCGATCGGCAGCGGGGCGACCCGCTCGCCGTCGGCGTACGCGGTGATGCCCGCCGCCTCGAGCCGGACCCGGCGGGACCGGAACGTCTGAACCTCGTCCAGGTCGACGTGGGTGCCCTTATAGACCGTCGGGAACAGGCGAACCAGCCGCAACCGGCTGCTCGCCGCCACCACGGTGACGTCCAGCAGTCCGTCGGTGACCTCCGCGTTCGGGGTGATCAGCATGCCGCCGCCATAGGAGGTGCCGTTGCCGACCGTGACCATCGCCGCGTCCAGCTCGATCGTCTGGTCGTCGAGCACGATCCGGTAGGGGATCGGGCGCAGCTGCGCCAGCTCGACGAGCATCGCGACGTTGTAGCGCATCGGACCGCGGGGCCACCGCAGCCGGTTCGCCCGGTCGGTGACAAGCGAGTCGAAGCCGCTGGAGAGCACGGTGCCGAACCAGCGGTCGCCGATCTTGCCGAGATCGATCGTCTCGGTGGTGCCGCGGGCGATGACATCGGCGGCGGCGGCCGGGTCGTCGACCGGGATGTGGAACAGCCGGGCGTGGTCGTTGCCGGTGCCGCCGGGGATGATGCCGAGCGGGATGCCGCTCTGGGCCAGGGCCTGCCAGGCGATGCTGATCAGCCCGTCGCCGCCGGCCGCGACCAATGCGTCGGTGCCGTCGGCGACCGCCTTCCGTGCCAGCTCGAGTGCCTCGGCCGCGGAGTCTCCCTCGATCTCGGAGACCTGCACGCCGAGCTCGCGTAGTCGGGCGATCGCGGCCGCGGCGGCCTCAGGGGCGTGGCCATTGCCTGCGGCGGGGTTCGTCAGAACCGTGACTGATCTCATGGAATCAGCTTGCCAGGGTTGAGGATTCCGGTGGGATCAACGGCGTCCTTGACTGCCTGGAGCACCCGTCCGCCCAGCTCGCCGACCTCGTCCGACATCCACGGACGGTGATCGCGCCCGACGGCGTGGTGGTGGGTGATGGTGGCGCCGACGGAGACGATCGCGTCGCCCGCGGCCTTCTTCGCCGCCGCCCACTGGGGCAGCGGATCGGCCGTCTGTGCGCAGACCACGGTGAAGTAGAGGGAGGCGCCGGTCGGGTAGGTGTGCGAGATGTGGCACATCACCAACGCCGGGGTGCCCTGTGCGGTCAGCGATTCGGTGATCGCGCTGGTGACGGCGGTGCGCAGGTTCGACAGGTTCGACCAGGTGGTGGCCGTCTCCAGGGTCTCCACGATGGCGCCCGCGTTGAGCAGCGCATCGCGCAGGTACGGCGCGTCGTAGCGGCCGTGCTCCCAGGACCTGGCGGGCTGCTCGCCCAGGTCGGTGCCGCCCGCGGCGGCGAGCAGTGCGCTCGCCTCTGTGTGCCGGGACTCGACGTGCGCTGTGGTGCCCTCGAAGGTGGTGATCGCCAGGCAGCCCGCCGCGGGGCTCTCGCCGCCGACGTCGCCCGCCAGCGCCAGGTTGAGGCCGGTCTCGGCCTCGTCGGACAGTCGCATCACGGTCGGGGTCGCGCCGGTCTGGATCACCGTGCGCAGCGCGGCGGCACCGGTCTCGAAATCGGGGAACGACCAGGCCCGGTAGGCGGTGGTCTCGGGGACCGGGTGCACCCGAACGGCGACCTCGGTGATGATCCCGAACGCGCCCTCCGACCCGACGAACAGCTCGCGCAGGTCCGGTCCGGCGGCGGACGCGGGCGCCCGGCCGAGATCGAGATCGCCGGTGGGGGTGGCGACCCGGATCCGCTGGACCATGTCGTCGAAGCGGCCGTAACCGGCGGAGGCCTGGCCGGAGGACCTGGTCGCGGCGAACCCGCCGATCGTGGCGAACTGGAAGCTCTGCGGGAAGTGGCCGAGCGAGAAGCCGTGCGTGCCGAGGAGTTGCTCGGCCTGCGGGCCGGTGACGCCTGCCTGCAGGGTCGCGATGCCGGACACGGTGTCGAGCTCGAGCAGCGCGTCCAGGCGGCGCAGGTCGAGGGCGATCACCTCGTCGAATCCGCCGCGCGCCGGGTCGACGCCGCCGACGACGCTGGTGCCACCGCCGAAGGGCACCACCGCGATCGACTCGGCCGCGCAGTACCGCAGCAGGGCGAGCACCTCGTCGTGTGAGCCGGGCATGACCACCGCGTCGGGGGCATCCTGCGGCTCGGTATCCTTGCGGCGCAACAGGTCCGGCGTGCTCTTGCCGCCGGCATGGCGGAGCCGGGTCGCGTCGTCGGTGTGCACGTGCTCGGAGCCGATCAGCTCGTCGAGGTCGGTGCGGTGGCCCTCGGTCAGGCTGGTCGGGCGCAGCACCGCGGCCGACTCCTCGGGCGGCGGCGACTGCTCGGCGCTGACGCCGAGTGCGGATCGGAGCAGGGTGAGCACCTGCGGCGAGAGCTGCTTGCGGAACTCGGCGACTCCCCAGGCGTCCCACTCCATGGTGGGTGCCGCGGTGTCGGGGAACTGCGGAGTGGAGGCTGATTGCGGAGCTGCGGTGTCGGACATGCGTTACAGTGTTACATACGATGTCTATCCGTAACGCTGATCCGCAGACTGCAGCTGCAGCGCCCACCGTCGACGACCTCATTCTCGACGCAACCCGAGCCTGCGTGCTCGAGTTCGGCCTGAGACGGACCACCCTGGCCGAGATCGCCCGCCGCGCGGGGGTGAGCCGACCCACCGTGTACCGCCGCTGGCCCGACACCAAGGCCGTCGTCGCGGACCTGCTGACCAGGGAGATCGAGCAGGCGCTGCCGGAGATGTCCGGGTCGGGGAATGCGCGTGAGCTGTTGGTGCGCGGCGTGGCGGAGACCGCCGAGACGGTCCGGACCCACCCGCTGTTCGTCAAGATCCTGCGCTCGGACCCCGAACTGCTCATCACCTACATCGTCGACCGGCTCGGGGCGAGCCAGCGGGCGATCGTCGAGACGCTCACCCCGGTCGTTCTGGTCGGGCAACGCGACGGCTCGATTCGCGCGGGTGATGCCACCGGCATCGCCACCATGATCCTGCTGATGGCGCAGTCGGCCGTGCAGTCCGCCGGCATGGTCGCGGAGATCCTGCCGCCGAAGGCGCTGATCGCGGAGCTTGCGCACGCGGTCGACGCGTACCTCAGACCACCCCTCACATAGGAGCAACGGTGAACCAGCAATCGAAGTCGGTGCTGAACGCGGACCGGCGCAGCCGGGAACTGTCCGGGCTCGGCGACGGGACCGCGGTGGACGTGCTCGTCGTCGGCGGCGGCATCACCGGTGTCGGTACCGCCCTCGACGCCGCCTCGCGCGGCCTGCGGGTGGTGCTCGTCGACAAGCACGACCTGGCGTTCGGGACGAGCCGGTGGAGTTCCAAGCTCGCCCACGGCGGGTTGCGCTACCTGGCCTCGGGAAATGTCGGCATCGCGCGGGAGAGCGCCGTCGAGCGCGGGATCCTGATGACGAGCACCGCGCCGCACCTGGTGCGGGCGATGCCGCAGCTCGTTCCGCTGCTGCCGTCGGTCGGGGCCTTCGAGAAGACCCTGGTGCGAACCGGATTCCTGGCGGGCGACGTGCTGCGGGCGACGGCCCGGACGTCGACGAAGGTGTTGCCGCGCTCGCGCCGGGTGTCCGCCGACCGCGCCGCGGAGCTCGCGCCCGCGGTCCGGCGGGACGGCCTGCGCGGCGGGCTGCTGGCGTTCGACGGCCAGCTGATCGACGATGCCAGGCTGGTGGTGGCCATCGCGCGCACCGCTGCGCAGCACGGCGCCACCGTGCTGACCCGGGTGGGCGCGTACGACGTGACCGGTACCTCGGCGCGGCTGCGCGATGAGCAGACCGGCGAGGAACTGACGATCCGGGCGCGCGCGGTGGTGAACGCGGCGGGGGTCTGGGCCGGGCAGGTCGATCCCGACATCCGGCTGAAGCCGAGCCGGGGAACCCACCTGGTGTTGCCTGCGCAGGCGCTGGGGAATCCCACCGCTGCGCTGACGGTGCCGATCCCGGGCGAGACCAACCGCTTCGTGTTCGCGCTGCCCGCGCAGCTCGGGCGGGTCTACCTCGGCCTGACCGACGAGGCGATCGAGGGCGAGATCCCCGACGTGCCACAGGCGGCGGACTTCGAGATCGACTTCCTGCTCGACACGGTGAACACCGCGCTGGGTACGCCGCTGACCCGAGCGGACGTGCTGGCGACCTATTCGGGCCTGCGGCCGCTTCTCGACACCGGTGAGGGCTCCACCGCCGATCTCTCGCGCAACCACGCGGTGCTCCGCTCGTCGAACGGCGTCATCAGCGTGGTCGGCGGCAAGCTCACCACCTATCGGAAGATGGCGCAGGACGCGGTCGACGCGGCCGTCCGCGCGGGAGGTCTCGTGGCGCGGCCGTGTGTGACCACGAAGCTCCCGGTGGTCGGCGCGGGGCCGGTCACCGGCGACCTGCCCGCCTCGCTCGTCGCCCGCTACGGCAGCGAGTCGGCACAGGTGGCGGCTGCGGGCGAGCTCACCCCGATCGCGGAGGGCATCGACGTCACGCACGCCGAGCTGGCCTTCGCGGTCAGCCACGAGGGCGCCCTCGACGTCGACGACCTGCTGGACCGGCGGACCCGGATCGGGCTGGTGCCCGCGGATCGCGAACGTGCAACGGAGGCGGCCGAGGCCGCGCTCAACGGCTGACGGCTGAACGGCTGACGGCGAGGATCTTCGGGTTTTCTCCGCGACCCCGGCAATTGAGGACCGTTTCTGACCGCAATTGCTCGTAGCGTCATCCCTACCAACAGACAAGGGAAGGCCGATCACATGAGCACCGTTCAGAACGCCGCCGCACAGTCCACCGTCACCGGAGAGCATGCCGACATCCTGGCGATGCTGGCCGATCAGCGCCAGACGTTCCTCATCACATTTCGGGGACTCGACGACGCGCAGGCTCGGACGCGGTCGACGGCGAGCGAACTCACCTTGATCGCCCTCGTCAAGCACGTCGCCACCGTGGAGCGGCACTGGATCGAGACGATGCTCGAGCCCGACGAGAACGCCGAGTTCGACATGGAGACCGCCACCGCGGCGTGGACCGTGGGCGAGGACGAGACCTTGGCCTCGCTGCTCGAGGACTACGCGGCAGTCGCGCGCGCGACGGAGGCCGCGGTGTCGGGGGTGCCGGACCTGGGCGCGCTCATCCCGATGCCGACCGCGCCGTGGGCCCCCGAGCGCGAGTGGTGGACGGCCCGAAAGATCCTGCTGCACATCCTCCGGGAGACCGCGCAGCACTCGGGTCACGCGGACATCATCCGCGAGTCGCTCGACGGCGGGAACACCACCATGCAGATGGGGGCCGACGCAGGCATGGAGTTCTAGCGGGGGAGGTCGCGCTCGGCGGCGACTCCGAAGTAGTCGCCGCCCTTGTGCTCCGGGTTGTGGGTGCCCCACGCGCGGACCCTGTCGATCGGCACCAATCGGGGGATGTGCTTGCGGCAGTGGATGTATGCCTCCTCGACGTGAACGAGGACCCACCGCTCCGCGCGGCGGCCGCGCACCCGCTCCGTCGGAATGTCCGGGTGCGCGCGGCGCAGCTCGTCATCGGCGACGATCTGCGCCGTGCCGTTGACGTGCAGGCCGATCAGATCGGTGACGAAATCCGCCATGAACAGCCCGATGTGCGGGTTCTCGACGATATTTCCCAGGCTGGCCATCACGCCGTTGCCCTGGTACTCGGGATATCCGACGAGGTCCGTGGCGAAGACCTGGACGAAGCCCGGTGGGCCGGCCCGCAGCGACACATCGCAGGTTCCATCCGACGCGGACGTGCCGACGAACAGCAGGTCCATTCTCGCGATGAACTCGATCATCGCGGGGTTCAGGTGGGCGCACATCTGGCGGTCGTAGAAACGGTCGGCGCGGAACGAGGTCCCCAGGTCGTCCTGCATCGTCCGCTCGCCGTTGGTTCCGTTCGCCGGGAGTTCGGCGCTGGACATCGTGGTTCTCCTCGAGTCGAGGCATGTGGTGCGAAGCGATCACCCTCATGCTCCGTCCGCCCCAGGGTCCGCCACCACCGACCCTGGGGTGACGATCCGCCACCCTCGGGGTGGCCCGCCTCGGTGCCGCGCGGATCGGGCCCGCCGGGAGTAGCGTCGGAGTTCGTGAGCATTCGACTCGGATATCAGATGCCCAACTTCAGCTACTCGCGGTCGGTGCGGGAGCTGTTCCCCACCGTGATCGCCCAAGCCCGCGAGGCCGAGGCGGCCGGATTCGACACCGCGTTCGTGATGGACCACTTCTATCAGCTGCCCGGCATCGGGGAGCCCGACGAACCGATGCTCGAGGCCTACACCGCGCTGGCAGGGCTGGCGGCGTCGACCCAGAGCATCCAGCTCTCGGCGCTCGTCACCGGCAACACCTATCGCAACCCGCCCATGCTCGCCAAGACGGTGACGACCCTGGACGTCGTCAGCGGCGGGCGGGCCGTGCTGGGCATCGGAGCCGGCTGGTTCGAGCTCGAACACCGCCAGTTCGGTTATGAGTTCGGCACTTTCACCGATCGCTTCGAGCGGCTCGGCGAGGCGTTGGAGATCATCGTGCCGATGCTGCGCGGGCAGCGGCCGACGTTCGAGGGCAAGTGGTACCGGACCGAGGCGGCGATCAACGAACCGCGGATCCGCGACGATCTCCCCATCCTGATCGGCGGCAGCGGAGAGAAGAAGACCTTCGCATATGCCGCCCGGTTCGCCGACCATCTCAACGTCATCTGCAACGCATCCGAGCTGCCCCGCAAACTCGACGCGCTCGAGGCGCGCTGCGCGGAGATCGGCCGGGACCGCAGCACGCTGGAGACGAGCTTCCTGGCGTTCGTGATGATCGACGAGGACGGCGATCGCGCCCGCCGCCTGCAACGGGACTTCCTGCTCGCCCGCGGCATCGACCTGAGCGCGCTCGACGAGGACGAACGCGCCGCCGCGACGGACCGGCAGTTCGTCGGCGATCCCGACGACGTGGCCGAGCAGATCGCGTCGCGGGTCCTCGATCGCGGGATCGACGGCGTCATCATCAACCTGGTCGCGAACGGCCACGAGCCGGGCATCGTCGAGCTGGCGGGCCGGACCCTGGGCGGGTTGGTGCGCCGCTGAGAGGAGGCGAGCGGGGTGGAGCGCAGGAGTGACGGCACAGACCCAGGTCGCCATCCATACCGTCGCGAGCGTCTTCACCCTGTTACTGGTTGTGCTGCTGGAGAATGCGAGCCGCCGGGCAGACGAGGCCGCGCAGGAGAAGCTCAACGTCATCGCCGAGGCGTTGGCCGCGCTGATGGACTCGTCCGCGGCGCACGACCCGGCGCTGCGTGAGGCGGCGACACGGCTCCGCGACGCCGTCGGACTCGAAGCACGTCACTGAGGTCGGGGCGCTCTGGCCGCTGTGGCACGCTGATCGGATGCGAGTCGCCGTCGTCGCCGGACCGGATCCGGGTCATGCCATTCCAGCCATTGCGCTCTGCCTGAGATTCATTGCGGCCGGTGACGATCCCGTTCTCTTCACCGGGGTCCGCTGGTTGGAGGCGGCGCGGGAGGCCGGCATCACCGCGCGCAAGCTCAAGGGCCTGGCGCCGCGCCCCGAGGACGACGACATGGACGCGGGTCAGCGCATCCACTCGCGGGCGGCGCACATCTCGACCGAGGTGCTGCCGGACCTGAGCGCGATGCTCCCTGACCTGGTGGTGTCCGACATCCTCACCGCGGGCGGCGGGATGGCGGCCGAACGCCTCGACGTGCCATGGGTGGAGCTGTCGCCGCACCCCCTGTACTCGGCATCGAAGGGGCTGCCGCCCATCGGCAGCGGCCTCGCGCCGGGCGAGGGCCTGCGTGGCCAGGCCAGGGACGCGCTGATGCGCGCGGCCACCGCGCGCTCGATCCGCCAGGGCGCACGCCAGCGATCCGCCGCCCGGGTCGGCGTCGGGCTGCCCGCGACGGACCCCGGCCCGGTCGCCCGGCTGATCGCCACCCTGCCCGCGCTGGAGGTACCGCGGCCGGACTGGCCGGAGAACGCGCACGTGGTCGGCCCGCTGCTGTGGGAGCCGACCTCGGACCTGCTGACGCCGCCGCCGGGCGACGAGCCGCTGGTGATGATCGCGCCCTCGACCGCGTTCACCGGCGCCGAGGGCATGCTGGAGACGGCGCTGAAGGCCCTCGACGGCGCGGGCGTGCGGGTGGTCGCCTCGATGCTCGACGCGCCGCCGACCGACCTGCCCGACTGGGCCCGAGCCGGGCTGGGCAGGCAGGACGCGTTGCTCGCGCAGTCCGCCGCTGTCGTGTGCGGCGGCGGGCACGGCATGCTCGCCAAGACCCTGCTGGCCGGGGTTCCCGCGGTCACGGTGCCCGGCGGAGGGGACCAATGGGAACTGGCGAACCGCGCGTCCAGGCAGGGCAGCGCGGTGGTGGTGCGCCCGCTCGGGGTGGACGCCCTGCGCGAGGCCGTCCTGCGCGTGCTGTCCGAACCCGGGTTCGGAGCGGCCGCGGCGGGCGCGGCGGCAGGCCTGACCGAGGTGGCGGACCCGGTGGCGGTGTGCAGGGCGGCGGCCCGGTGACGGTGCGCGCTACCGTTGCCGTGTGCGACTGACCGAGTTCAACGAGATGGTCCACAGCGAGTTCGGCCGACTGTACGGCGACTCGCTGCTGTTGGACCACGTCCTGATCAGCCTCGACGGCAAGACCGCGGCCGAGGCCATCGAGGCAGGTCGCGATCCCCGCGAGGTCTGGCGCGCGCTGTGTGCCGAGTTCGAGGTCCCGCGCGCCCGCTGGTGAAACCGGATCCGTCGATCGGTCCGGCGCCACGCCGCCGCGGATGTTGACTCGAACAGGTGTTCCCCTATGCTGGGGTGTGTTCGGTGATCGCCCGGATCGGTGACCTTGTCCCTGGACAAGTCGACTGATCACGAACTTGTCGGTACCCCGCTCTAACGTGACGGCATCGCTTGAAACAGATCGCTGATGAATCCCAGATCGCTGGACGAGTCGTTGACTTAAGGAGAACCGAAGATGGCACCACAGGCACACGATCGCGACAAGGCGCTCGAGCTCGCACTGGCGCAAATCGACAAGAACTTCGGCAAGGGTTCGGTGATGCGCCTCGGGGACGAGTCTCGTCAGCCCATCGCGGTGATCCCGACCGGCTCGATCGCGCTGGATGTCGCCCTCGGCATCGGCGGTCTGCCGCGCGGTCGTGTGATCGAGATCTACGGTCCGGAATCCTCCGGTAAGACCACGGTCGCCCTGCACGCGGTCGCCAACGCACAGGCCAACGGCGGAATCGCGGCCTTCATCGACGCCGAGCACGCGCTCGATCCGGATTACGCCAAGAAGCTCGGCGTCGACACCGATGCGCTGCTGGTCTCCCAGCCGGACACCGGTGAGCAGGCGCTGGAGATCACGGACATGCTGATCCGTTCCGGCGCGCTCGACATCCTGGTAGTCGACTCGGTGGCGGCGCTGGTGCCGCGCGCCGAGATCGAGGGCGAGATGGGCGACAGCCACGTCGGTCTGCAGGCCCGCCTGATGAGCCAGGCGCTGCGCAAGATCACGGGTGCGATGAGCAACTCCGGCACCACCGTCATCTTCATCAACCAGCTGCGCGAGAAGATCGGTGTCATGTTCGGCTCGCCGGAGACCACCACCGGTGGTAAGGCGCTGAAGTTCTATGCGTCCGTCCGCATGGACATCCGGCGAATCGAGACGTTGAAGGACGGCTCCGACGCGGTCGGTAACCGCACCCGCATCAAGGTCGTCAAGAACAAGATGGCGCCGCCGTTCAAGCAGGCCGAGTTCGACATCCTCTACGGTCACGGGATCAGCAAGGAAGGCTCGCTGATCGACATGGGCGTCGAGCATGGCTTCATCCGGAAGTCGGGCTCCTGGTTCACCTATGAGGGCGACCAGCTGGGCCAGGGCAAGGAGAACGCCCGGAAGTTCCTGCTGGAGAACACCGACATCCGCGACGAGATCGAGAAGAAGATCAAGGAAAAGCTGGGCATCGGCGCCGACGTGACGGCGGACGCGGCGCCTGCTGCCCCGGTCGACTTCTAGGACCACCGTGCGCTCCGGTGACGATGCCCCCCGGACTCCCGCCGCTCAGGAGGCGCAGGCAAAGGATGTGTGCCTGCGCCTCTTGACGGATCGGGCGCGTAGCCGGGCGGAGCTGGCGAAGAAGCTCGCGGACAAGGGCTTCGACGAGGATGTCGCCGTGCGGGTGCTCGATCGGCTCACCGTGGTCGGCCTGATCGACGATGCGTCCTTCGCCGCCCAATGGGTGCATTCGCGGCACACCTTCTCCGGCAAGGGGAAGCGCGCGCTTGCGATGGAACTGCGCACCAAGGGGGTCGCGCCGGAGATCGCCGCGCAGGCGCTCGACCAGATCGACGGTGACGACGAGCGTGCCCGCGCCATCGAACTGGTGCAGCGGAAGCTGCGCACCATGTCCCTGGACTTCGAGGTGGACGGACCTGGCGGGCGCAGCAGCGAACGGGACCGGGCCGTACGCCGGCTGGTGTCCATGCTGGCCCGCCGCGGCTACCCGCAGTCGATGGCCTTCGATGTGGTGAAGAGCGAACTCGCGCAGGCCGGTTCGGAGCTCGACGGCCTGGTGGACGGCTAGGGCGTCCCTCCCGCGGCCGGGAGGACCCCCACCCTCCTGAGCTCGTCCAGCATCGACGTGCGGGTCAGGTACGCCGCAATCCGCAGTTCATCGCCGCGTCGGCGCAGCAGGAAGTCCGAAGCCATCGTGAGGGTGACGGGGTCCGAGGAGCGTGGCCGTAGCGGGATGGACCAGGTGGTGCTGGCGAGACAGTAGTGCTCGCCCAGCCAGGTAGCGGAGTGCGAGGCGAGGGTGGTGCCGCCGTAGCCGATCGCCTCGAACAGCTCCGAACGTGCGGAGATGCCGGCGAGCAACTGTTCGCGGCTGATGTGCTGGTTGCCGTCCGGATCTCCGACCAGTACCTGGTCTTCGTAGAGCGGCGCGAATTGTTCGGCGCTGTCAGCGTTGGCGTAGCGCGCGAGGAAGGCTTCGATCTGAGCAGAATCGCATGATTGCATGCACTCTAATTATACCGTGGCGGAAGACGATTCGGCGTTAGGCGCGCCGCACTGCGGCTAGTGAAGAAGTGCCTAAGGTCATCGACACTCATCGTGCGCGAACCTTGGGCGAATCGTTCCTCAGATCGTTGCTCACGCTGCGAGCGACGCAGTCGCTGATTGATCTAGTCGAACCAGGGGACCGAGAGGTGCTCCAAGGCCGTGTCCGCGCTTGTCAGCGATATGGTGAGCAAGAATGTGGAGCCGTTCTCGGCGTCCTCGCGCAGAGTGACCCTATACATCCCAGGCTCTGCCGGAAGTCGCTGCGAATATCCTGCGAGCGGCGACTCATCTGCGAACTGAGCGGCCATCGACAACTGGGTGTAGTCCGTGACCCAGAGGCCTTCAGCGCCGACTTGCACAATGCCAGAAGCTTCGCGGAGTGCCTGCACGGGCGAAGGCTCGGACTCAACAATCAGGTTGCTGTTCGCGTTGTCGGAGCCAGGATAAGCGACGAATAGTGAACCTCGGTTCATCTGCTCCACAAAACGCGCAAGGAGGTCGTCGAGTGCCCAATCCTCATCTACGAACCCGCGATAGGTATCCGGTGCGACTACACAGACGAAACCGTCCTCGTCCACCTGCAAACTCAGATCGATGTTGCTCACGATCCAACTCTAGGTGGGTAGGCCGGTTCGGGGCTCGACGACTAGGTCTCCTAGCCGTCGATGTCGAGTGCCGTCCCGTACAGCCGATCCACCTTCAGCCGGATCACCACGCGACGCTCGGCGACCAACTGCTCGAGGAACGCATCCTCATCCTCCGGCTTCGCGGCCTCGGGAACCATCGCGAGTAGCTCTCGCCCGATCGCATCACCCGGCGTCGTGGTGATCTCGGAGATCTCGGCCTCGCCCTCGGCCACGGCGAACGACCATACGTCGCCGCCAGGAACATGTACGGCCGCGCGCGGGTCACGTCGAAGTTGCGTGACCTTGATGCGGTCGGCCGTGGTGGAGAACCGCACGATGCGCGCTTCGGCGTCCCAGTTGTAGAGCATGGTCGTGAGATGGGGATGGCCACTGCGCTTATTGGTGGCAAGGGTGCCGAACTGCTGAGTGCGCAGCAGCTCGGAGAGTGCGTCGTCGGACAGGGTGCGGGGTGCTGGACCTTGAGCCATGACGTGGTCAACTTTCGTGTGCGCCCAGGTATTCCGACAACCTCACCCTCCGGAGGTCCGACCAGGGCCTCGGTGGTGCCTACGATGGAGGAGATCGGAGTACCTGCAGTTTCGACGCCTGACCACCCCAGTGGGAGTGTCCGGCCAACACTGTGAGGCGTCCACATGACTCGAGAGGGAAGTATCCGGACAGGCAACCGGACCGTCACCTATCTCGAAGTCGGTGACCCGGGCGGCCCGCTCGTCCTGCACAACCACGGTGGACCCTCGAGTCGACTCGAGGCCGAGCTGTTCGATTCGTCCGCGAAGGCCAACGGAGTGAGATTCGTGTGCGCGGATCGGCCGGGCATGGGCGGGTCCGATCCTCAGCCCGGCCGCACCTTCGAGGGCTGGACCGATGACCTCCTGTTACTGGCCGACTCCCTGGGCGCACACCGATTCGCGGTGACCGGCTGGTCCGAGGGTGGACCGTGGGCCCTCGCGGCCGCCGCGTACCTGGACCCCGCGCGCCTCGTCCACGTCGCCTGCATCGCGGATCGGGAGGTGTTGGCCGATGAGGACGTCCTCGGGCTGTTTCTCGGCGCGAGCCGGGAGTGCTTCCTGCACGGCGCGGACGGCCTCGTGGTAGACGCCACCATGCTCTACGAGGCCTGGCCGTTCGACATGACCAGCGTGACGCGCCCGGTGCATTTCTGGCAGGGCAGCGATGACGCCCTGGTGCCCGAGATCATCAACAAGACGGTGGCGGAGAAGACCCCGGGGGCGCTCTGGCACCCGATCGACGCAGGTGGCCATTTCATCGCCGTCAGCCATGCGGACGACATTCTCGCGCTGGTGGCGAACGATCTTGCGCCGGAGTCGAACTGAACGAGTCTCGGGTTCGCCGGCTAGCCGCGAACCTCGGGTTCGTTGCCGGTCAGGTCCATCCCCGGTACAGCGGTGACAGGGACGGCGGTCGGGACCACAGCGGCGCGGCCGCGCCTGCCGGTGCGCAACCGCTTCTCGACCCGGGTGGCGAGGAGGGTCAGCGCCGAGTTCAGCACGATCATGATCGCGGCCACCACCAGCAGGGCCGGTAGATAGTTGCCATAGAACGAGCCGAGCTGCTGCCCCGAGCGGACCACCTCGACGTAGCCGATGAGGTAACCGAGCGCGGAGTCCTTCAGCGCGACCACCATCTGGGAGATGAGTGCGGGCAGCATCGCGGTCACCGCCTGCGGCAACAGGATGGTCCGCATGATCATGCTCTTGCGCATGCCGAGCGCCTTCGCGGCCTCGGTCTGACCCTTCGGGAGCGACTTGATGCCCGCGCGGACGATCTCGGCGATGACCGAGCCGTTGTAGAGCGTCAGTCCGGTGACCACGGCCGCGAGCGCCAGATATTTCGCCTTGAAGACCTGGTAGTCGGCGAACAGCTGGTAGGCGAAGATCATCAGGATCAGCACCGGGATCGCGCGGAACAGCTCGACGAAGAAACCGGCCGCGCTCCGGATCACCCGATGATCGGACAGTCGGGCGATGCCGAGCACCGCGCCGAGGATCAGCGCCAGCACGATCGAGAGGGCAGCGGCGATCAGGGTGCCTCGGATTCCGGGGAGCAGGTACGTCGTCCACGAGGTGGATTCGGTGAAGGGGCTCCACTTCTCGGAAGTGAGCTGGCCCTTGGAGTCCAGCGCGCGGTAGACGAGGTATCCGATGACGCCAAGCGCCACCGCCACCGCCACCGACAGCAGTCGGTACAGATTGCGTGCCTTCGGGCCGGGCACGTCGTAGAGGAGGGTCGGTTCGGCTCTCATCGGGCGACCTCCAGCCGCTTGCCCAGATAGCCGAAGAGCAGTCCCATCGGCAGTGTCAGGATCACGAACCCGAGGGCGAAGATGCCGCCGACCACGAAGATCGCGGCCTCGTTCTCGATCATCGACTTCATCAGCAGCGACGCCTCGGCGACACCGATCACCGAGGCGATCGTCGAGTTCTTGGTCAGCGCGATCAGGACGCTGCCCAGGGGCGCGATCACGGACCGGAACGCCTGCGGCAGCACGATCAACCGGAGGTTCTGCGCGAAGGTGAGGCCGAGCGAGCGCCCGGCCTCGGCCTGTCCGACGTGCACGGTGTTGATCCCGGCGCGCAGCGACTCGCAGACGAACGCGGCGGTGTACACGCTCAGGCCCAGGATTGCGAGCCGAATGTTGTTGTCGACGAGGAAGGTCGGTGAGTTCTCCGGGGCCAGGCTGACGCCCATCGTCTGATACAGGCCGAACGAGCAGAAGATGATGATCAGCGTCAGCGGGGTGTTGCGGAAGATGGTCACGTAGGCGGTGCCGATCCACCGGGCCACCGGGATGGGGGAGACACGCATGGCGGCCAGAATCGTGCCGAGGACGAGCGCGCCAACCGCGGACAGAGCGGTCAGTTTGATCGTCATCCAGAATGCGGAGATCAGTTGATCCCAATACTCACTGAGTATGTCCACGCGGCCTCTCCCGAGTCGTGAAGATGATGCGGCTGCGCCGCAGTGGTGCGGTTACAGAGAGCAGGCCCTCCGTAACCGCACCACTGGCGCGTAGCGCCGGCTAGTAGCGGTCGACGGTGGGCGGAGCCGGGATCGGGTAGCCGGACGGGCCGACGTTCTTCTCCAGCGCCGCCTGCCAGGAGCCGTCCGCGATCATCGCCTCGATCGCGTCGTTGATCTTGTTGCGGGTCTCGGTGTCGCCCTTGGCGAGTCCGATGCCGTAGTTCTCCGTGGTGAACGGCTGCCCGACGACCTTGAGCTGGCCGGGGTACTGGGCGGCGTAGCCGGCCAGGATGACCGCGTCGGTCGTCACCGCGTCCACCGCGCCGTTGCGGAGCGCCTCGACACAGGCCGAGTAGGTGTCGAACTCCTGCAGCTGCACGTCCTTGGCGTAGTTGTCCTTGACCTTCTGTGCGGGCGTCGAACCGGTCACCGAGCACAGCTTCTTGCCGCCGTTGAGGGACTCGGGGCCGGTGATGTCGGTGTTGTCCGAGCGCACCAGCAGGGACTGGCCGGTGGTCAGGTACGGGCCTGCGAAGTCGACCTTCTCCTTGCGGGCATCGGTGATCGAGTACGTCGCGACGATGTAGTCGACCTCGCCGTTCTGGATCAGGGTCTCGCGCTGGGCGGAGGGGGACTCCTTGAAGGTGATCCCGCTGGCGGGCACTCCCAGCTTGTCGGCCACGTAGGTGGCGACGTCGACGTCGAAGCCGGTGAACGTGCCGTCCGGATTGCGCAGGCCGAGTCCGGGCTGGTCGAACTTGATGCCGACGGTCAGCTTGCCGCTCTCGGCGCTCTCCGAGGCGTTCTTCTGCTCGTCGCCTCCGCATGCGGTGGCGACGACGGCGATCGCGACCATGCCGACGCCGAGTCGTAGTGCGCGAGTGATCCTCATGGTGTTCCTCTCTGTGGTCAGAACGGTGGTGAAGGGTGGCGGGTGGGGCCCTGCCAGGAGGAGTGTCCCGAGCTCAGTGGCCCAGGATCTTGCCAAGGAAGTCCTTGGCGCGGTCGGTCTCCGGTGCGGTGAAGAAGGTCTCGGGATCGGTGTCCTCGACGATCAGGCCGTCGGCCATGAACAGGACGCGATTGCCCGCGCGGCGCGCGAACCCCATCTCGTGGGTGACCACGAGCATCGTCATGCCCTCCTTCGCCAGCGAGATCATCACCTCGAGGACCTCGCTGACCATCTCGGGATCCAGCGCGGAGGTCGGCTCGTCGAACAGCATCACCTTGGGGTTCATCGCGAGCGCCCGCGCGATCGCCACCCGCTGCTGCTGCCCGCCCGAGAGCTGGGCCGGATACTTGTCCGCCTGGTTGGCGATGCCGACCCGCTCGAGCAGTTCCGTCGCCCGCTGCTTGGCCTCGCTCTTGCTCTTCTTGCGCACCTTCATCGGCCCGAGCATCACGTTCTCGAGAATCGTCTTGTGCGCGAACAGGTTGAAGGACTGGAACACCATCCCGACGTCGGCCCGCAGCGCGGCGAGCGCCCGGCCCTCGGCGGGTAACTCCTTGCCGTCGATCGCGATCGTTCCGGAGTCGATCGGCTCGAGCCGGTTGATCGTTCGGCACAGCGTGGACTTTCCTGACCCCGACGGCCCGAGCACGATCACGACCTGACCGGTCGGGACCTCCAGGTCGATGTCGCGAAGCACGTGCAGGTCACCGAAGTGTTTCTGGACCGACTTCATCGAGATCATGGTGGGGGAGTCGGCCACCGAGGTGGCAGCCCCCGATTCACCCGCGTTCGTCATAGCCCAAGACCCTAGGGGGTCGGGACGGCGCACCGCGACCTTTGCGGGCCGCGCCGCGCCGTGGTCCCGGTAGGTTTGCCGGGCCGAACACGCCAGGAAGCAAAGGGGAGCGCATGACCGGGGACCTGACCTGCCGGGCCGACGTGGAGGCCCTGCTCCGACGGTTCTACGGCCGGGCCCTGGTCGACGACCTGCTCGCGGAGCCGTTCACGGAGGTGCGCGAACAGGGCCTCGAGTCCCACCTGCCGGTGATGTGCGACTTCTGGGAGACGGTGTTGTTCGGCGCCGGGACGTACCGGGGGAGCGCGTTCCGGGTGCACCAGCGGGTCCGGTCACAGCATCCGTTCGGGGCCGCCCACTTCGACCGCTGGCTCGAGCTCTGGCACCGCACCGTCGACGAGATGTTCGCGGGTCCGCACGCGGACCGGGCCAAGGTCCAGGGCGCCGGGATCGCGACCTCGATGAACCGGCGGTTGTCGGGGCTGCCGAGCGTCGCCGCGGAAGCACTGCGGCTCGGCGTACCGGGGTCGGCCCCGCCGGCCTGAGCCGCAGGCAAACGTGGGCGTGCGAGCGCCCCCTGACGGGGCCGTACCCTTGTTGACGTGGACACGATCGACCGAGAGACCCCCGCGGCGTACAGCGACTCCGACGACCAGGTGGCGCGTAGCTACGAGGTACGCACGTTCGGCTGCCAGATGAACGTGCACGACTCCGAGCGCCTGTCCGGTCTGCTCGAGGACGCCGGATACACCAAGGCGGAGCCGGGGGCCGAGCCCGACCTGCTGGTGTTCAACACCTGCGCCGTCCGCGAGAACGCCGACAACAAGCTGTACGGCACCCTCGGCATGCTCCGACCCACCAAGGCATCGCACCCGGGCATGCAGATCGCCGTCGGGGGCTGCCTGGCTCAGAAGGACCGCGAGACCGTGGTCAAGAAGGCGCCCTGGGTGGACGTGGTGTTCGGCACCCACAACATCGGCTCGCTGCCCACCCTGCTCGACCGGGCCAGGCACAACCAGAGGGCCGAGGTGGAGATCCTCGAGTCGCTCGAGGCCTTCCCCTCCACCCTGCCCGCCAAGCGGGAGTCCGCCTACGCGGGCTGGGTGTCCATCTCGGTCGGCTGCAACAACACCTGCACGTTCTGCATCGTGCCCGCGCTTCGCGGCAAGGAGGTGGACCGCCGTCCCGGCGACATCCTCGCCGAGGTGCAGGCCCTGGTCGACGAGGGTGTCCTCGAGGTCACCCTGCTCGGCCAGAACGTCAACTCCTACGGCGTCTCCTTCGCCGACCCCGAGGTCCCCCGGGATCGGGGCGCCTTCGCCGCCCTGCTCAGCGCCTGCGGGAACATCGAGGGTCTGGAGCGGGTCCGCTTCACCTCCCCGCACCCCGCCGAGTTCACCGACGACGTGATCGAGGCGATGGCCACCACCCCCAACGTGTGCCCCCAGCTGCACATGCCGCTGCAGTCCGGCTCCGACCGCGTGCTCAAGGCGATGCGCCGCTCCTACCGCATGACCAAGTTCCTCGGCATCATCGAGAAGGTCCGGGCGGCCATGCCGCACGCCGCGATCACCACCGACATCATCGTGGGCTTCCCCGGGGAGACCGAGGAGGACTTCCAGGAGACCCTCGACGTGGTCCGGAAGGCCCGCTTCACCAGCGCCTTCACCTTCCAGTACTCCAAGCGTCCCGGTACCCCCGCCGCCGAGATGGAGGGCCAGCTGTCGAAGGCGGTCGTCCAGGAACGGTACGAGCGGCTGATCGCGCTGCAGGAGCAGATCACCCTCGAGGAGAACCAGAAGCTGCTCGGCGCCGAGGTCGAGCTGCTCGTCGCCGCGGGCGAGGGCCGCAAGAACGAGGCGACCCAGCGGATGAGCGGGCGCGCCCGCGACGGCCGGCTGGTGCACTTCCGCCCGGAGGGCAGGCTCGACGGCGTCATCCGCCCCGGCGACGTGATCACCGCGACGATCACCGGCGCCGCCCCGCACCACCTGATCGCCGACGGCCCGGTGCTCAGCCACCGCCGCACCAGGGCGGGCGACTCGCACGAACGTGGCATCACCCCCAAGACGCCGCCCATCGGCGTGGGGCTGGGCCTACCGCAGATCGGCGCGCCCGCGCCGCTGCCCACCGCAACCGGATGTGGAGCATGAGCAAAGACGCGCACGAGGACCCCATCGAGCAGTACCGCAAGGACATCGACGCGGCCGAGCGGAAGGTCGCCGGGGAGATCGACCCCGGGATGCGCGCTGTCGTCGTCGCGGTGGCCGTGCTGGTGCTCCTGCTCTCGTTCATGCTGCCCCACGCCGGGTCCGCGAACGGGTGGGACGTGCTCGCGGGCGACGACACCGCCATCGCCGAGTCGATCGCGCTGCCGTCCCGCATATTCGTGTGGCTCGCCATGGTGTTCGGCGTCGGGGTGAGCGTGCTTGCTCTGGTCACCCGCCGCTGGGCGCTGGCCTGGATCGCGTCGGCCGGCTGCGCGGTGGCCTTCGTGTTCGGCATGCTGGCCATCTGGTCGCGGCAGACGCTGCCCCCGACCAGCACGGGCGGCGGGCCCGGCATCGGCCTGATCCTCGGCTGGATCGCGGTGCTGGTGCTGACCTTCCACTGGCTCAAGGTGGTCTGGAGCCGCACCTCGCTGCAGCTGGCCGCGGAGCAGGAACGCAGGCAGAAGACGGCCGAGGCAGAGCAGCGGACGATCTGGGGCGACCAGAAGGATTGACCGGCCCGACCGGATTCGTCCGGCGCGGCGCCGTGGCTGCCGTCATGCTGGGTCGGTGCGCAGTCACCATCACGATGTAGTCGCCGCGGACCGCGCCATGAGCGCCGTGCCGCCTGGGGCCGGTGCCGCCGCCATGGCGACCGGGATCGTGTCGGTCGCGCTGCACCTGGCCGACATCGAGTGGTTCTCCAGGATCTGGCTGGTCATCGGGGCCGGCATCTGGGCGGTGCTCGTCGGCGTCTTCCTCACGCGACTGGTCGGGGACCGGGCCCGCTGGGTGGCGGAGGCCGACACCCCGGCAGCCCTGACGGCGGTCGCGGCGACCACGGTCCTCGGCACCCGGGTCGCCCCGCTCGGCTGGGACGCGATCGCGGTGCTCGCGCTGTGCCTGGCCGCTCTCGTCTGGGCGGTGTTGATGCCCGCCGTGATCGGGCACTGGACCGGACCGACCGTCGGGGCGCACTTCCTGCTGTGCGTGGCGACGCAGGGACTGGTGGTCCTCGGCGCGACCCTCGCGGTGGCGCTCCCGGCGTCCTGGCTCACCCCGGTGGCGGCGGCGACCTTCGTCCTCGGACTGATCGCGTACCTCGTGGTGCTCTCGCGGTTCTCGTTCGCGCAGTTCAAGACCGGCGCGGGTGACCACTGGGTGTGCGCGGGTGGACTGGCCATCAGCGCGCTCGCGGCGGGCAAGCTCATCGTCGCGATGGACGCGGCCGGCTGGAATGGCTGGCCGCACACCGTGATCCGGGTCGCCGCGGCGGTGATCCTGGCCCTGGACCTCGCCGGGTACGTGGCGCTGGTGATCTGTGAGGTGCGGTGGCCACGCCTGGGATTCGACGTGCGGCGCTGGTCAACCGCGTTTCCGATGGGGATGACCGCCGCGGCCACGATCACGGTCGCCGACGCGATCGGAGCGCCCTGGCTCAGATCGATCGGGCTGGTGCTGATCTGGCCCGCGGCGGTGGTGTGCGTGATCCTGCTGGTGGCCTCGGCCGGGCACCTGGTGTCCGCGGGATCCGCGGACACCAGCGCCGGCTAGAGCCCGTTGACCGCGCCCTCGGCGGCCTCGGCCCACTCGCGCCACTGCTGTGCCTGGGCGAGGGCCTTCTCCGCGTCCTTGGTCTTGCCCGCGGCGGTCGCCTTCGCGGCCTGGTCCTCGAACTGCGCGACCCGCTCGCGGAACTGCGCGGCCCTGGCCATGGCCTCGGGATCGGTCCGGCGCCACTGGGAATCGACGGCGTCGCGGACCTTCTTCTCGATCGCGCGCAGCTTGCCCTCGAGATCGTGCATGCGCTCGCGCGGCACCTTCCCGATGGCGTCCCACTTGTCCTGCAGGTCCCGCAGCGCGGCGCGGGCGGCCTCGAGGTCCTTCTCGGGATTGATGTCGCCGAACTCGCGCAGCAACGCCTCCTTCGCGGTGGCGTTCTCGTCGAACTCGGCGTCGCGCTCGGACGCCGCGGCGTTGCGGGCTGCGAAGAACACGTCCTGGGCGCCCTTGAACCGCTTCCACAGGGCGTCGTCGGCGTCGCGCGGCGCCCGGCCCGCGGCCTTCCACTCGGTGAGCAGATCGCGGAAGGCGGCGGCCGTCGGGCCCCAATCGGTGGAGTCGGACAGCGCCTCGGCGCGGACCACGAGCTCCTCCTTGACGACCTTCGCGGAGGCACGGTCGCGGTCGAGTTCCGCGAAATGCGCGCCGCGACGCCGGTTGAACGCCTCCCTGGCCTTCGAGTACCGCTTCCAGAGCGCGTCGTCGATCTTGCGGTCCACGCCGCGGATCGTCTTCCACTCGTCGAGGATCTCGCGCAGCCGATCGCCCGCGGCCTTCCACTGGGTGGACTCGGCGCCGATCTGCTCGGCCTCAGCGGCGAGCTCCTCCTTGCGGTGGGTGTGCTCCTCCCGCTCGTGCTCGCGTTCGACCTTCGCGGCCGCCGCGGCCTGATCGGATTCGGCGACGATCACGTCCAGCCTGCGGGCGAGCGCATCGATGTCGCCGATCACCGAGGCCGTCGGCAGCGACTCCGCGAGCGCGACGGCGGCGGCCTTGGTCTTCTTCGCGTCGCCGGCGCCCGAGGCGAGCCGGGCCTCCAGCAATCCGACCTCGGTGGCAAGGTCGTCGTATCGGCGACCGAAGTGGGCAAGGCCCTCGGCCGCGTCACCGGCCTGCCAGGAACCGATCTGGCGCTCGCCGTCGGTGGTCTTGACCCAGGCGGTGCCGTCCTCGTCCACCCGGCCGAAGAGGCTCGGGTCGCTCGGCGGAGCCAGGGTGGGCGGGTGCGCCACGGCGGGGGCGGCGGCCGACGGCTTGATCGCGCCGGGCTTGGGGGCGCCGGGCTTGGGCGCTCCTGGCTTCGGGGCGCCTGGCTTGGGTGCGCTGCTGTCGGTCATGACTCCTCATCTCTGCCGCGCGTCACGGCTGCCGTTGCGTCGTAGGTCTCAGTGCCACTCGTACATGTGGGTTCCATTCAACCCGCTGCACGTGGCCAGGACTATTGAAACAGGTCAGACCCCGAAGTCGGGGATTCCGCCGTCGACTACCGTGGCCCAGTGTGTTCACCGCCGCGGCTCTCATCCCCTCGCCACCCCTGCTGATACCCGAGTTGGCGGGCGGCGCGGCGACCGAGACGGACGAGCTGCGACTGGCCTCGAAGCACGTGGCCGCGCGGCTCGGCGCGCTCGCGACCCGCTGGACCGCGATCGGCGTCGGACGCACCGAATGCGAGATCCCGGCGACCGCGGCGGGCACCTTCCGCGGCTACGGGGCGGACGTGCGCGTCGCGCTGTCGCCCGCCGCCGCGGGCCTGGACCCGGAGCTGCCGCTGGCCGCGTTGATGGCCGGCTGGCTGCGAGCCGCGGCGCCCGCCGAGACCGTCGTGGACGCGATCATCGTGGCCGAGGACACCTCGCCGGTGTACTGCGCCGAACTCGGCGCCCGGCTGCGTGATCGCCTCGAGGCCGACCCCCGACCCCACGGCGTGCTGGTGGTAGCCGACGGCGCCCGGACGCTCACGGCCAAGGCGCCGGGCTCGTTCGACGAGCGGGCGCCCGAGGCGCAGGCCGAGCTGGACCGGGCACTGGACTCCGGCGACGCCGAGTACCTGGCGGAACTCGATCCGGTGGTCTGCCTCGACATCGGGATCGAGGGGCGCGCGGCCTGGCAGGTGCTGGCCGGGCTGTTCAGGGGCGCTCCGAGCGAGTGCCGGACCTACTACCGGGGCGCGCCGTTCGGCGTCGGCTACCACGTGGGCATGTGGTTGCCGTGAGCGAGCGCACACCCGTACCGGTCGCGGTGGTCGGCCCGACCGCGACCGGGAAGTCGGACCTCGGACTCGACCTCGCGGAGCGGCTCGGCGGTGAGATCGTCAACATCGACGCGATGCAGCAGTACCGCGGCATGGACATCGGGACCGCCAAGCTGCCACCGGATCAGCGCCGCGGCATCCCGCACCACCAGCTCGACGTGCTCGACGTCACGGAGACGGCCACCGTCGCGAACTACCAGAGTTCGGCGAGGGCGGACGTGGAGGAGATCGCAGCCCGCGGTGCGGTGCCTATCATCGTCGGCGGCTCGATGATGTACGTGCAGTCCCTGCTCGACGACTGGTCGTTCCCCGCAACCGATCCCACCGTGCGGGCACGCTGGGAGGCCGTGCTGGCCGAGCGCGGGGTGGCGGGGGTGCACGCGGAACTCCTCAAGGCGGACCCCGAGGCCGCCGCGACGATCCTGCCGACCGACGGCAGGCGGATGGTCCGGGCCCTCGAGGTCGTCGAGCTCACCGGCAGGCCGTTCGCGGCCTCCGCACCGGCCATCGGCGAACCGCGTTGGGGGACGGTTATTCTCGGTGTGGATCGCGACACCGCGGAGCTCGACGAACGAATCGGGTTGCGCACCCGGTTGATGTTCGACGGCGGTCTCGTCGAGGAGGTTCTCGGCCTCATCGAGGTGGGACTGCGCGAGGGTGTGACGGCCCCGCGGGCCATCGGCTACGCCCAGGTGCTGGCCGCCCTCGACGGCGAGTACGACATGGACGAGGCCAGGGAGCGGACCCTGATCGGGACCAGGCGGTACGTCCGCAGGCAGCGTTCCTGGTTCCGGCGCGACCAGCGGGTGCACTGGCTCGACGGCGGTGACCGCGATGTGATCTCTAGAGCAATGACGATTGTGGGGAGCCAGTGAGCAAGAAGCCGGTGAGCAGACTCGCGGCCCGTGAGGCGCGGGTCACGGTGCGCAATGCGCGCTTTCAGCAGTGGGAGTCGTACCTGAACACCCGCGCCAAGCGGACGAAGTCGGCGCGGTTCCTGATTCAGGGCGTGCGACCGCTGACGCTCGCGATCGAGCACGACTGGCCGTTGGAGGCTCTGCTGTACCGGATCGACGGGCCACCGCTCTCGTCCTGGGCCCGCGGGGTGCTCGACGGTTGGCAGCACGAGAAGGTCGGCGTCAGTGGCGAACTCATGGCGGAGCTGGGGGAGAAGGACGCCTCACCCGAACTGATCGCGGTCGCGAAGCAGCGGCATCGCGGGCTGGGTTCGCTTGACCTCACCGGTGCGTCGCCCCTGCTCGTGGTGTTCGACCGGCCCTCCTCGCCCGGCAACCTTGGCACCCTCATCAGGTCGGCCAATGCCTTCGGCGCGGACGCGGTGATCGTCGCCGGGCACGCGGCCGATCCTTACGACCCGCAGTGCGTTCGCGCCTCGACGGGATCGTTGTTCGCCGTACCCGTGCTGACGGCCTCCGACGCCGACGAGGTGCTGGCCTACCGGGCGCGGGTCCGCGACGGCGGCACCGAGCTGCGGATCGTCGGCACCGACGAGGACGGCGACGTGCCGATCTTCGAGCACGACTTCACCGGGGGCACGATCCTGGTCATCGGCAACGAGACCCGCGGGATGAGCGCCTCCTGGCGCGCGGCCTGCGACGTCACCGTGAGCATCCCGATCGGCGGTGCGGCCAGCTCCCTCGGCGCGCCGAGCGCGGGCGCGGTCTGCCTCTACGAGATTGCGAGGCAGCGCGGATGAGCGACGAGTGGGATTCGGACTGGACGTCGCACCCGGACGGGTCGTCGGCGGCCCTCGCGGGCCGGCTCGCCGCGCGGATGGCGCTGTTCGCCGGGGTCGGCGAACCGTACCCGCCGCTCGGTAGCATGATCGGCATGGAATTCAGCAAGGGCCACGGCACCGAGAACGACTTCGTGGTGCTGCCAGACCTCGACGTGCGCCTTGACCTTCGCGCCGATCGGGTGGCCGCGCTGTGCGACAGGCGTCGAGGACTCGGCGCCGACGGCGTCCTGCGGGTCGCCAGGGCGGGCGCCCTGCGCGCGGCAGGCGTCCTCGACGCGCTGCCCGAGGGCGTCGGCGAGGACGACTGGTTCATGGACTACCGCAACGGCGACGGTTCGATCGCCGAGATGTGCGGCAACGGGGTCCGGGTGTTCGCGCACTACCTCCGGGCCACCGGCCTCGAGGGAGCCGCGGAATTCGTGGTCGGCAGCCGCGCGGGTGCCAGGCCCGTGGTCGTGCACCGCTGCGACGGATGGACGGCTGATGTGAGCGTCGGCATGGGCACGGTCACCGAGCTCGGGTCCTCCAGCGCCACCGTGGGCGGCCAGACGTTCACCGGGCTGGGCATCGACGTGGGCAATCCGCACCTGGCCTGCGTCGAGGAGTCGCTCACCGCCGACAAGCTCGCCGCGCTCGACCTGACCGCCGCGCCCGAGTTCGCGGCGGACTTCTTCCCACACGGGGTCAACATCGAGATCCTCACGCCGCTCGTCGACGGCGTCGTCGACATGCGCGTGTACGAGCGCGGGGTCGGCGAGACGCGGTCCTGCGGTACCGGCACCGTCGCGGCCGCCGCCGCTGCGCTGCGGGCCGACGGGCGCGAGGAGGGCGAGGTCCGGGTGCGGGTGCCGGGCGGGGAGGTCCTGGTCGCCGTGCGCGACGGCGCCGCCGAACTGCGGGGGCCGTCGGTTCTGGTCGGCTCCGGGCGCATCGACGACGACTGGTGGAACGCGCTCGCGTAAATGCGCGTGCACCAGGAGGGTCGGTCGTGGGACCATGGGTCTTGTATGACGAAAACACCGCGTATCACGAAGACACCGATCCTCGATCACATCGACGCCGAGCACGACGGCGCCGATGGCCACGACGCCACCGACCGCGACACCGACTGGGCGGGCCATGACCCCTCGGTCGGCGAGATGCAGTTGGACGAGCGCGCGGCGCTGCGCCGGGTCGCCGGACTGTCCACCGAGCTCACCGACGTCACCGAGGTCGAGTACCGACAACTCCGCCTCGAGCGGGTGGTGCTGGTCGGCGTCTGGACCCACGGCACGGCCGAGCAGGCCGAGGCGAGCATGGCCGAGCTGGCCGCGCTCGCCGAGACCGCGGGTTCGGAGGTGCTCGAGGGGCTGGTGCAGCGCCGCGACAAGCCCGATGCCGCCACCTACATCGGCTCCGGCAAGGCCAACGAACTGCGTGAGGTGGTGCTCGCCACCGGCGCCGACACCGTCATCGCCGACGGCGAGCTGACCCCCGCGCAGCTCAACGCGCTGGAGAAGGTCGTGAAGGTCAAGGTCATCGACCGGACCGCGCTGATCCTCGACATCTTCGCCCAGCACGCCACCTCCAGCGAGGGCAAGGCGCAGGTCGCGCTCGCGCAGATGCAGTACATGCTGCCGCGGCTGCGCGGCTGGGGTGAGTCGATGTCCCGGCAGGCGGGTGGCCGCGCGGGCAAGGACGGCGGCGTGGGAACGCGCGGACCGGGCGAGACCAAGATCGAGACCGACCGCCGCCGGATCCGCGAGCGGATGGCGAAGCTGCGCCGCGAGATCAAGGAGATGAAGGGCGCCCGCGACACCAAACGCACCCAGCGTCTGCGCAACGAGGTGCCCTCGGTCGCGATCATCGGATACACCAACGCCGGCAAGTCCAGCCTGCTCAACTCGCTCACCGGGGCGGGCGTGCTGGTGCAGAACGCACTGTTCGCCACCCTCGACCCGACCACCCGCAAGGCGGAGTTCGAGGACGGCCGCCAGTACGTGCTGACCGACACCGTCGGCTTCGTCCGGCACCTGCCGACCCAGCTGGTCGAGGCGTTCCGGTCGACGCTGGAGGAGGTCGCCGACGCCGACCTGCTGCTGCACGTCGTCGACGGCTCCGACCCGCTGCCGACCGATCAGATCAAGGCGGTGCGCGAGGTGGTCACCGAGGTGCTCCGCGAGACCGATTCGCCTGCGCCGCCCGAGCTGTTGGTGGTCAACAAGATCGACGCCGCGGATCCGGTGATGCTCACCCAGTTGCGGGGGCTGCTGCCCGGTGCGGTGTTCGTCTCCGCGCGGACCGGTGAGGGGATCGCCGAGCTGAGGGAGTGCCTCGCCGAGATCGTGAAGGCGCCGGAGGTGGAGGTCACCGTGCTGGTGCCGTACACCCGCGGCGACCTGGTGGCCCGCATCCACTCGGATGGGCGAATTCTCGGGTCTTCGCACGAGGCGGAAGGCACACTGGTGCGCGCGAAGGTGCCGGAGGCGCTGGCCTCCGCACTCCAGGAGTACCGACACAGCGCCTGACCGGACGGGAACGGACATGACGGAACCGGGCGCTGCTGCCTGTCTCGAGGCTGCGGGCACCGCGGCCGGATCCTGCTGCTGCGCCGATGCATAGCAGGCTGGCGGTACTCGCGCTGGCGGTGGTCGCGTCGGCCGTGGTGACCGCGGCCTCGGCCGGGGCCGCGCCGGGCTCGAGCGGGTCCGCCGGCTCCTCGACCGGTTCCGAGGCGTCCGACGCGCGTTTCGAGACGCTCTGCACCCCAACCGATCCCGGGCTCGCGGAGATCTCCGGGCTGGTCTCTACCGGTGAGACGATCTACGCCATCGGTGACAGTGGCACCGACGACGTCGTGTGGGTGCTCGACAACCAGTGCCGGGTCACAGGCACGGTGGCCGTGCCGCCGACCCCGGTCGACGTCGAGGACATGGCCATGGTGGGCGGTCGGCTCTGGCTCTCGGACACCGGCGACAACACCAAGGTCCGCCAGCAGGTGTCGCTGACCGACGTGGACCCCGTCACCGGCGCAGGCGCGAGGCACCTGCTCACCTACCCGGACGGCGCGCACGACGCGGAGACGCTGCTGGTCGGCCACGACGGCCGACCGTTGATCGTCACCAAGGAGATCCTCGCGGCCAGCGGTATCTACCGACCGGCGAGCGGCGCAACCCTGGACCAGCTCGGCCCCGGCCCGGCGCCGCTGCAACGCATCGGGCAGATCGCGTACGCGCCCACCGACACTCCCGGCAGCCCGATGCCGGTCGCGGGGTCGATCCTGGTCACCGGTGGCGCGGTCAGCGCCGACGGCCGGGTCGTCGCGGTGCGCACCTACACCGACGTCTACCTCTACCCTGCGCCCGACGGCGACATCGCGGCCGCGCTGACCGGCGCGACGCCGGTGCGGGTCCCGATGCCGGATCAGCCGCAGGGTGAGGCCATCGCGTTCACCCCGGACGGCGACCTGCTCAGCGCGTCCGAGACGAACGGCGGTCCGCTGCCGCCGATTCAGGTCCTGCGCGGCGCCACCGGACTGGTCGACCTCGGTGCGTAGCCGCCTCGCGGCGGTGGCCGTCACTGTCCTTGGTTCGGCCGTTCTCAGCACGCTGCCCGCGGCGGCCCAGCCGAGCTCGGCGCCCGGGCCCATCGAGACCGTCGATGTCGCGTGGGAGAACCTCTGCACTCCAACGGATCCCGCGTTGGAGGAGGTGTCCGGTCTGGCCGTCACCGACGACGGGATCTACGCGGCAGCCGACAGCGGGACGGACGATGCGATCCGGGTCCTCGACGATCAGTGCCGGGTGACCGGCACGTTGCCCCTGCCCGTCGACCCGTTCGACGTGGAAGACCTCGCCCAGGCCGGCGGGCGGTTGTGGCTTTCGGACACCGGCGACAACGCCGGTGCGCGGACCACCGTCGCGCTGACCGACATGGACACCGGCACCGGCGCAGGCACCTTGCGCCGGCTCACCTACCCGGACGGCGCTCACGACGCGGAGGCGATCCTCCTTGGCAGCGACGGGGTCCCGGTGCTCGTGACGAAGGAATTGTTCGGCGCGAGCGGCATCTACCGTCCCGCCGGCGCACTACGCGCCGAGCAGTTGCCGAGCCCGGGACCCACCGCGTTGGAACGGGTGGGGCAGATCGGATTCGAGCCCACCGAGACGCCCGGCGGCCCGATCCCGTTCGCTGCCTCGACCATGATCACCGGCGGCGCGGTCAGCGCGGACGGCACAGTGGTGGCGCTGCGCACCTACACCGACGTGTACCTGTACCCGGCGCCGGACGGCGACGTCGTGGCGGCGCTGACCGGTGCCGAACCGACCCGGGTGCCGATGCCGGACCAGCCGCAGGGTGAGGCCATCGCCTTCACCCCGGCAGGCGACCTGCTCAGCGCGTCCGAGGCGAACGGCGGACCGCTGCCACCGATCCGGGTCCTGTACGGGGCGGAGGGGCTGGTCACCCCCGGGGCCGTGTCGGTGGGGTACGCGCTGCAGGTGGACCCCGCGGCGCTGATCGCCGCGGCCGTCGGCACCGGGCTCGTGGTCATCGTCGGCGGCGTGCTGTGGTGGCGGATCCGCTCGCGGCGTCGACGGAACTGAACAGTTGTCGGGTTCGGGTCGGTAGGCTCCATGCCGATTCACACGTCAGCCGAACGGCGGACAACTCTCACAGCGGCGAAGGGGCAAGCTCCAGATGTTCAACATTGCGGTCAAGAAGGGGCACGAGAACGTGTCGCTGCTCGGTATCGGCGCCTACCGGCCCCAGCGGATCGTCAGCAACGCCGAGGTGTGCGAGGTACTCGACTCGTCGGACGAGTGGATCTACGAGCGCAGCGGGATCCGCAACCGTCGTTGGATCAGCGGCGACGAGACCGCGAAGTCGATGGCCGTTGCCGCGGCCGAGCGGGCGATCAAGAACAGCGGCATCGACAAGGAGCAGATCGGCGCGCTCGTCCTCGCCACCGGCAGCTGGAAGACGAAGATCCCGCACGGCGCCCCGCAGGTGGCGCACGAGCTGGGGATCAACGGCATCGCGGCGTTCGACCTCGCGTCCGGCTGTGGCGGCTTCGGCTACGGGCTGGGCGTGGCCACCGACATGATCCGGTCCGGCTCGGCCGAGTATGTCCTGGTCATCGGTGTCGAGACCATGTCCGTGGTGATGGAACCGACCGACCGCAACACCGCCTTCATCTTCGGCGACGGCGCGGGTGCGGTGGTGGTCGGCCCCAGCGAGCGGAACGGCATCTCGCCGACGGTGTGGGGTAGCGACGGCGAGAACTCCGCCGCCATCAGCCAGAACTACGACATCCCCGCCTACATGGACCGCGCGGAGGCCCTGCAGGCCCAGGGCGCGGACGCCGAGCAGATCGGCCGCATGGTGGTGTCGATGGAGGGCCCCCGGGTTTTCCGATGGGCCGCAATCACCCTGCCCAAGGCCCTCGGCAGCATCCTGTCGGAGTCCGGCGTCGCGATCGAGGACATCGAGGTCTTCGTCCCTCACCAGGCGAACGCCCGGATCAACGACCTCATGAAGAAGAACCTGGGCCTCGGGGACGACGTGCCCGTCGCGAACGACATCGAGAACACCGGCAACACGTCCGCCGCGTCGATTCCGCTCGCGATGGAGGAGATGCTGGTGACGGGCAAGGCGAAGGGCGGACAGCTGGCCCTGCTGCTCGGCTTCGGCGCCGGGCTGAGCTACGCGGGCCAGGTCGTCACCTTGCCGCCGGTGCCCGTCGAAACGAGCTTCTGAGCTGACACGCAGCGCGCCGATCGACCTCAGTTGTCGGCGAGCCAATTACCGTGGAACCCGTAGGGCACCCGGCTCGGTAGGTGAATGGTCGCAACCGCCGGTGCGGCGAGATCGCCCGCATCGAGGATGACCAGATCACTGCGATCGCTGTCGGCGTTGTAGAGATAGGTCATGAGGTAGCCGTCGCCGCCGGGGTTTTCATCGGCGGCGACGAATGACGCCTCGGCCGGAATCCGGCCGGGGCCGAATTCGTGAGCCGAGCTGAACCCCTTGTGCAAGTCGTAACGGATCAGTGCGCCACTGCTGCCCGAGACGCTGGCATGTCCGAATCGGGTGTCGAGACCGGCGAGCCGATCGTCGATCCGAGGAAATTCCGCGACACGGTCGTCGAGCTGCTCCTCCTGAACCGTTTCGGCGACCAGATCGATGGTCCACCGCCACAGTGTGGCCTGCTCGAAGTCGTGCGAATCGGCCCGCCACATGCTCGGATACCGCATGACGTGCAGGACGATTCGTCCGGGCTCGTCGTGCGCGTTGAGCGCGTGGAAGACATAGCAAGGGTCGATCGGGAACCAGCGGATCTCACCGTATGGATCATCGCGGCGCAGTACGCCCAGCCGGGCCTGATGGTCGTCGTTCCACCGGAACGGCATACCCGTTCCGGCTTGCGCGGACTCCAGGTCGAAACACACCGGGAGATCCATGAATACGACGTGCTGCGCGGTGAGATTGAAGTCGTGATGCATGGTGGCGGCCGGCACCTCGACCGCTCGACTCACGTCGAGGTTGCCTGCGGCATCGGCGCGGTGATAGGTCAGATACGGCTCGAAGACGTCGTAGCCGACGAAGTGCAGTTCACCGGTGATCAGGCACGTCTTGGGGTGCGCGGTCATGGCGGTCGTCAGTTTGCCGTCGAAGTCGTGCGGGCCGACAGTGTCGAGGTCGCAGGTCAATTCGTACGGGTACGAGGATTCGACCAGTGCGAGGGTGCGCCCCGCGTGCCGGATGACGTGGGTATTGGCCACGCCGGCAACGAGATCCCGATTGCCCCGACTGTCACGACCGTGTGCGCCCTCGGTGAAGGTCGTGGTGCGGACCCACCGGTTGCGGTAGGAGACTGAACGTCCGCCTTCGAGACGCACGCCGTGCACCATGCCGTCGCCGAGGAACCAGTGTTTGGAGGCCGCGGCGTGTGGGTTGGGGCCGTTGCGCAGGTACCAGCCGGTCAACTCGGCCGGGATGGTTCCGGTGACGGGCAAATCGTAGGCGGTGAGTTCCTCGGTGACCGGTGCGTAATTGCCGGTCAGATGTGGGACGGTCATGATCCGTACCTGTTCTTTCGAAGGGATTCGCGAAGGGTCAGGCTGCGGGCTGGCCGAGTAGCTTCGCCTTGGCCTGGATGTGGGCGACGTAGCGGAGGGTGAACAACACCGGGACGACGAAGGCGAGCACCTGCACCGTGGTGCGCAGGCCCGAGGAGGAATGGGCGAGCGCGGTCAGCGCGATGCAGCCGATCGCGAAGCTCGCCGTCCACACCGAGGTCAGGATGTAGGCGGTCCGGATGAACATCGGCTGATCCCAGAACTCCTGCGGCGTAGTCTGTTTGGCGATCGGCAGGGTGAACGGCACCCGCACGAGCAGCGAGACGCCGGCGATCAGCGCGAGCACCCCGGAAGAGATGGCGGGCATGTACGGATGCAGCGCGGTGTCCGGATCGGTGAGCGCCAGGACCGTCAGTGCGGTGAAGAACACCGCCGATCCGATATCGATGATCAGCGCGTCCCATCGCTGCCCGGCGCGGATCTGCTGGGCGATACCGGCCAGCGCGATGACGAGCGCGATCACCGCGGACCACTGCCAGTGTTGCGACGGAATCACGGCGTAGACGATCCACGGGGCGAAAGTGCGAA
This sequence comes from Rhodococcus sp. OK611, assembly GCF_003050885.1. Lineage (NCBI taxonomy): Bacteria > Bacillati > Actinomycetota > Actinomycetes > Mycobacteriales > Nocardiaceae > Rhodococcus > Rhodococcus sp. OK611. The sequence continues at coordinate 154,551 of NZ_QAOZ01000006.1, forward strand.
GGTACGTCATCTCGTCAGGCTCCTAGCCGTTGACATTCCAGTTCTGACATGTCAAACAATGAGCCTCCAGTCTCGACATGTCAATACTGGAATGTAGAGTGAATGTCATGAGTCTCCGCTACGCGCTGCTAGGGCTGCTGTCCGATCGACCGGCCAGCGGCTACGACCTGCTACGGCGCTTCAAGGAGTCCCTCGCGAACGTATGGCCCGCGACCCAGAGCCAGATCTATACCGAGCTCACCAAACTCGCCGATACCGGACTGATCGCCGTCACCGACGAGGGTCCGCGCGGGCGCAAGGAATACACGATCACCGACGCCGGGCTCGACGACCTGCGCACCTGGCTCACCACCACGAAACCCAAGCGGGTGGCGCGGAACGAAATGCTGCTGCGCGTGTTCTTCCTCGGCGTCGACTCCCAGGAGCATGCTCGCCAGTACCTCCGCGATGTCGAGGATCGCTCACTCAAAGCACACGGCGAGCTGGCCGCACTGAAGACCACCATCGACTGGGACGACACCGATCTGTCGGTCTACGGTCGGATCGCCATGGAGTGGGGCGAACGCTTCCACACCATGAACCGCGAGTGGGCGGAGTGGGCGCAAACTCAGCTACCGCCCCGCGCCAGTCGTCGGACCTGATTCGACGCCGAGCGCCACGCCGGCGCAGGCGGCCACGATTGTCCGATTGGTGTCGGGACCGGACCGCTCGTGATACTGGTCCGATGTACGCCAATGCCGTGTTGAGCGCGCTCTCGCAGGTGTCGATGACCGGCGCCCTTGCAGCGACCGCTGTTGTCGTTCTTGGGGTGGGAGGGCTTGTCGGCGCGAGCACGGCGCTGCGAGGGGTCTCGATTCGGGTGCGTGGGACGGTCGCGGGCCTCGCCGTGGCGACATCCGCTTGCATCGCGGTCGCGGTGTGGTCGGCACTGCGACCGCTGCCACCTCAATTGTCGGTGCAGAGCTGTCTGGGGATCGCAGTCGGCCTCTTCGGCGTGTTCGCGGCAGCGGTCTGCCTGCTTCGTCCCCGGGGTCGTGGGAGGGTGGCGCTTGCGTTCGCGACGGCCACGGCGCTTCTCGCGTGCGGTGCAGGAGTGGTGAACGAGGATCTCGGCACCTTTCCCACCCTCGGTGCGGTGATCGGCCATCGTGCGCCCCCCGGCGCTCTGGCGACGGATTTCGCCGCGGTGCCAGGACCACAGGCCGCGGTCCAGACGGGTGATCCCGTGGCCAGTGTCTGGCGACGGCCGTTGCGCTCGACCCGGGACGGGATGCTCACGCACGTCGAGATCCCTGGCGCGGTGTCGGGTTTCGCGTCACGGCCCGCGCTGCTCTACCTGCCGCCCGCCTATCTGGATTCCCCGCGGGCGATGCTTCCTGTGCTGGTACTCGTGGCGGGCAATCCCGGGAAGCCGGACGACTGGCTCACCCTCGGCGCTTTGGCCGAGACGGTCACCGCATTCGCCGCCGAACACGACGGACTCGCCCCGGTCGTCGTGGTCCCGGACGCGCTCGGCGCCACCGATGCGTTGCCGCTGTGCCTGGATTCACAGCTCGGAAACGTGGACACCTATCTGGCGCGGGACGTGCCGGACTGGATCGCAGGCCACCTCCAGGTGGACAACGATCCCGAGCACCGGGCGATCGGGGGCTTCTCCTATGGCGGGACCTGCTCGGTCCAGCTGGCGGTCCGCCACCCGGACGTCTATCCGACCTTCGTGGACATTTCGGGCCAGGACGAGCCGTCCCTCGGTGACCACGCGAGCACGGTTGCCGCGACGTTCGGGGGCGACGAGTCCGCGTTCGCTGCGGTGAACGCGCGCGACCTGCTGGCCGTGACCTCCATGCCGCAGCTGGCCGGGGTGTTCGTGTCGGGCAGCGGTGACGAGGAGTACCGACCCCAACAGCAGCGCATGTTCGCGGCAGCGAGGTCCGCCGGGATGAACGTCCGCTACTACGAGCTGCCCGGGGGCCACAGCCCGCAGGTGTGGGGACCAGCGCTGGCCCGCGAGCTCGACTGGGTCGCCGAGCGCACGGGCTTGCTCGCGCAGTAGAACGACGGGCGTTGTTCGTAATCGGTGGCCAGGCCACCACCGAAGGCTCAGGATGTACACATGGACCCTGTCGAGGCGTTGCGGGAGATCGCATACTGGCTCGAGCGATCGCGGGCCGAGACGCACCGCGTCAAGGCCTACCGCCGCGCCGCGGACATCGTCGAGGCACTGAGCGACGAGCAGCGGGACCGGCTCGGCCGCACCGGGACCTGGGCCGCGCTGAGCGGGATCGGGCCCAAGACGGCCGCGGTGATCGCGGAGGCGTATACGGGCGGGGTGCCCGCCTACCTGACCGAGGTGAAGTCGAAGGCCGGCCAGATCGGTGAGGGTGGGCGGGCGCTGCTCGCGGCGCTGCGCGGCGACCTGCACACGCACTCGGACTGGTCCGATGGCGGTAGCCCCATCGGGGAGATGATGCGCCGGGCCGCGATGGTCGGTCACGAGTACTGCGCACTGACCGACCATTCGCCGCGGCTGACGGTGGCGAACGGACTATCCGCGGAGCGGTTGCGCCGACAGCTCGAGGTGGTGGCGGAGTTGAACTCGGAGCTCGCGCCGTTCCGCATCCTGACCGGGATCGAGGTGGACATCCTCGATGACGGCTCCCTGGATCAGGAGGAGGAGTTGCTCGCCGAACTCGACATCGTTGTCGCGAGCGTGCACTCGAAGCTCGCGATGGAGTCCGACGCGATGACCAGACGGATGGTGCGGGCCGTCGCGAACCCGCATGTGGACGTGCTCGGGCACTGCACCGGCAGGCTGGTCGAGGGCACCCGAGGGACCAGGCCGGAGTCGAAGTTCAACGCGGAGGTCGTGTTCGAGGCGTGCCGCCAGTTCGGCACGGCGGTGGAGATCAACAGCAGGCCCGAGCGTCGTGATCCGCCCGCGCGCCTGATCGAGCTGGCACTCGAACGCGACTGCCTGTTCGCGATCGACACCGACGCGCACGCGCCCGGCCAGCTCGACTTCCAGGGATACGGGTGTGAGCGGGCTCAGGCGGCCGGGATCGGGACCGACCGGGTGGTCAACACGTGGACCGCCGACGATCTGATCGCCTGGACCCGGCAGTAGATCCTCCGGTCACTCCTTGACGGCCGGCTCCGAAGCGCCCGCCCGCTTCGCCGCAATGCGTGCGGCGGTGGTCTTCTGGGTGACGCTCTTCTTGACCGGGGTCCGTGAGGTGGCAGCCGTCGCGGCGACCGCCTTTCGTGGAGCGGCCTTTCGTGCGGGGGCCTTCTTGGCTGGTGTCTTGGCCGCCGGTGTCTTTGTGGCCGGAGTCTTGGTCGCCGGAGTCGTCTTGCTGGCAGGGGCTTTTCCGCTGGCCGCCTTCTTCGAGGTCCGCTTCCGCGCGGGCGCCTTCGCGGGCTCGGCCGGGATCTCTGCGGCCGGCGCGACCGGCTCCGGCAGCTCGTGCGGGGTTCCCTTGGCGTCGAAGTAGTCGCCACCCTTTCGGCGCACGTCATCGGTGCCCCAGGACCGATCCCGGTCGACGGGCGCCATCCGTGGAATGTGCTTGCGGCAGTGAATGTATGCCTCTTCGACATCCACGACCACCCAGCGTTCGGGCGTGCGGCCGTTGGCGTGTGTGTCGGGCAGGTCGGCCAGCTGGGCACGGAGGTCGACGTCCTCGACGATGCGGGCCGAACCGTTGACGTGGAGACCGATCAGGTCGCGGACAAAATCCATCATCAGGATCCCGACATGAGGGTTCTCCCTGATGTTGCCGAGGCTGGCCATCACCCCGTTGCCGCGATACTCCGGATACGCGACGGTCCGCGGGTCGATGACGTGGATGAAGCCCGGTTCACCCGCCCGGAATGTGGAGTCGCATTCGCCGTGTGCATCGGCGGTCGCGATGAACGCCATTTCCTGCCGGGCTACGAACTCGATCATTGTCGGGTTCAGGTGATTGAGCATCTGATCGGAATAGAACCGCTCGGCACGTTCTGTCGTGCCGAATTCGTTCTGCAGTTCATGTTCGCCAACACTCCCCAAAGTGGGACGAATAGACATGGAACTCCTCGGGAACGGAAGTCACGGACCAGCTGGCCCGTTCATGGGCGGTAACGCTAGCCGAGGGGCCGATCGATCGCACCGTTTCCTCCATGGGCGCGAATGCGGTGTCGCGTCCTAGAATTGGCCCCCGTGACTGAGCAGGAGATGACGACGGGCGCCGGCGGATCCCGATTCCGCTGGCAGATGCACGGCGACGGCAAGCGAATCGCAGACGGTGCTGTCGTGGCACCCGACGAGCGGCTGTCGTGGCCCCGCACGGTCGGAATCGGCATGCAGCACGTGATCGCGATGTTCGGCGCGACATTGTTGGTGCCGACGATCACCGGATTCCCGGTGACGACCACGCTCTTGTTCTCGGGGATCGGCACCGTGCTGTTTCTCGTCATCACCAGGGGCCGGATCCCGAGCTATCTCGGTTCGTCGTTCGCCTTCATCGCTCCGCTCACCGCCTCGGCGGCCGACGGACCCGCCGCGCAGCTCGGCGCGGTGCTGGCCGTCGGCGTCGTGCTGATGCTGGTCGGCATCGTGGTCAAGCTCGCGGGCGCCAGGGTGCTCGACGCCGTGATGCCGCCGGTGGTGACCGGTGCCGTGGTCATGCTGATCGGATTGAACCTGGCGCCTGCGGCGGTCGGCTCGTTTCAGGCCCAGCCGCTGATCGCGGCCGTCACCCTCGTCGCGATCCTCGTCGTCACCGCCGCCGGTCCTGGGCTGCTCGGCAGGCTGGGAATCCTCGTCGGCGTGGTGATCGGGTGGGTGTTCGCGGCGGTCACCGGCGGCCTGTCGACCGAGCGGGTGGACGCGCTGCGTGAGGCGGCCTGGGTGGGCCTGCCGCACCTGCGGGGGCCGAGCTTCCAGTGGTCGGCGATCGCGCTCGCGCTCCCAGTGGTGATCGTGCTGATCGCCGAGAACGTCGGTCACGTCAAGGCGGTCGCGGCGATGACCGGTCGGTCGCTCGACGACGTCGCGGGCGACGCGCTCTTCGCGGACGGTCTCGCCACCACCCTCGCCGGCGCGGGCGGTGGCTCCGGCACCACCACCTATGCGGAGAACATCGGCGTGATGGCGGCGACCAGGGTGTACTCCACCGCCGCCTACTGGGTGGCGGCGGCGACGGCGATCGTGCTCGCGTTCTCGCCGAAGTTCGGTGCCCTCGTGTTCACCGTGCCGGACGGCGTGATCGGCGGCGCGACGCTGGTGCTCTACGGGCTCATCGGCATTCTCGGCGTGCGGATCTGGATGGAGGCCATGGTCGACTTCACCGATCCGGTGAATCTCACGGTGGTCGCCGCGGCGCTGGTGGCAGGCATCGGAAACCTCACCCTGATGGTCGGCTCGGTTGAGCTCGGCGGCATCGCGTGGGGCTCGGTCGGGATCCTCGTCGGGTACCCGCTGATGCGGGCGCTGGCGCGGCTGCGTCGGTGACCCACTCGTCGCCGCGGCCGGGAGTCGCTGTTGGTCACAGATTGCGCTCGCTAGGGTCATCGACCGCCGAGTCGGACGACGCCTAGCCTGGCAGGCAGCTACGTCGACACACAGGAGCCTTGATGGAACGCACGCTTTTCGAGCCCGAGCACCTTCTCTTCCGGGAGTCCTACCAGAAGTTCCTCGAGCAGGAGGTCGCTCCCAACCACGACAAGTGGGAAGAGCAGAACATCGTCGACCGTGAGGTCTGGAAGAAGGCGGGCGAGCAGGGCTTCCTCGGCATGGACGTGCCCGAGGAGTACGGCGGCGGCGGCGTCGAGGACTTCCGCTACAACGCCATCATCACCGAGGAGACCACCCGTGGTGGTTTCAGTGGCGTCGGTTTCATGCTCCACAACGACGTGGTGGCGCCGTACCTGCTCAAGCTGGCCAACGAGGAGCAGAAGAAGCGCTGGCTGCCCGGTTTCTGTTCCGGTGAGATCATCACCGCGATCGCGATGACCGAGCCAGGAACCGGCAGCGACCTGCAGAACATCAAGACCCGCGCGGTGCGCGACGGCGACCACTGGGTCCTCAACGGCTCGAAGACCTTCATCACCAACGGGATCAACGCCGACCTGGTGGTCGTGGTCGCGTGCACGGACCCGGACAAGGGCGCCCAGGGCTTCTCGCTCCTCGTCGTCGAGCGCGGCATGGAGGGCTTCGAGCGCGGTCGTAATCTGGACAAGATCGGCCTCAAGGCGCAGGACACTGCCGAGCTCAGCTTCACCGACGTGCGGGTCCCCGCTGCCAACCTCCTCGGCGAGGAGGGCATGGGCTTCATCTACCTGATGCAGAACCTGCCGCAGGAGCGCATGTCGATCGCCGTCGTCGCCGCCGCAGCGATGGAATCCTGCCTCGAGATGACGATGCAGTACGTCCGCGACCGCAAGGCGTTCGGCAAGCCGATCGGCAGCTTCCAGAACACCCGCTTCGTGCTCGCCGAGCTCGCCACCGAGACCACCGCCGTGCGGATCCTCGTGGACAAGTTCATCGAGCAGCTCAACGAAGGCAAGCTCACCGTCCAGGAGGCCGCGATGGCCAAGTGGTGGACCACCGAGGCGCAGGTCAAGCTGATCGATCGCTGCCTTCAGCTGCACGGCGGCTACGGCTACATGCGCGAGTACCCGATCGCCAAGGCGTACATGGACTCTCGCGTGCAGACCATCTACGGCGGCACCACCGAGATCATGAAGGAGATCATCGGCCGGGGACTGAACCTGTCCTGATCGGACCGGACACGAGAAAGGCCGCGGCACCGGGTGCCGCGGCCTTTCTCGTGCGTACCGGGGTTCGGTCTCGGCCGATCAGATCTTGCGCATCACCGTGACGACCTTGCCGAGAATGGCCGCGTCGTTGCCGGGGATCGGTTCGAACAGCGGATTGTGCGGCATCAGCCACACCTCGCCCTTGCTCCGCTTGAATGTCTTGACGGTCGCCTCGCCGTCGATCATCGCGGCCACGATGTCGCCGTTGTCGGCCACGCTCTGCTGCCGGACGACCACCCAGTCGCCGTCGCAGATCGCCGCCTCGATCATCGATTCGCCGACCACCTTCAGCAGGAACAACGATCCCTGGCCGACGAGCTCGCGGGGGAGGGGGAACACGTCCTCGACGGCCTCCTCGGCGAGGATCGGACCGCCTGCGGCGATCCGTCCGAGCACGGGGACGAAAGTCGGCTTCGGCAGCTGGGTCTCGGTGCCCTCGCCCGCGGGCTGCGCCGCGTGCTCGAATCCGGCCTCGGTGTCGGAGGCCGCCACACCGTCGTCCAGCCCGCGGACGTCCACGGCGCGCGGACGGTTGGGATCGCGTCGCAGGAATCCCTTGCGTTCGAGCGTGCGGAGCTGGTGCGCGACCGACGAGGTCGAGGTGAGCCCGACCGCGTCGCCGATCTCGCGGATGCTCGGCGGGTAGCCGCGTTCGCTGACCGAGGCGCGGATCACCTCCAGCACCCGGCGCTGTCGATCCGTGAGCCCCGCCGCGAGGTCGGTTCCGCCTGGGGTGGCGGCCGAGCCGTCGTTGGAGCTGTCGTCCTTCATGGAGGGCCTCCCGTGTCGATGTGGGTTCTGACACGAATCTAGACCGGATTCCAGCATGTTTCAAACATCTGTTCGAGATGTGTCGCGTCAAGTCGAGACTTTGTCGGACCGTCGTGGTAGAAATCGAACATGCGTTCACTCGAACGTGTGAACGAATGAAGCGAAACCATCACCGGCGGAGGTTCCGATGAGCATGGCAGTCCCCATGAGCATGGCAGTTCCCACGAGCAGGGCGGTCCCGAAGAACACGGTCCCGAACGGCGGCAGATCGCGACAGGTGGTCGCACGCAGGCGCCGGGTGGACGGCTTCGTCGAATACGGCCGGGCGCCGATGCCGGTGTCGAGGGCGGTTCACGGCAAGAGCGAGCGGGAGAGCGGACTCGGCGCGCTGGTCGTGGGGATGCTGCTGTCGGCGGTCGCCGTGGCCGGCCTGCTCGGGATCGCGCAGGCCCGGTCGAACCCGCAGTTCGCCCTCGGCGAGACCGCGGTGGTGCAGGTGCAGGGCGGAGAGACGCTCAGCGACGTCGCGTCGCGCGTCGCACCGGAGGGCCGTGTCGAGCAGGTCGTGGCGCGGATTCTCGACCTGAACGCCATGTCAGGAGCCTCGGTGCAGGCGGGACAATCGCTGGTGGTGCCCGTCGGACCGGTGGACTGAACCCCGATGCGCGCCCTCGGGCGCCCGGCGGCGGTATCCTCGAACCCTGTCAGCCCCACCACATCCAGTGGTCGTACAGGGCTCCTCGGTTCCGACGAAGGATTCGCCATGCATTGCCCGTTCTGTAGGCATCCCGATTCGCGCGTGGTCGACTCTCGTGAAGCCGACGAGGGCAACGCCATTCGCAGGCGGCGATCGTGCCCGGAATGCGGTCGGCGGTTCACCACCGTCGAGACCGCGGTGCTCTCGGTGGTCAAGCGCAGCGGCGTGACCGAGCCGTTCAGCCGCGAGAAGGTGGTCCGCGGCGTCCGGCGCGCCTGCCAGGGCCGGGCGGTGGACGAGGACGCGCTCTACAAGCTCGCCCAGAAGGTCGAGGAGGCCGTGCGCGCGGCCGGATCGGCCGAGATCCCCAGCAACGAGGTCGGGTTGGCGATCCTCGGCCCGCTCCGCGACCTCGACGAGGTGGCCTACCTGCGATTCGCCTCGGTGTACCGCTCTTTCAGCTCCGCCGAGGATTTCGAGCGCGAGATCAAGGACCTGCGCGTGCATCGCGAAGAATCCGCGACCGACTGACCGTCACCTGGTGATCGCGGCGATCGCCTTTCGGATCCGCTTCTCGGACACGGGGTACGGGGTACCGAGCGACTGCGCGAACAGGCCGACCCTCAGTTCCTCGATCATCCAGCGGACCGCGTCCACATCCGGGTCGTGGTGTCTGCGCTCGTCCAGACGGGCGAGCAACCGGCCATAGTCCTCGTACACCGCGTCCAGCATCACCAAGCCCTGGCTGTCGCGCCCCGCGCTCGCGGGGAGCGCCTCGAGACGGCGGATGGCGCCCTCCAGGTACCGGGGCAGCTCCCGCAGCCGGTCGGTGCCGGTGTCGGTGACGAATCCGGCATACATCAGCGTCTCGAGCTGCTCGCGCACATCGTCGGCGGCCTCTCCCGTGGCGCGATCGAGGATCACGCGCAGCTCCTGGGCACGGGACAGCGCGGGGACCACCAACCGGACCAGTACCGCCACCCGGGTGGCGAGCTGGGCTCGCACCGCGGCCTGCAGCTTCTCGAACGCCTCAGGGGTACGGGTCGGCCCGCCGTTCGCGTCCATCAGCTCATTCACCGCGCAGGCCCGGCAGTCCTCGACGAGGGCCTCCACGCTGCCGTGCGGATTCTGGCTCAGGGCCAGCCGATCCCGGGTGCCGAGGCCGGAGATCGCGGACTTGGTCGGGGTGACGATGGCGCTCAGCAGCAGGGCCCTTGTGCCCTCGCGCATCGCCTGGCGCTGCGCGAGCGGGGTGCTGAGGACCCGGACCGCGACGCCCTCCTTCTCGGGGACGAGCGCCGGGTATCCGACCACCTTCTGGCCCGCGATGGTGCGGGTCACGCTGTCCGGCAGGGTACCGAGTGTCTCCGACGTCCAGACCGCGGCGGCCGGACGCTCGGTGCTCGAGGCGGCCTTGGCCACCTCGACGTCGACGCGGGGCGAGAGCGAGGCGGAGAGCCCGGTCAGGCTCTTGCTCCGGCCCAGTACCTTGCCCGAACCGTCGACCGCGGCGAAGGTCATCCGCAGGTGATCGGGGACCGCGCTCAGGTCGAAGTCGCGGGGCGAGATCGGGACGCCTGCCATTCGGGACAGTTCCCTGGCGATCGCCATGGTCAACGCCTCGGATCGCGGTTTGACGGCCGACAGCGCCGCCCTGGCGTAGTCGGGCGCGGGGACCACGGTGCGGCGCAACGGTTTCGGCAGCGTCTTGATGAGCGCGGTGACCAGGTCCTCGCGCATGCCGGGCACCAGCCAGTCGAAGCCGACCGGGCGGACCTGGGCGAGCAGCGCGACGGGGATGCGTGCGGTGACGCCGTCGTCCTCGGTCCCGGGTTCGAACTGGTAGGTCAGCGGGAACGAGATCTCGCCCTGGCGCCAGGTGTTCGGATAATCACCGCCGAGCACCCCGGCGGCATCGGCGTTCACGATGGTCGACGCGGTGAAGTTCAGCAGGTCCGGTTCCGTGCGCCTGGCGCGCTTCCACCAGGTGTCGAAGTGCCTGGCGGACACGGCTTCCTGGCCGACGCGTTGGTCGTAGAACTCGTAGAGGGCCTCGTCGTCGACCAGGATGTCGCGCCTGCGTGCCCTGGTCTCCATCTCCTCGACGTCCTCGAGCAGGGCCCGGTTCTGATGGAAGAACTTGTGCTGGGTCTGCCATTCGCCCTGGACCAGCGCGTGCCGGATGAACAGCTCCCGCGAGGTCTCTGGGTCGATCGAGCTGTAGGTGACCGCCCGCTTGGCGACCAGCGGGATGCCGTACAGCGTGACCCGCTCGTACGCCATCGCGCAGGCGCGCTTGGTCGACCAGTGCGGCTCGGAGTAGGTGCGCTTGATCAGGTGCGGCGCCAGCTTCTCCGCCCACTCGGGCTCGATGCCGGCCGCCATCCGGCCCCAGAGCCTGGAGGTTTCCACCAGTTCGGCGGCCATCACCCAGCGTGGCGGCTTCTTGAACAGCGAGGAACCGGGGAACACCGCGAACCGGGCGCCACGGGCGCCGAGGAAGTCTCGCTTGTCGCCCTCGCGCAGGCCGATGTGGGAGAGCAGCCCGGACAGGAGCGCCTGGTGCACCGAGGCCTCGCCGGCGGGCTGGTCGTTGCCGGTCCAGCCGAGCCCACGGGTGATCTGCGCGAGCTGGCCGTGCAGGTCCTGCCACTCCCTGATCCGCAGCCAGTGCAAGAACTCGTTCTTGCACATCTTCCGGAACTGGTTGGAGGACAGCTCCTTCCGCTGCTCGCCGAGGTATTCCCACAGCTTCAGGTAGGCGAGGAAATCGGAGCCGCCCACGGTGAACCTGGCGTGCTTCTCGTCGGCGGCCTGCTGGTGTTCGGCCGGCCGCTCGCGCACGTCTTGGATCGACAGCGCGGCGACGATGATGAGGGTCTCGCGCAGGCACCCGGTGTTGTGCGCATGAGCGAGCATCCGGGCCATCCGGGGGTCCACCGGCAACTGGGCGAGCTCCCGCCCCACCGGTGTCAGCTCGGTGACGCCGTCCTTGGCGCCCGGCTTGATCGCCCCGAGTTCCTCGAGCAACGCGACGCCATCACGGATGGCGCGCGGATCCGGCGCCTCCACGAACGGGAAGGCGGCGATGTCGCCGAGGCCGAGGGCGGTCATCTGCAGCACCACCGACGCCAGGTTGGTGCGCAGGATCTCGGGTTCGGTGAAGGCCGGACGTGACTCGAAGTCGTCCTCGGAGTAGAGGCGGATGCAGATGCCGTCTGCGACACGGCCACAGCGTCCGGCCCGCTGGCGGGCCGAGGCCTGCGAGATCTCCTCGATCGGCAGCCGCTGGACCTTGGTGCGCACGGAGTACCGGGAGATGCGGGCGGTGCCGGGATCGATGACATACCGGATGCCGGGGACCGTCAGCGAGGTCTCCGCGACGTTGGTCGAGAGCACCACCCGGCGGCCCGTGTGCCGCTCGAAGACCCGGTGCTGCTCGGCCGCGGACAGCCGGGCGTACAGGGGCAGGATCTCTGTGCCGCGCAGCTTGCGGTCCCGCAGCGCGTCGGCGGTGTCGCGGATCTCGCGTTCGCCGGAGAGGAACACCAGGATGTCGCCGTCGCCTTCACCGAGCAGTTCCTCGACCGCCTCGCCGACCGCGTCGACGGGGTCGCGATCGATGGTCTGCTCGCCGACGTCGACGCTCAGGGGCCGGTACCGGACCTCGACCGGGAAGGTGCGTCCCGAGACCTCCACGATCGGTGCGGGCACCCCGTTCACGGCGAAATGCTGTGCGAAGCGCTCCGGGTCGATCGTCGCGGAGGTGATGATCACCTTCAGATCGGGCCGCCGCGGCAACAGTTCCCTGAGGTAGCCGAGGATGAAGTCGATGTTGAGGCTGCGTTCGTGCGCCTCGTCGATGATGAGGGTGTCGTACCGGCGCAGCATCCGGTCGCGCTGGATCTCGGCGAGCAGGATGCCGTCGGTCATCAGCTTGATCAGGGTGCCGTCCGACACCTGGTCGGTGAAGCGGACCGTGTACCCCACGGCCCCGCCGAGCGGGGTGTCCAACTCCTCGGCGATGCGCTCGGCGACGGTGCGCGCCGCGATCCGGCGCGGCTGGGTGTGCCCGATCAGCCCGCGCACCCCACGCCCGAGGTCGAGACAGATCTTCGGGATCTGGGTTGTCTTACCGGATCCGGTCTCGCCGGCCACGATGACGACCTGGTTCGCCGCGATCGCGGCGGCGATGTCGTCACGGCGCAGGCTGACCGGAAGGTTGTCCGGGTAGCTGGTCTTCGGGGTGTTGGCGCGGCGAGTGGCGATGCGCGCCTCCGCCTGCGACACCTCCCGGAGGACCCCGGTGAGGGCCTCGGGGTTCGAGGCGCGGTCGAGACGGCGTCGGAGTCGGTGCTCGTCTCGGAGGGAGAGGTGGGCCAGGCGGCGCTTGAGCTCGCGCCGGTCGACGTCGGGCAGCTCGGGCGAAGGTGTGGTGGACATGCTCGGACCAGCCTATCGAAAGGCCGCCACTCAAATACCGCAGCCCGTTGTTGCCCTGTGCGAACATCTGCGGGTGACTGCTGCCACGGATACCCCGGTCTACCCACACACGAATCCGGTCTGGCGGGCGCTGCGGCTGGTGTTCGCCGGTCTCGGGATCCTCGCGCTGGTCTGGATCCCGCTGCGCAACATCGACAGCGAGACGTTCTCGACCACCAATTACTTCAGCTACTTCACCATCCTCAGCAACGTGTTGACGGTGATCGTGTTCCTCGCCGGGGCGTTCGGGGACCCGCAGTCGCGGAATTGGCAGCTCTTTCGCGGCGCGACCACCGTGTACATGGTCATCACCGGGATCATCTACGCGGTCCTGCTCGCCAACGTCGATGTGATGCTGCAGGACAAATGGATCAACGTCCTCCTTCACGAGATCCTGCCGCTCGCGATCTTCCTCGATTGGCTGATCAACCCGCCGCGGATGCGGATCACCGACGGGCAGTCGATGACCTGGCTGACGTTCCCGGTCGTCTACGGCGTCTACACACTCGTCCGCGGCCCGATCGTCGACTGGTACCCGTATCCGTTCATCGATCCCCGCGTGCAGGGCTACCTGCAGATGTCCATCGGGCTGGTGGTGCTGCTGTTGGCCATGGTGCTGATGTCGTTCGCGGTCAACGCCGCGGGCAGGCTCGCCCAGCGGTGGCGATACGGTGGAACCGAGCGCCGGATGGCGGCGGAAGGGATCGCCACCGGCGAGAGCGAGGAGATGGCGTGACGAACACCCAGGCACTGTGGCACGGATTCGCGGACATGGGCGCGGTGAGCGAGGGCGGTCCGTTTGTCGTCAGCCGCGGCGAGGGCGCGTACATCTGGGACGACAAAGGCAACCGCTACCTGGACGCGACAGCGGGCCTGTGGTTCACCAACGTCGGGCACGGCCGCGCCGAGATCGCGGACGCGGTCGCGACGCAGCTCCGGTCGATCGCGCACTTCTCCAACTTCGGCGACTTCGCGCCTGAGACCACATTCGCGCTCGCCGAGCGCCTGTCCGCGATCGCGCCGGTGCCCGGTAGCAAGATCTTCTTCACCTCGGGCGGCTCGGACTCCGTCGACACCGCGGCAAAGCTGGCCCGGCGCTACTGGCACGAGATGGGCAAGCCGAACAAGCGGATCGTGGTCGGGCGGCAGAAGGCCTACCACGGCATGCACGTTGCAGGCACCGCGCTGGCAGGCATCCCGGTGAACCGGGAAGGCTACGGCGAGCTGATGCCGGATGCCAGGACGGTGGAGTGGGACAACGGCAAGAGCCTGCTCGAACTCATCGAGCGGGAGGGCGCGGACACGATCGCGGCCTTCTTCGTCGAGCCGATCATCGGCGCGGGGGGGATCTACCTGCCGCCGGAGGGCTACCTCTCCGAGGTTCGGCAGATCTGCCGCGAGCACGACATCCTGTTCGTCGTCGACGAGGTGGTCACGGGCTTCGGCCGGATCGGTGGGTCGTGGTTCGCCTCGACGCGTTTCGACCTGCAGCCGGACATGGTGACCACGGCGAAGGGCCTCACCTCCGGATACGTCCCGATGGGTGCGGTTTTCATCGCGCCCCGGGTCGCCGAGCCCTTCTTCTCCGGTGGCGTGTGGTGGCGGCACGGGTACACCTATGGCGGGCACGCGGGCGCGGCAGCCGCGGCGCTGGCGAACCTCGATATCCTCGAGCGGGAGAACCTCCTCGAGGAGTCCGCCCGGCTCGAGCGTTCGCTGCACGAGCACCTGTCCCCGCTGGCCGAACACCCGCGGGTCGCGGAGGTGCGCAGCGGTCTCGGTGCGGTGGCGGCGGTGCAGCTCGCGGACCCCGCGGAGGCGTTGCCGTTCGTCAAGACCCTTCGGGAGCACGGCATCTCGGGTCGCGCGGCGGGCGTCGGCGCCATGCAGTTCTCGCCGTCCTTCGTGATGACCGACGACGAGGTGGCCGAGATGGCGGCGGGGGTCCTCAAGGCGCTCGGCTGAGCGCTCGCGCCGGCCGGTCGACGGTTCAGTGCAGGGTGAGAACCTCTGCGGTCGATCGGCGCGGCGTGCGCCCCGCCGGGGGCGAGCCGGTGACCGAGCCGATCCGCAGCAGGACCTGGGGGAGTCCGGCGCCGGGCGCAAGCGCCGCGATCATGTCCCGGCTCCGACCGACCTCGGTGAGGTGCGTCAGCGGGCAGGTCGCGATCCCTCTCGATGTCGCCTCGAGCAGGACCGCGGACAGCGCCTGCCCGCACCGCGTCCAGGACGCAGGTGAGTCGGAATCGGTGCTCAGCATCAGCACGGTGGACTCGTCGACACCCGGCCGGGGCGTCGACTCCTGCCTGCCGGGGCGAGGGAACGCTCGTCCGATCGGGACGTGTGCGCTCTCGCCGGTGGTCGCCAGCGACTCGGGAGGTATCCCCTCACCGGTGAGGGAGTGCCCGGCCCACCAGTGCAGTTCGGCCTGGTAATCGGCGTCGTAGCGCCTGGCCGCGGAGCTGGCATCGGTCGCGGCGGCCAGCGCTGTCCTCGCCTCGGGCGCGAGGACCGTCAGCGTGATGCCGAACCTGCCCGCCTGATCGCCCAGCCGCGCGGCCGGCCCCGTCTCCGGGGCGAGTGGGCCGAAGGGTCTGCGATCGGTGCGGCGGTGGCGGATGGCGGTGACCAGGTCGAAGTCGTGTGAGCGCGGGGTCGCGTCCCTGTGACAGTGGATGGCGGCGACGAGCCGGGGCAGGCTGGGCTCCGGCAGGAGGGCGATGTCCGATCGCCAGCGCAGCGAGGTGAGGGCGACCTCCACGTGATGGAGCGCGGCGCCGCAGCTGATGTGCAGCTGGCGTCCGGACGGATCGGCGGAGGGCAGGAGCCGGGTGCGCTCGCTGAACAGGTCGAGCCGACCCGCGGAGTATCGCCACCGCCAGGGCTGGCTGTTGTGCACCGATGGCGCGCGGCACGCAAGATCGACCGCGCTCTGAATGACGCCGGTGTCCGGTACCGCGTAGTCCATGCAGCCAATTATCTGCCCGGGGATCGGGCACGGCTAGGGCCTTACGACCCCCTGCCGGGATCGCCGCCTGGGTCAGCGCGGGATGCCCGATCGCAGCGGTTCCGCGACGCTGTGTGCGCTGGCGGCCGACAGCCACAATCGCAGCAGGTGCCTGCGCCTGTCGAGATCGGGATGGTCCTGGTAGGTGTTGCGGGCGTGCAGGATGCGCCCGTTGTTCAGGATCTGGACGTCGCCGGGTTCGAAGACCATCTCGACGTGGAAGCGCGGCTCGTTGGCGATGGCCTCGATGAGTTCGATGGCCTCGTATTGCTCGGCCGTCAGGCGTGGGGCCTGCGGGTGCCGTTGGGAGTCGCGGATGTACCAGCTGATGTAGAACAGGCGGGGTGATCCGCCGATGTCATTGAGTGGGGCGAGTTCGAAGTACTGGGGGTCGCCCGCGGCCTCCTCGCCGTTGCGATCCCAGGGCATGGGGGAGTAGAGGACCTCGAGCAGATCCGGCCGCCGCCGCAGCACCTCGTTGTAGATCGCTGCCGAGCTGGCGATCCAGCTCTCGCCTCCGGTGGCCGCCTTGGCCAGGCACAGCAGCGCGACGAGATCGGAACCGTCGGTGTGGAAATCCTGGCGCTCCCTGGTCCGGTAGAGCCTGACGGTGGGATCGGTTCGCTCGATCCGCTCGTCGCGGATGTGGGTGAGCACCGAGCCGTCGCGATCCTGACTCACCGGATCTCCGAGCTTGGACCCAGCGCGAGGTAGGCCCGCTCGATCTCGTCGGTTCCGAGTTCGTCGAGCGGGAATCCGCGCAGCAGTACGAATCCGCATCCCGAGTTCAGCGTGTGCGCCCACTGGGCGCACCGGGCCCGAAGGGTGGGGAACAGGCGTGAGGCGTCGGCGGCGTCGGATCTAGCCGCCCCGACGATCTCCGACCGCTCGGCTCCGGTGAGGACCACGGTCCATGTCGAACCGTCGGGGAAGTCCGATCTATCCCAGACCGCGTCGGAAACCTGCGGCGTTCGGGCCATACGATCGGTCATGTCATTTCCCGCCTGGTCGGGGAACTCGCCGGAAGAGGCCCGACAGGCGTTCGCGCAGAGTGGGTTTCACCTCGATCAGATCCACCCGGGGGAGGTCGGCCGCGGCGGTGGCCTGCGCGAAACGGGCGTGCAGCTGGGACCGGACCTCGTCGGGGGTGTAGGCGCGGCGCTTGCGTTCGGCGCGCGCGGCGAGTGCCCCCGTTGCCGCGACCCCGACGACGCCCGCGAGTCCGACGAGCTTCCACACGTTCCTGCCGTCCATGCGCATCGCTCTAGGCTAGGTGCATGAGTCGCCGGATGCACGAATCGCAGGTGAGCCTCGACGAGGCCGTGGATGCCACCCGAACCGGGGACATCTGGATCTTCCGCGGGCACTCGGGCGCCGATCGGGCGATCCAGACGCTGACGAACAGCCCGGTGAACCACGTCGGGATGTCGGTGGTTCTCGACGACATGCCGCCGCTGATGTGGCACGCGGAGCTCGGACATTCCTTGCAGGACATGTGGACCGGACGGTTCCAGCGCGGGGTACAGCTGCACGACCTGCGGCAGGCGGTTCAGGTGTGGGGTGCGAAGTACGGTCAGCGCGGCTGGCTGCGGCAGCTCGAGGAGCCGGTGACCCGGGAGCAGGAGGACGCGTTGATGCGCACCGTCGCGCGGCTGGACGGCACGCCGTTCCCGTCCACGGCCAAGCTGGTCACCCGTTGGTTCGGCGGCCGGCTGCCGTCGCTGCGGCGCAGTTCGGCCCGGGATTCCGCGGAGGCTTCGGCCGGGCTCGAGAGCGCGTACTGCGCCGAGGTGGTCGCGCAGACCTACGAGTCCATGGGGCTGCTCACCGAGCGCCGCAAGACGAATTGGTATGACCCGGGCCGATTCTGGAGCGGCGACCGGTTGCCGCTGGCCCCGGGGGTGACGCTGGGCGGGGAGATCGAGGTGCTGCTCAGCGATGCCGATCTGGCGGCGGGCCGGTCGCCGGAGAGCTGACGGCGACCGGCCCCGTGTCGGGTCAGGCCGCCGGGGTCCGGGAGAACCAGCTGACCGAGGCGCCGCTGTCGAAGGACTCGGTGCGGGTCGGGGTGAACCGCGTCGGCAGGAACGCCCCGTCGAACGCCGGGATGCCTGCCCCCGCGATCACGGGGTAGCGCTTGATGACGAGCTCGTCGATCTCGGGCAGCAGGGTGCCCGCCAGCTTTCCGCCGCCCGCGAGCCAGATGTCCATCCCCTCCTGGGCCTTGAGCTCGCGGACGAGGCCGAGCGGGTCGCCGGTGACCAGCTCGACCGCCGGGTCGGCGATCTCGCCGAGGGTGGTCGAGACCACATGCTGCTTCAGGTGGGCGTAGGGGCTGGTGACTCCGACGTCGAGTCCGGGCTGATAGGTCCCGAGGCCCATGACCACCGTGTCGAACGCCTGGCGGTCGGTGCCCTCGAGGCCGACGTGCGGGCGGATGTGGGTGGGGACGGTGTCGGGGTATCGCTGGGTGATCCATGTCGTCACGTCGTCCAAGAGCATGAAGTCCCACTCGCCGCCCGGGCCGGCGATGTAACCGTCGAGCGAGATTCCCACGTAGTACACAAGCTTGCGCATACAGCTGCTCCGTCCGTAGTACTCTGTTTGGAGTGGTCTGAACGTAGTACTACGGATGGAGTGGTGTCAAGTGCGGAGTAATCCGGAGAGACGAGCGGCATTGGTCGACGCCGCGATAGAGGTCCTGGCGGAACTGGGTGCGCGCGGGCTCACCTTCCGGGCCGTCGATTCGCGAGCGGGGGTGCCGCCGGGTACGGCGTCGAACTACTTCGCCAACCGCGACGACCTGTTGGCTCAGGCGGGAGGCCGGTTCTACGAGCGGCTGACCCCCGACGACGAGTCCTTGGCGCAGAGCCTCGGGGGTCCGCACGACCGTGATCATCTGGTCGGGCTGATGCGCGAGGTCGTCGGCAGGATCACCGAGTTCCGCACGGGCTTCCTCGCCCTGCTCGAGCTCAGGCTCGAGGCGACCCGGCGACCCGAGTTGCGCGCGGTGCTGACCGAACGGATCCGGGCCGACCTGGACTTCAACGTCACCAACCACCTGCAGGCGGGCATGCCGGGCGACGCCACCACGGTCCGCCTGCTCTACCTCGCGCTGAACTGGCTGATCGTCGATCGGCTGACGCTGCCGGAGTTGTTCTCGGAGAGCGAGATCGACGAACTCATCGAGGCCGCGGTCGATCGCGCGTTGTCCGGGTAGCCGGTCGGTCTACGCGCTCAGCGTGCGGTCCGGGTGTACGCGTCCACCGACGTCGACCCATCCGTCCTTCGAGTAGACGGTGTAGATCTGCGAGCCGCGCCCCTGGGTGATGTGCAGGCTTCGACGCAGGTGCTCGGTGATCCGGACCGCAGCCGCACCGGTGGCCTCGTCCTCCGGAATCCCCATGAGCGGGGCGAACATTCGGGATCTGATCGCACCCTCGCCGGCCCAGGCCCAGACGTAGTGGTGTCCGGAGTCGAACGAGTCCGCCCTGGTGGAGACCACCGCGGCGGAGTCGGGTTTCGGGTGCAGGGTGAACTCGGGCGCCCAGTCGGGTTTGGCGCGTACCCAGGTCATCCCGTGATCGACGTAGGTCGTGACCGGGCCCGCCGGGACCTCGAGGACGTCGACCGCCGCGCCCCGTTCGCGCAGCCACCAGGACAGGCCCACCGTCGGGTGCCCGGCGAAGGGCAGTTCGGTGGCTGGGGTGAAGATCTGCGCCCGCGTGCTCGCGGCGCCCGGGCCGGGCAGCTCGACGAAAATCGTCTCGCTGAACCCGAGTTCGGCGGCCAGGCCCTGCCTGCGATCCGCCGGCACCAGTGCCGCATCCACGATGCCCAATGCGTTGCCGTGGTGGCCGTTCGCATCGGTGAAGACCCTGACGACGTCAACCTCGATACTCATCGTTAAACGATACCGCCGGTAACGACCGAAGGTGCCTTTTGTGCTATCCGATCGCACAAAAGACACCTTCGGGATGTGACGGGTGAAGCCGGGCTAAACGCTCGCGCCCGCGAGGGCCTCGCTGGCGGTGACCGCCTGGGCCACGCCCTGGAGGGTCGCGGCGACCTTGACGGCTTCCCAGACCTGTTCCTTGGTCAGGCCCTCCTTGCGGACGACCGCGTCGTGGGCGCCGGTGCAATGGTCGCAGCCGTTGATGGTCGACACGGCGAGCGACCACAGCTCGAAGTCGGCCTTCTCGACGCCGGGGCTGCCGATGATGTTCATGCGAAGGCCCATGCGCACCTGGGTGTAATCCTCACCGAGGTAGCCCTTTGCGCGGTACGCGACGTTGTTCATGCCCATGATCGACGCGGCGCCGAGGGCGGCGTTGTATGCCTCCGCCGACAGGTTGTCGGCGGCCTCTTCCGCGATCTCCCGCAACACGGTCGCGGACCGAGTGGCGGCCGCTGCGGCGAGGAACGTGCCCCAGAGCTGCTGCTCGTTCAGCTCGGTGGACCGGGACAGCGAGCTGAGGTTCAGCTTGAGGTCCTTGGCGTACTCGGGCAGCGAGTTCTTCAGGTTCTCGACGCTCATGACTAGACGCTCTCGGCCAGCAGCTCGCCGGCGTTGATGGTCGGGTCGCCCTTCTTCCAGTTGCAGGCGCACAGCTCGTCGGACTGCAGTGCGTCGAGCACGCGCAGCACCTCGTCGACGTTGCGGCCGACGGAACCGGCGGTCACGGAGACGAACTGGATCTCGTTGTTCGGGTCCACGATGAAGGTGGCGCGGTCCGCGACACCGTCGGCGTTGAGGACGCCGGTGGCCTCGGCCAGCTCACGCTTGAGGTCCGAGAGCATCGGGAAGGGGAGGGTCTTGAGCTCGTCGTGCTGTGCGCGCCACTGGAAGTGCACGAACTCGTTGTCGACCGAGGCGCCGAGCACCTGGGCGTCGCGATCCGCGAACTCCTCGTTCAGCTTGCCGAACGCGGCGATCTCGGTGGGGCACACGAAGGTGAAGTCCTTGGGCCAGAAGAACACGATCCGCCACTTGCCCGCGTAGTCGTCGCTGGTGACCTGGGTGAAGTAGTCGTCGGGCTGCTGGGCGTCGACCTTGGACAGGTCCCCGCCGATGACGGCCTTGAGGTTGTACGCCGGGAACTGGTCGCCGATGGTCAGCAGAGCCATATGTCTCGTCCTCCTACTTGTGATGGATCTTCGGGCACGGGCAACCACACTGGTGGCTGCGCCGGGGTGATTTCGATACCGGGAGCGGGTCTCGCGGTTCCCCGCTGACCTGCGCTCTTTGGTATGAGTCCATAGTGCCCGAAACCTTTCAAAAGGTAAAGGCGATATATGCCACTACACTGATAGGCATGGCTGATCAGACTTATCAACCCACACTGTCGCAGCTGCGTGCCTTCGTCGCGGTGGCCGAATACCGCCACTTCGGTACCGCGGCAGCGCGATTGAATGTGAGCCAGCCCACGTTGTCGCAGGCGCTGGCGGCGCTCGAGAACGGGCTCGGGGTGCAGCTGATCGAGCGCAGCACCCGTCGGGTGCTCGTGACGGACGCCGGCACCCAGCTGCTCGCGCAGGCGAAGATGATCCTCGAGGCCGCGGACGGGTTCGTCGCCACAGCGGCCGGCGTGGGGGACCGGCTCGGCGGCCCGCTTCGCATGGGTCTGATCCCGACCGTCGCGCCGTACGTCCTGCCCGCCCTGCTGCCTGCGATGCGTGCGGAGCTGCCGGCCGTGGTGCCCCAGGTGATCGAGGACCAGACCGCCCGGCTGTTGGATTCGCTGCGCGCGGGCGTGCTGGACGTCGCGGTCCTTGCGCTCCCGTCGGAGGCGACCGGGTTGGTGGAGATCCCCCTCTACACAGAGGATTTCGTGATGGTGGTGCCCGGTGACCACGAGCTGGCCGGTCGGGTCGACCTGTCGCCACAGGTGCTCGACGACCTGCCGCTGCTGCTGCTCGACGAGGGGCACTGCCTCCGCGACCAGACCCTCGACCTGTGCCGCTCGGTGGACGCGCACCCGTCGTCCGGGGACACAAGGGCTACCTCGCTCGCGACCGTGGTGCAGTGCGTCGCCGGCGGCCTCGGGGTGACCCTGGTGCCGGACTCGGCGGTCCCGGTGGAGACCCGCCGCGGCGACCTCGCCACCGCCCGGTTCGCGAGCCCGGCGCCGGGCCGGACGATCGGCCTGGTGTTCCGCTCCTCCAGCGGGCGCGTCGACGGCTACCGCAGGCTCGCCGATGTGGTGCGGTCGGTCGCGCCGGGCGCTGCCGCGACGCCGTCCGTGGGTTCCCGATAGGGCTCCGCGATCGCGGGTCGGTGCGTCACAATGGACGTACGCCGCACCAGCAGGAGGAACGACGATGCCTCTGCACGGACTGATCATCAAGGCCGCCTCGACCGTGGTCACCGGGGCCGTGGGGGTCGCCGCCTACAACGGGGCGCGGCGGATCGTCGCGAGGGCGCCGTTGCGGGAGGCCGCCGTGACGGCCACCGAGTGGGGCCTGCGCGGAGCGCGCAAGGCGGAGGAAGGCGCGGAGTCCGCCCGCCTCACGATGGCAGACGTGGTGGCCGAAGCGCGCGAGCGGCTCGGCGAAGAGGTGCCGCCGCCAGGGGTTGCGGACGCGGGCCACGGGCACGCTCACTAGGGTGAGATGTCCGCGGAACCGGCAGTCCTGCATCAGGTTCCGACCGCAGTCGGAGACCTGACCGTCCTCTCCGATGCCGGTGGGCGCGTGCGGATGCACGCGCCGTGGCTGCGGGGCAGCAGGCCACGGGCGGTCGCAGTCGAGGACGCCGTCGGCGCCCTGACCGGGGTGCGGGCCGTGCACGCCTATCCGCGCACCGCCTCGATTGTCATCTGGTACTCGCCCCGCACCGCCGACCGGGACGGATTCGCGGCGGCCATCCGCGACAGCAGGCTCATCCCCGACGCCCTGGTGCCGGATCGGGCGCCCACCTCCGCCGACATCGGCAACGCCGACGTCGTGCGGATGGCGGTCGGCGGGGTGGCGCTGGTGCTGCTCGGTTTCCGCGGGTACGCACTCGGGAGGCCCGCGCTGCTCGGCCCCACCGGACGCGCCGTGGCCACCGGGGCGACGGTGTTCACGGGATACCCCTTCCTGCGTGGGGCGCTGCGGGCGCTGCGCGGCAGCAGGGCGCCCGGCACCGACGCGCTGGTCTCGGCCGCGACCGTCGCCAGCCTCGTGCTCCGCGAGAACGTCGTCGCCCTCACCGTGCTGTGGCTCCTGAACATCGGTGAGTACCTTCAGGATCTGACCCTGCGCCGCACCCGACGCGCCATCTCGGACCTGCTCAAGGGCACCCAGGACACCGCCTGGGTCCGGACCGCCGACGGGAGCGAGGTCCAGGTCGGGATCGACGCACTGGAGATCGGCGACGAGGTGATCGTGCACGAGCACGTCGCCCTCGCGGTCGACGGGATCGTGATCGAGGGTGAGGCCATCGTCGACCGGTCCGCGATCACCGGCGAGACGCTGCCCGCGAGCATCGTCGCGGGGGCGAGGGTGCACGCCGGCTCGGTCGTGATGCGGGGCAGGCTGCTGGTGCGGGCGGACGCGGTCGGTGATGACACCACCATCGGTCGGATCATCACCCGCGTCGAGGAGGCGCAGGAGGACCGGGCCGCGATCCAGACGGTGGGGGAGAACTTCTCGCGCCGGTTCGTCCCCGCCTCCTTCGTACTCTCCGCGCTGACACTGGCGGTGACGCGGGACGTACGCCGGGCGATGACCATGCTGCTGGTCGCCTGCCCGTGCGCGGTCGGGCTCGCGACGCCGACGGCGATCAGCGCGGCCATCGGCAACGGCGCCCGGCGGGGGATCCTCATCAAGGGCGGCTCGCACCTCGAGGACGCAGGCCGGGTGGACGCGTTCGTCTTCGACAAGACGGGAACCCTGACCGTCGGCAGGCCCGTGGTGACCAATATCGTCGCGTTGGCGAGGGACTGGCGACCCGATCAGGTGCTGGCCTACGCCGCGAGCTCCGAGATCCACTCGCGGCATCCGCTGGCCGAGGCGGTGCTGCGATCGACGGCGGAACGGCACATCGAGATCCCGCCGCACCAGGAGTGCGAGGTGCTCGTCGGGCTGGGCATGCGCACCTGGGCCGACGGCAGGACACTGCTGCTCGGCAGCGTGTCGCTGCTCGAATCGGAGAACGTGCGGGTGTCGAAACGGGCCGCCGACTGGGTCGGCAGGTTACGTCGCCGGGCGGAGACTCCGCTGCTGCTGGCCGTCGACGGCAGGCTGGTCGGCCTGATCAGCCTGCGCGACGAGCTGCGACCGGAGGCGCAGTCGGTCCTGGACCGATTGCGGGCCACCGGGGCGCGGCGGGTGATCATGCTCACCGGCGACCATCCGGAGACGGCCGCCGCGGTCGCCACGGAGCTGGGTATCGAGGAGTGGCGGGCCGAGGTGCTCCCCGACGACAAGCTCGAGGTCGTGCAGCGGCTGCGGGCGGAGGGCCATGTGGTCGCGATGGTCGGCGACGGCACCAATGACGCACCGGCGCTCGCCGCGGCCGACATCGGGATAGCGATGGGCCTGGCGGGTACGGACGTCGCCGTCGAGACCGCCGACGTCGCGCTCGCGAGCGACGATCTGACCCGACTGCTCGAGGTCCGCGACCTCGGCGGTCACGCGGTCCGCCTGATCCGGCAGAACTACTCGATGTCCATCGCCGTCAACGCGCTCGGCCTGCTGGTCGGGGCGGGCGGCGCGTTGTCCCCGGTGTTCGCGGCGATCCTGCACAACGCGTCCTCGGTCGCCGTGGTCGCCAACAGTTCCCGCCTGATCCGCTACCGCGTCGACGGGGAACGCTGAGGCCGTCACCGCCCACGACGGTCGCCCAGGGGAGCGGATGGGACGATGGATCGAACCCGCACCCGTGTGCGGTGATCGAACGACGAAGGAGATTCAGGCGTGAGCACCAGTGTCATCGTGGCAGGGGCCAGGACCCCGATCGGCAAGCTCTCCGGCGCGCTGGCGTCGCTGACGGCGGCGGAGTTGGGTGGGCGGGCGATCGCCGCCGCCCTCGAACGCAGCGGCCTCGGTACCGACGGTGTCGACGCAGTGGTGATGGGCACCGTGGTGCAGGCCGGTGTCGGCCCGAACCCGGCGCGGCAGGCGGCGGTCGCAGCAGGCCTGCCGATGACGGTGCCCGCCACCACCGTGAACAACCTCTGCCTGTCCGGCCTCGAGGCGATCATGCAGGCCGACCGGCTGATCGCCACCGGCGCCGCCGATGTCGTGGTCGCGGGCGGCATGGAGTCGATGACGAACGCGCCGTACCTGGTGCGCGGCGCAAGGACCGGACTGAAGTACGGCACCACCGGCTTCGAGGACGCCCTCGACCGCGACGCTCTGGTGTGCGCGTTCGACGGCGTGTCGATGGGCGCGTCCACCGAGAGCTACCAGGCCTCGGAGAACATCAGCCGCGCCGAGCAGGACGAGTTCGCGGCCCGGTCGCACCGCCTCGCCGCCGCCGCGACCGAGTCGGGCGCGTTCGCGGCCGAGATCGCGCCGGTGGAGATCGCGTCCCGCAAGGGCGCCGTCACCGTCGCCGACGACGAGGGCATCCGCGCGGGGACCACCGTGGACTCCCTTGGCAAGCTCCGTCCGGCGTTCGCGAAGGACGGCACCATCACCGCGGGCGCGTCCTCGCAGCTGTCTGACGGCGCAGCCGCGGTCATCGTGATGCGCAAGGACGTCGCGGAGGCCCGCGGCATCGAGTGGATCGCGGAGATCAAGGCGCACGCCCTCGTCGCGGGCCCCGACACCTCCCTGCTGCACCAGCCCGCCAACGCCATCGAGGCGGCGCTGAAGCGTGACGGCGAGACCACCGTCGCCGACCTCGACCTGCTCGAGATCAACGAGGCCTTCGCCGGTGTCGCGATCGCGTCGATGCGTCAGCTCGGCGTCGCCGCGGACAAGGTCAACATCCACGGCGGTGCCATCGCGGTCGGGCACCCGGTCGGCATGTCCGGCGCGCGGATCGTCCTCTCCCTGGCGCATTCGCTCAAGGCGCGCGGCGGCGGCAAGGGCGCGGCGGCCCTCTGTGGCGGCGGTGGCCAGGGCATCGCGATGATCATCGAGGTCTAGGCGGCTGCGCCGCCTGTGCGCGGTTGACGAGTGTCAGGACTCGTCAACCGCGCACGGGCGCGTCAGCGCCTGCCGCGCTTGGCGGGCTTGCCGCCCTTGGTGTTCCGGGGGGTCGGGTTCTTGCCCGCCTTGACGCGCGCGGCTTGTTTCGCGGCGGCCTTCTGGGAGGCGGTGCGCTTGGGGGCGGGCTCCTGCGCGTCGCGACCGCGGGAGCTGTTGACGCTGCGCCCGCGCACGATCCCGACGAACTCCTCAACCCGGTCCGTGGTCGCGTCCTGCGGCCAGGCCAGCGCGACGGGCGACTCCGGCGCATCGGTGACGGTGCGGTAGGTGAGATCCTTGCGGTGGTGCAGCCGGGCCAGCGACTGCGGCAGCACCAGCACCCCGATCCCGGCCGCGACCAGCTCGATCGCGTCGGCGGTGGTGGCGGGCCGCTGGGCCGCGGGCGTCCCCGGCAGCGACTCCCAGTCCAGGGCGTCGTCGAGCGGGTGCAGCACGATCTCGCCCTCCAGGTCCGCCGTCGACACGGCGTCGGCAGCGGTGACCACGTGGTCCTTCGGCACCACCACGACCGGGGTCTCCTCGTAGAGCGCGATCACGCTCAGGCCGCCGCTGTCGATCGGCAGCCGCACCAGGCCGGCGTCCGCGAGGCCGTCACGCAGCAAGGTCGGCGCGTCGGCGGCGGTGGTGACGACCAGCTCCAGCCGGACGTCGGGGTGGCGTTCGCCCCAGATCCGCACCCACTTGGACGGCGTGACGCCGGGCACATAGGCGAGCCGGAACGGGGTGGGTGCATCGGGCTCGGTCATTCCGCCAGGCTACCGGGGCGGGGAGCTCGGGTGGCAGCTCGATAGGCTGAACCCCATGAGCGCGCAGAAGACACCCCAGACGATGAAGCCGGCGACCGCCGCGAAGAAGCTGGACGTCTACCTCGAGGCAACCCCCGCCGAGTTCCGCGACGGTGTGGTGACTCGCGACGAGCTCGCCGAGCTGCGTACCAACCCGCCGCAGTGGCTGATCGACCTGCGCGCCGAGGGCCCGCACCCGAAGTCCGTGGTCGCCGACAAGCTCGGTGTCTCGATCGCCGGACTGGCCCGCGGCGGCGTGGAGGAGGCGCTGACCACCGCTCAGATCGAGGCGCTGCTCGCCGATCAGCCGGACTGGCTGCAGGCCGAGCGCAAGTCGCTGGTGGAGGTCCGCAAGGACGAGAAGCGGATCAAGGAGCAGCAGGCGACCCGGCGCGAGCAGTCGAACCGCAAGCAGCGGTTCGCGAAGCCGATCCACCACCCGAACGAGGACTAGGCCGCCGGTTCGTAGGTCCACCGCCCGCCGAGCATCGTGCCCCACACGGGCATCGAGGCCAGGCGGGCGCCGGTGGTCGGAAGATCGTCGGTGTCCAGCACCACCAGGTCCGCGAGGTCGCCGGTCGTGACCCGCACGCGGCCGCCGGTCGAGGCGGCGAGGGCAACCTCCCACGGGATCTCGTGCTCGCGGTGCCACGCCCGG
The DNA here is from genome assembly GCF_003050885.1 of Rhodococcus sp. OK611. Classification (NCBI taxonomy): domain Bacteria; kingdom Bacillati; phylum Actinomycetota; class Actinomycetes; order Mycobacteriales; family Nocardiaceae; genus Rhodococcus; species Rhodococcus sp. OK611. Next base: position 181,892 of record NZ_QAOZ01000006.1, read on the forward strand.
CCGTCCGGCAGGGTGCGGTCCACCGCGGCGGCGAGGGTCAGCCACGGGTCCAGCGGCGCCACCGGGGCATCCGAGCCCAGCGCCAACCGCACGCCCGAGGACAGCAGCGTGCCGTACGGGAACGCCCGGCCGGTGCGGCCGGGCCAGTAGCGTTCGGCCAGGTCCGCGTCGTCGTGTACGTGGGCGGGCTGGACGCTCGCGGTCACGCCCAGTTCGGCGAAGCGCCGAAAGTCCTTCTCCGCCACCAGTTGCGCGTGCTCGACGGACCCGCGTGCACCCGTGGCCGCGAAGGCGTCGAGTACGTGCTCGCAGGCCTGGTCGCCGATCGCGTGGATCGCGCACTCGAGCCCGTGACCGGTGGCCCGCGACATCAGCCCGATCAACTCGCGCGGCGGGACCGACAGCACCCCGTGCCCGCCGCCCGGATACGGGTCGTGGCAGTACGCGGTCCTGGTGCCGAGCGATCCGTCCACGATCACCTTCAGCGGCCCGACCGTCGCCAGCCCGCGGGTGCCCGGCACCGGGTCCCCGGTGCCCGCACCGTCGGCGATCGCCTGGTCGAGCCACCGCGGCCAGACGCCGCACCGAACCCGCAGGAGGTCGGTGCCCGCGGCGATCCGCCGCGCCCACACCGCGCGGTTGTCGGCGATCTCGAAGTCCGTCACCCCGACCACCCCGCGCGCGGCCGCGGCCCGTACCGCAGCGTCGACCCGGCGATCGAGCACCGCCGGGTCGACGCGCTGCACGTCGTTCATGATGGGCATGAACTCGGTCTCGGTGAGCAGGCCGCTCGGGTGCGGCGCGAGCGAGAAGCGCCGCAGCGCAGCGGTGTTGAACCACCCGCTGTGCAGGTCGCCGCTCAACGCGACGACCGGGCGGTCCGCGGTGGCCGCGTCCAGCAGCGCGGCGGTGGGGGAGTCCGGCCACAGGCCGTCCCGGAACCCGTGCGCGACGACGACGTCGGTGTCGGCGGACGGCAGATGCTCCGCGATCAGTCGAACGGCGTGCGCGGCCGAGGTCGCCCCCGACACGTCGAGCGCGGCGCGCGAGAGTGCCCACTGGTCGAGGTGCACGTGCGCGTCCCACAGACCCGGGAGCACCAGCCGCCCACCGAGATCGACGACGTCCGACGCGGCGGAACCGTCGCCGGCGATCCGGTCGCCGATGACCATCAGATCCGTCGGCGCCTCGCCGGGCGCCAACCGAGCCCCCCGCAGCAGCATCGCGCTCACCCCTCGACGACCTCGAACTCGTCGAACACCACCTCGCCTGCCGCGTCCGACTCCGCCAGGTTCACCTCGCCGACCAGCGCCCAACCGTGATCGCCCTGCGGATCGGCGATGGTCTGGCGCACCCGCCACAGCTCCGGCTCCACCTGGACCGAGAACAGTTGCGGTCCCCTGGCATCGGGTCCGGTGCCGATCTCGTCGTACTCGTCGAAGTACAGCTCCATGAGATCGGACCAGTCCTCAGACTCCAGTCCGTCGCCGAGTTCGGCGAGCGCGTCCCAGCGCTTGCGCGAGGCCAGCTCGATCCGCTTGAACATCGCGTTGCGGATCATCACCTTGAAGGCCCTGGTGTTCGCGGAGACCGGGCGCGGGACGTCGGCGCCGAACGCGATCTGCTGATCGTCGGACTCCACGCCGGGATTGGTGAGCTGCTCCCACTCGTCCAGCAGCGACGAGTCGACCTGGCGGATCAGCTCGCCCAGCCACTCGGTGATGTCCTCGAGTTCCTCGGTGCGGGCCGCGTCGGGCACGGTCTGACGCAGCGCCCGGTAGGCGTCGGCGAGATAGCGCAGCACCAGGCCCTCGGAGCGGGCCAGCCCGTAGTGGCTGACCAGCTCGGCGAAGGTCATCACGTTCTCCACCATGTCCCGCACCACCGACTTGGGGGAGAGGGAGAACTCGGAGACCCATGGGTGCCCGCCGCGGTACATCTCGAACGCGGGATAGAGCAGTTCCTCCAACGGTTTCGGCCAGGTGATCTCCTCGAGCAGCTCCATCCGCTCGTCGTACTCGATGCCGTCGGCCTTCATCTGCGCGACCGCCTCACCGCGGGCGTGGTGCTGCTGGCCCATCAGGATCTGGCGGGGGTCGTCCAGGGTGGACTCGATCACCGACACCACGTCGAGGGCGTAGGTCACCGACTCCTGGTCGAGCAGTTCGATCGCGGCAAGCGCGAAGGGCGACAGCGGCTGGTTGAGTGCGAAGTCGCGCTGCAGGTCCACCGTCAGCCTGGCCCATGACCCGTCCGGGTCCGGCGCATCGAGCTGCTCGACGATGCCGGCCTGGAGCAGCCCCCGGTACAGCGCGATCGCCCGGAGGATGTGCTTGCGCTGCTGGGGACGGGTCTCGTGGCTGTCCTCGAGGAGGTGACGCATCGCGTCGAAGCAGTTGCCCGGGCGGGCGATCACGTTGAGCAGCATCGAGTTCGAGACCCGGAACCGGGACGTGAGCTGCTCGGGGGACGCGGAGACGAGTCGCTCGAACGTCGGTTCTCCCCAGGACACAAAGCCCTCCGGCGGCTTCTTGCGCTGGATCTTCTTGAGCTTCTTCGGGTCGTCGCCCGCCCGCGCCACGAGCCGGTGGTTCTCGATCTCGTACTCCGGGGCCTGCACCACCACGGTGCCCATGGTGTCGTAGCCGGCCCGGCCCGCCCGGCCCGCGATCTGATGGAACTCGCGGGCCCGCAGGTGCCGCGTCCGGGTGCCGTCGTACTTGGTGAGCCCGGTCAGCAGCACGGTCCGGATCGGCACGTTGATGCCGACGCCGAGGGTGTCGGTTCCGCAGATGACCTTGAGCAGCCCGTCCTGTGCGAGCTTCTCGATGAGTCGGCGGTACTTGGGCAGCATGCCTGCGTGGTGCACGCCGATGCCGTGCCGGACCAAGCGGGACAACGTCTTTCCGAAGCCAGTGCTGAACCGGAAACTCCCGATCGCCTCCGCGATGGCGTCCTTTTCCTCCCGGCTGCTCATGTTGACACTGGTCAACGCCTGCGCCCGTTCGAGCGCCGCGGCCTGGGTGAAGTGCACCACGTACACGGGCGCCTGGTTGGTGGTGGCCAGCTCCTCGATGGTCTCGCCGATGGGGGAGCGGGCATACGAGAAGGACAGCGGCACCGGCCGTTCGGTGCCGCCGACCAGCGTTGTCGGGCGCCCGGTCCGGCGGGTCAGGTCCTCCTGGAAGAACGAGACGTCACCGAGCGTCGCGGACATCAGCAGGAACTGGGCGTGCGGGAGTTCGATCAGCGGGACCTGCCAGGCCCATCCGCGGTCCGGCTCGGAGTAGTAGTGGAACTCGTCCATCACGACCTGGCCGATGTCGGAGTCGGCGCCCTGCCGCAGCGCCAGGTTCGCCACGATCTCCGCGGTGGCGCAGATGATCGGCGCGCCTGCGTTGACCGAGGCGTCGCCGGTCATCATGCCCACGTTCTCGGCGCCGAACACCTCGCAGAGGGCGAAGAACTTCTCGCTCACCAGCGCCTTGATCGGTGCGGTGTAGTAGGTCCGCCTGCCCTCGGCGAGCGCCGCGAAATGGGCGCCGATCGCGACCATCGACTTGCCGGACCCCGTCGGTGTCGACAGGATGACGTTCGCGCCCGAGACGACCTCGATCAGCGACTCCTCCTGCGCCGGATACAGGGTCAGGCCCTGTTCGGCAGTCCACCGTGAGAAGGCGTCGAAGAGCGAGTCGGCATCGGGACTCGTGGGGACCAGGTCGGAGAGCAGCACCGACCCAGGTTACGGCCTGGCCGGAGTCAGGTCGCGCTGCGCTCGTCCGAGCCCATCGCCTCCAGCACGGCCTCGCGGGTGGAATCGGTGCCGGTGATCTGCGATTCGCCGACGCCGTCGACGAGCATCTGCCGCCACTTTGCCGGATCGAACTCCAGCGGCGCGGTGCTCGCGATGAAGTCCTCGACCACCTGCAGGAACCGGATGGGATCGTCGTGGTACGGGAAATGGCCGCTACCGCGGAAGATCTCCAGGCGTGAGCCCGGCATCGCGGAGTGGGCGAGGTGGGCGTGGCTGACCGGGATCACCGAGTCGACGTCGCCCCAGATGATCTGCACCGGCAGGTCGGCCGTCAGGTAACAGCGATCCAACATGGTGATCGCCTGTCCCCGCCAGTCCACGGCCGCGCGCAGGGTGCGCAGGAAGGCCTCCCGTGCGGTGGGATCGGGCAGGTCGCTGAGTACCCGCACCAGGTCGGGTGCGTCGTGGAAGACCCGCACCGCCTTGAAGGGCCCGCGGTACAACTGGTCGGCGATCTTGCCGAGCACCCCGAGGGCGGAGATGGTGCCGGGGACCTGCAGCAGGCGCAGCGACTGGTTCGCGATCGGCAGCGAGGCGAAGCGCAGCGCGGGGTTGACGTCCTTGGTCACGCCCCCGGTGGAGACCACCACGAGGCGTTCGATCATCTGCGGGAACTGGTAGGCGAACTGCAGCGCGACGCCGCCGCCAAGCGAATGGCCGATGACCGTGACGCGGTCGTAGCCGAGCACGGTGAGCAGATCCCGCATCCCGTTCGCGTAGGCCGCGATGGAGTAGTCGGCACGCGGCTTGTCCGAACGACCGTGGCCGAGCAGGTCGGGCGCGATCACCGTGAAGTGCTTGGCGAGGTGCGGGATGATGTCGTTCCAGGTCGACGAGTTGTCGCCGATGCCGTGGATCAGCAGGATCGGCGGACCCTCGCCCGCCATCCGGAAGGCCCGCCGGTACCCGTGCACGGTCCGGAAGACGAGGCGCGGTTCGGTGTTCGGAACCGGCCGCAAGGCGCGGCCCTTGCGTTCACTCATGTCGCCTCCTCTGTCGCCGGCTGTGCCGACCCCTAAGTCACTGACTTGGGCGATCGTATAGTTCAGGGGGTCGGCCCGCCGGGTAACTGTGCAACCGAGTCACAGATCAGGCTCGTCTCGGTCGGTCTTCTCGTCCAGTCCGGCCTGTTCAGCGAGGAATTTCTCGAATTCCGCGCCGAGTTCGTCGCCGCTGGGCAGGTCGGCCTCCCCGGCGAGCAGGGTGGACTGGCGCTCCTGCGCCGCGACGAACGAGTCGTACTGGCGTTCGAGGGCGGAGACGACGGACTGGACCTCGTCATTGCCGGTGATCTGCGCGTCGACCTGCTCGCGGACGCGGGCGGCCGCCTCGCCGAGGGCGGCCAGCGGCAGCTCCAGGTCGGCGATCTCGCCGAGGTTCTCCAGCAGCGTCTCCGCGGCCGCCGGATAGTCCGTCTGTGCCAGGTAGTGCGGCACGTGCACCGAGTAGCCCATCGACTCGTGACCGTGCTGAGCCATCCGCAGCTCCAGCAGCGCGGAGGCGCTGCCCGGGATCTGCAGTTCCCCTGACCAGCTCTGGTTCTCGCCGATCAGGTCCTTGTTCGTCGAATGTGCCGTCACCCCGAGCGGGCGGGTGTGCGGGATCGCCATCGGGATCGCGCCGAGGGAGATGGTGCGCCGCACCCCGAGCTGCTCGGCGAGCAGCCGCACCGCCGTCGTGAACCGTTCCCACTTCAGATCGGGCTCCAGGCCCGCGAGCAGCAGAAACGGCGTTCCGGCGGTGTCGCGGAGCGCGTACAGGTTGAGCTCCGGCTGGTCGTAGTCGGAGAAGTGATCCGCCTTGAAGGTCATCGTGGGTCGACGGGATCGATAATCGATCAGCTCATCCACGGAGAACGACGCGACGAGTTCGGTCTCCAGGCTCTCGCGCAGGTGGGTGGTGGCGATCTTCACCGCGTGTCCCGCGTCGGAGAATCCCTCGAGACCATGCACCAGCACCGGCCCTCGGCCGTCGCCCGCGGACACCTGGGGCGCCGGGAATTCCAGCTCGTACATCCTCGACTGATCGTCCATCAGTGATCCCTTCGCGTTTCGTTCACTCTCAGTGTCCCCCACCCGGCTGCGAGCACCCACATCCGATATCGGAAAAACGTGCCGTGGCGTCACATTCATTCCCGGAACCGGCATTTTGTGTGCGTTTTGTGCTGACAGCGAACTGCCGTTCGACGACACCGCAGCCGGCCTGCGGCGGCCCGGCCTGCGGAGGTGGCACAGTGGTGGGGCAGTGTCCCGCGAGTACTGGAGGACTTTCCGTTGAAGCGCCGCATCCTGATCGCGGGCCTCGCCATGGGCGCATGCCTGGGTGTCGCCGGGTGTTCGTCCACGGTGGACGGCATGGCGAGCCCGGTGGCCGCCGCCGGCCCCTCGTCCGCATCCGGCCCCTCGTCGTCGGCGGGTGCCGACGGGACCGGCGAGGACGGCCGGGTGGATGCGACCCTGGAGTCGATGTTGTTGACCCCCACCGATTTTCCGGCGCCTTACCAGGCGATCGTGTTGCCGCCACACGCAGTCTCACAGGCCGCCGCGGACCTGGATGGGATCCCGCCGGGTGCGAAGGTCGACCCGCCCGGGTGCAAGCCGCCCGCCCAGGACTACGGCCCGGACGGTACCGCGATGATCGTCGGCACCGACAACGCGAACCGGTCCACCATCTCGGTGGAGCTGATGCGATCGGATCTGCCGCTCGACAAGCGCACCACGGAGATCGAGCGGTGCCTGGAGGTGACCACCACCAAGGACGGCGCCGAGGCGGTCGTGCGGACCGAGATCCTGCCCGCGCCGCCGCTGAACGCGGACGACACCATCGCCATGCGACAGACCGTGACCTCGGGCAAGGGTGCCGGGAAGGTGACCCAGTCGATGCTCACGCTCGTCGCGCAGATCGATGACGTGCGGGTTTCGGCGACCTACATGTCGTTCGGCGACGGCAAGCCCGACACGGTGGTGCTGGACCAGGTGTTCACGGAGGCTGTGCAGCGGGTCAACGCGGCCTGACCGGCCGCGCCTGTGGATAGTCCGGTTTCCGTCCACAGGCCCGGCGAAGCCGCAGGTCGCGACCGCGGCCCGGTCGGATCGGGGCGGCATGGTCCTGGCCATGACAACCATGCATCCGGGCCAGCCGGTCCGAATCGGCGACCCCGGTGACCTGATCGCGGCGATCCCCGCGATGCTGGGCTTTCGGCCCGCACATTCGCTGGTCCTCGTCTGCCTCGACGGCGGCGACGGGCCTGCCAGGGTGCGGGCGGTGATGCGGCACGACCTGCCGGACTGCGCGGTCGGCCCGCTCGACCGGGAGGCCATCGAACGGATGTCCCTCGTCTGCGCGCGAGAGGACATCGGCTCGGTCATCGCGGTGATCATCGACGAGCGGCGGGTGACCGGCGTGCACCGCGCCGTGGTCGGTGAACTCGAGCTGTACCTGAGCGCTCGCGGCGTCGTTCTGGTGGGAGCACTCGTCGTCCCCGAGATCGTGGCGGGACGCCCATGGCGAGGGCTGTGCGGCGACCCCCGTCGCGGACGGCTCCCGGACCCGGCCGCGTCCGGCGTCGCGCTCGCCCAGGTGCTCGGCGGGCGCGCGATCCGGTCCTCGCGCGAGGAACTGGAGGCGGTCGTGGCCCCGCGGCCGGAGTCGGAGCGCGCCCGTGTCGCGGAGCTGCTGCGCGGCCGGCCCACCGGCCGTTCGCGCCCGCGCGACGCGCTGCGGCTGGTGCTCACCCGGATCGCGGAGCTGGCCTCCGGACAGGCGCCGCACCTCGACGACCTCGCGGACCTGGCCAGGGCGCTGTCGGACCCGCGGGTGCGCGACGCCTTGCTGTCGCTCGCGGTGACCGCCGAGGCCGACGCGGCCGAGCAGCTGTGGATCCTGCTGGCACGGGCGCTGCCCGATCCGGAGCGGGCCGAGCCCGCGGCGCTGCTCGGCTACAGCGCCTACGCGCGCGGGGACGGGCCGATGGCGGGGGTGGCCCTCGTCGCGGCGCTGGAGGCGAACCCGCGGCACCGGCTGGCGGGCATGCTCGACGCCGCGTTGCAGTCCGGCATGCGGCCGGAGACCATCTCGGGGCTCGCGGTGACCGGGTTCGAGGAGGCGGCGAGGATCGGGGTGCAGATGCCGCCGCCGATCGACGGCGGTTGAGTGTCGTGGCAGGTCAGCGGAAGTTGTGCTCGATGATCTCGGTCACAAGTGCGGCGGTTGGGAAGTCGGCCATCACCGCGCCCAGCCGTCCGGGGCCGACGGTCTCCAGGTACTCCTGGGTGCGGGGGAGGATCCCGACGACGCCGGGGATGCCGCGCGCGACCGTGACCGGGACCGTGCCTGTCACCAGGGCGGCGGGGTTCCCGGTGGCGCTGAGGTGGTTGATGAAGAGGAGGTCGGGGGACCCGGTGCGGGCTCGTTCGAACTGTGCGCGGATCAGGTCCCACTTGCGGCCGACGTCGCCCAGGCCGGTCAGCTCGTAAGTGTCCTGGATCGCCATGCTCGCATCGCCGAACCGCGGCCCTGGCCACGCGACCGCGTCGAAGTCCCGGAGCACGACGAGCTTGCCGCGGGCCTCGCCGAGGCCGGGCAGGCCTCCGCTGTATCCATCGGACGGGCGCCACAGATGCTCGCGCAACCGATCCCGGGTCCCGGGGTTCTCGTCGATGTACCAGTTCAGCGTGTCCTCATAGCTACGAGTGTTCTCCGCCGGGGTGTCCTCCTCCTTGAGTCGCATGACGATCGCCTCGGAGGGATGGGCGCGCAGGAAGTCGGTGAGCGCGACCACCACGTCGGTGAAGTTCGAGTTCAGGTACTCGATCCCGTGATGGATGGGGAAGACATTCCGGAAATGCCGGGTGCGGATGTCGACGACGCGGACCCCGGCGCTCAGCTGGGTCGGCAGATCGGCGTCCTGGGTGAGGGCGAAGACGGAGGCCCCGGAGGCCATCGTGTCGTGGGTGCCGGGGAGCGACAAATCCGCGAGCCCGGCCCCGTCGGGTAGTCCGGCCATCCAGTCCGGGTGGACGGCCTCGGCCAGCCCGCTCGAGTGCAGCGATCCGGTGGTCGATCCGGCATCGGATCCGGTGGTCGCGGACGCGAGCGGGGCCGGCAGCACCACGGTCGCGATCGCGATACCCACCAGGGCGCGGACGAACCCGCGCCTGCGGACGGAGAAACTCATCGTGGCAGCCTGGCACGCCGATACCGCCCGTGGGGTGGTATCGGCGTGATCGGAGGCCGAACGGGTGGGTCAGCCGCGGTGTGCGTGCGACCTGTCGCCCAACTGCTGCAAGAACTCCCAGGCATCCGCGACGATCTCGTCGAGGTCGGTGTGCTTCGGCTGCCAGCCGAGGTCGGCGATGGCCCGCTCGCTGGAGGCGATGAGGACCGCCGGATCGCCCGCACGGCGCGGGGCGTCCTCCACGGTGATCGGCAGTCCGGTGACGCGCTGGCAGGCCGAGATCACCTCGCGGACACTGAAACCGGCCCCACTGCCGAGGTTGTAGATGCTGTGTGTGCCCGGGGTCGCGGCCCCCAGCGCCAGCAGGTGCGCCTCGGCGAGGTCCAGGACGTGGATGTAATCGCGGACCGCGGTGCCGTCCTGGGTCGGCCAGTCGGTGCCGAAGACCGAGATCTTGTCCCGCTGACCGAGGGCAACCTGCAGCACGAGCGGGATGAGATGTGTTTCCACCAACCGGTTTTCGCCGGCGCCTCGGTACGCTCCCGCGACATTGAAGTAGCGAAGGCTGGTTGCGGCGAGCCCGTACGCGTTGGCATACGAGGTGATCGCGTGGTCGATCGCCAGCTTCGTGGCACCGTAGGGGTTCGTCGGCCTCGTCGGATCCGTCTCGGTGATCGGGGAGCGCTCCGGTTCGCCGTACGTGGCGGCCGTCGAGGAGAAGACCAGCTTCGGTGTGCGGGAGACCCGGATCGCCTCGAGGAGTTCGATCGTGGCGACGACGTTTCCGCGCCAGTACTTTTCGGGCGCGACGACCGATTCGCCGACGAGCGACTGCGCCGCGAAGTGCAGCACGCCGTCGAAGCGGGGCTCCGTCGACCCGTCGCCGAGAACGGACGAGGCGACCTCGGCGACGTCGCCCTCGACGAACTCGGCCCCGGTCGGTACCGCATCCGCGTTCCCGGTGGACAGATCGTCGACGACGACCACCTCGTGGCCGCGTTCGAGCAGGACGGTGGCACACACGCTGCCGACATAGCCGGCACCGCCGGTGACCAGGAGTCGCACGCCGCTAGACCTGCTTGACCTGGACTGCGTGCGCCATCTCCTCGGACAGGTCGAAACCCTCGTGTCCAGGAACGGTGATCGTCACCGAACCCGGCTTGGTCTCCACCGTCACGCGTGCGTCGGGGACGACGCCCGCCTCGCGGAGGCGGCCGATCACCTCCGGATCGGACTGCACGTGCTCGGCCAGCCTGCGCACCACCACGGCGGTGGGCTGCCCGGGCGGCACATCGGTCAGGCGGATCAGGGTTTCGCCGTTGTCGGCGGGCCGGTTCAGCCCGAGTTCGTCCAGGCCGGGGATCGGGTTGCCATAGGGCGAGGTGGTGGGGTTGTTGAGCACCTCGACCAGACGGCGCTCGACCTCCTCGCTCATCACGTGCTCCCAGCGGCAGGCCTCGGCATGCACCTGGTCCCAGTCGAGTCCGATGACATCGACGAGCAGTCGCTCGGCGAGCCGGTGCTTGCGCATCACGGCGATCGCGAGTCCACGACCCTTGTCGGTCAACTCGAGATGGCGGTCACCGGCCACCAGTAGGAGACCGTCGCGTTCCATCCTGGCGACCGTCTGGCTCACCGTGGGACCGCTCTGCTCGAGCCGCTCGGCAATACGTGCCCGCAGCGGCACCACGCCTTCCTCTTCAAGGTCGTAGATGGTACGGAGGTACATCTCCGTCGTGTCGACAAGATCCTTCACCTGCACGCCCCTTCGTCTGTGGCCGATTCTACCGGCATGCGTGCGGGAATCGGCGTTGCACTCACTCTGACGCAACGCCACCCGCCCCTCGCCTCTTCCCGCGGCGCGCAAGTAGCGTGGATCGTATGGCCTCGACCTCCAGCCCCCCGGTGGGGCATGCGCACCCGAATTCGGACCGGGCCGTGGTCTGGAGTCCGGACTATCTCAGTTACCGGTGGAGCGCCGACCACCCGATGAACCCCACCCGACTCGAGCTGACGATGAACCTCGCGCGGAGCCTGGGTCTCATCGAGGGTGCCGAGCTGGTCCGCCCCGCCGCCGCCACCGACGCGGACCTGCTGCGGATCCACACCCCCGCCTATGTCGCCGCGGTCAAGGCAGCAGGAGCCGGGCCGCTGCAGGGACTGGCGGACGCCCGCGCGGACGGCGATGTGGCCCCGCACGGACTGGGTACCGAGGACAACCCGATCTTCCCCAGAATGCACGAGGCGAGCGCGATTCTCGCAGGTGGAACGCTCACCGCGGCGAAGGAGATCGCGTCGGGCCGGGCCCGCAGGGCCGTCAGCATCGGCGGCGGGATGCACCACGCGATGTCCGACTGGGCCTCCGGGTTCTGCGTCTACAACGACGCCGCGATCGCGATCTCCTGGTTGCTCGACAACGGTTTCGATCGCATCGCCTATATCGACGTGGACGCCCATCACGGGGACGGCGTCCAGCATGCCTTCCTCGGTGACCCCAGGGTCCTGACCGTGTCCATCCATCAGCACCCGGCCACGCTGTGGCCGAACACCGGATGGTCGAGCGAGGTCGGATCGGGCGCGGCCGAGGGTGCGACGATCAACCTGCCGGTACTGCCCGGAACCGTGGACTCGGTGTGGCTGAGGGGTTTTCACGCCGTCGTTCCGGCGGCGATGGCGGCATTCAAGCCCCAGATCGTGATCAGCCAGTGCGGCGTGGACAGCCACAGGGAGGACCCGCTGGCGGACCTCTCGCTGACGGTCGACGGGCAGCGGGCGGCGTTCCTGGCGATGCGGCAGCTCGCGGATCGGTACGCGGAGGGTCGCTGGCTGGCCGTCGGCGGCGGCGGCTACGGGCTGGTGCGGGTGGTCCCGCGCGCGTGGACGCACCTGATCGCCGCGGCGCTCGACCGCGACATCGATCCCGCGCTCGCGGTGCCGCAGTCCTGGCGCGACCGGGTCTCGACGCTGGCGCCGAGCGTCGAGCTGCCGGAGACGATGGGCGACGGCAGCGAGGCGACCTACCTGTCCTGGGACGGACCCGGCGGCACCCCGGAGACCGGCGTCGAATCGATGGATCGCGCTCTGGTCCGGGTGGATTCGGCGATCGCCGCAACCCGTCGCGCTGCCTTCCCGCTGCTCGGCCTCGACCCGGAGGATCCCCGTGACTGAGCCCGCGACCGGGGGTACCGACGCCGAACCGCGTGTACCGTTCCCCAAGCACTGGCTGGCGGACGTGCTGCTCACCGACGGCGGAGTCGCGGCCCTGCGGCCGATCTCGCCGGACGACGCAGACCGGCTGATCGCGTTCCACGCCAAGTTGTCCGAGCGCACCCGTTACCTGCGCTATTTCGGTCCGTACCCGACGATGTCGCAGCGTGACCTCAAGCGGTTCACCACCGTCGACCACAAGGACCGGGTCGCGTTCGTGGCCGTGCTCGGCGACGAGATCATCGCGGTCGGCCGGTACGAGCGGCTGCTCGACGTCGGTGACGGCAGGTCCGCGGAGGTCGCGTTCGTGGTCGCCGACGCGCACCAGGGGCGCGGGCTCGGACCGATCCTGCTCGAGCACCTGGCCGCGGCCGCCGCCGAGAACGGCCTGACCATGTTCGTGGCCGAGGTGCTCGCCGAGAACCGGAACATGGTGACCGTGTTCCGGGAGGCCGGGTATCAGGTCAGCCGGACCTACGAGGGGGGAGTGCTGCGGCTCGAGTTCGCCATCGATCCGACTGAAACCCTTGTCGCGGTTCGTAACTCTCGCGAGAGGGCCACGGAGGCCCGGAGCGTCCGCAACCTGCTGAGCCCGCAGTCGGTCGCACTGATCGGCGCGTCGACCGACGCTGCGAAGGTGGGCAACGCGGTGCTGCGCAACCTGCTCGGGGCCGGGTTCACCGGTCCGGTCTACCCGGTCAATGCCGAGAACCGCTCCGTGCGCGGGGTGCGGGCCTACCCGACGGTGCACGACATTCCCGACGACGTGGACCTCGCGGTGGTGGCGGTTCCTGCGGAGGCCATCGACTCGGTCCTGGACGACTGCCTCGCGAAGGGCGTCAAGGCGCTGGTCGTGGTGTCCGGTGGGTTCAGCGACGCGGGACCGGACGGACGCCAGTCCGAGCGACGGCTGGTGCACGCAGCACGAGCGCACGGGATGCGACTGGTCGGTCCCAACGCACTCGGCGTCGCGAACACCAGCGCGGCCGTACGGCTCAACGCCACCCTCGCGCCCGAGCTGCCGCCGCCGGGCCGGGTCGGGTTCTTCTGCCAGTCCGGCGCGCTCGGCATCGCGATCCTCGACGAGGCGGCGCGCCGTCAGCTCGGTCTGTCCACCTTCGTCTCGGCGGGCAACCGCGCAGACGTCTCCGGCAACGATCTACTGCAGTACTGGGACTCGGACCCCGAGACCGAGGTGGTGCTGCTGTACCTGGAGAGCTTCGGCAACCCGCGCAAGTTCTCCCGGATCGCGCGCCGGGTCGGCAGGAACAAGCCGATCGTGGCGGTGAAGTCCGGCAGGCATGCCGTGCCCGAGGCGCTCGCCGCGAACGGGGTCGAGATCGACGACTCGGTGGTGTCGGCACTGTTCGACCAGGCGGGTGTCGTGCAGGTCGGCTCGATCGCCCAGCTCTTCGACTGCGCGGTGCTGCTCGGCTACCAGCCTTTGCCCGCGGGGCCGAGGGTCGCGGTGGTGGGCAACTCGTCGGCGCTCGGTGTGCTGGCCGCGGGAGCGGCGCGCAGCGAGGGACTCGAGCCTGCGAAGCCCGTCGACCTGGCCGCGCAGTCCACGCCGGCGGAGTTCGCCGGTGCGGTGAGCGCCGCGCTGGAGTCGGCCGAGGTGGACTCGGTCTTCGCGGTGTTCGTGCCGCCGGTGAGCGTGGACGTCGAGCCGTACGCGAAGGCGCTGCGCGATGCCGCCCGGGACAGCAGCAAGCCGATCGTGACGACATTTCTTGCCGCGGAGGGTATCCCGGATGTGCTGGCGGTCCGAGGGGAGGACGGTCATCCCACCAGGGGATCGGTCCCGTCGTATCCCGGGCCGGAGCGTGCCGCCCTGGCGCTTTCACGCGCCTGGCGTTACGCCCAGTGGAAGTCGCGGCCTGCCTCGAAGGTGGTCCGCCCCAGCGGTATCGACTCCGACCGCGCGGAGGCGTTGGTGCAGTCGTGGCTTGGCGCGGGCGAGGGGCGCTGGCTGACCGATTTCGAGGCGTCGGAGTTGCTGGCCTGCTACGGCCTGCGGGTGGTGGATTTCACGCTGGCACGGTCCGAGGACGAGGCGGTCGCCGCGGCGCAGGCGCTCGGCTTCCCCGTCGCGGTCAAGGCGACCCGCGAGGGGTGGCGGCACCGCCCCGACCTCAGCGGGGTGCGGTTGGACGTCAGCACCCCAGACGCGGTGCGCGACGCCTATCGCGCGCTCTCGGTGGCGTCGGCGGAACCGCTCCTGCACGTGCAGAAGATGGCGACCAAGGGAATCGGCTGCGTCGTCGGGGTGCAGGACGACCCGTCCTTCGGTTCGCTGATCTCGTTCGGACTCGCGGGGGTGATCTCGGATCTTCTCGGTGACCGCGCCTACCGCGTGCTGCCGCTGACGGAGGACGAGGCGACCGAACTGATCGACGCCCCGAAGGCGGCGCCGCTGCTGTCCGGCTACCGGAACGCGGCGCCGGTCGACAAGAGCGCCCTTGTGGATCTGGTGCAGCGGGTCTCCGCGCTCGCCGACGACCTGCCCGAGGTGCGCGAGCTCGTCTGCGAGCCGGTGCTGGCCAGTGCGATGGGGGCCGAGATCACCGACACCCGGGTTCGGATCGGCCCGGAGCCGAGCCGGGCCGACCTGGGTCCACGCCGGCTGCGCTAGGGCCCCGCGACCGATAGGGCCCCGCAACCGACAGCGCCGCAACGTAGTCGCGCCGGCCGATCCTTGCGCTCCGAGGGGGAGGAGCGGGTCGGATCGACCGGCGCGGGGTGCGCTGACACTCAGGGGGATGGTCAGCGCACCGGACTGTGAGTGCCCGGGTGGGGATCAGCTCGCGTAGGAGCGCAGCCGCTCGGCGCGGTCGCCCTCGCGGAGCTTGCCCATCACCTCACGCTCGATCTGGCGGACGCGCTCGCGCGAGAGCCCGAAGATCTTGCCGATCTGATCGAGGGTGCGGGGCTGGCCGTCGTCGAGACCGTACCGGAACCGGATCACCTGCTGCTCGCGCTCGTCGAGGGTGGCGAGTACGGACCGGATGTCGCTGTGCAACAGCCCCGCGATCACCGCATTCTCGGCAGACGTGGCCTCGGCGTCCTCGATGAAGTCGCCGAGCGGCGCCTCCTCGTCGCTGCCGACCGGCATGTCGAGGCTGACCGGGTCCCGGCTGTGGTCGAGCAGGTCCGCGATCTTCGCGACCGCGATGCCCGATTCGTTCGAGAGCTCCTCGTCGGTGGCCTCGCGGCCGAGCTGCTGATGCAGTTCACGCTTGATCCTGGCCAGCTTGTTGACCTGCTCCACCAGGTGCACTGGCAGCCGGATCGTGCGGCTCTGATCGGCCATGCCACGGGTGATGGCCTGGCGGATCCACCAGGTCGCATAGGTGGAGAACTTGAAGCCCTTGGCGTAGTCGAACTTCTCCATCGCGCGGATCAGGCCCAGGTTGCCCTCCTGGATCAGGTCCAGCAGCGGCATTCCGCGCCCGGTGTACCGCTTGGCCAGTGACACCACCAGCCGCAGGTTCGCTTCGAGGAGGTGGCTGCGCGCCGACTGGCCTTCGCGGACGATGGTGGCGAGGTCACGCTTCTTGGCGGCGGTCAGCCTCTTACCGGTCTCGAGCACGTGTGCGGCGTACAGACCCGCCTCGATCCGCTTGGCCAGCTCGACCTCATCCGCGGCGGTCAGCAGCGCGGTGCGGCCGATCCCGTTCAGATAGACGCGAACCAGGTCCGCAGCGGGGCTCTGGGCGTCCAGATCCTCGGCGCTGGGGCGCAGCCGGCGGGTGGTGGTGGGGCTTGTCATGACCTGCCTCCTCATCGGTGGTGTCTCATATGGCTCAACGCCGCGCCACCGTGCAAAGTTCCCGCGTGTGATCCACGGAATTCCTTCTGACCTGCATTTTTGCGCCGGCGGTCCTGAGAAGTTGCTGAGAAGACGGGCCGGGGGAACCGGCCGGGAACTACCGCGGGAACTCTGCGGGCAGCACCAGCCCGTGCCGAACCAGCGAGTGCACCAGCGGGATGGCGGCGGCGGCGAGTTCGTCGGGATCCTCGCCGTTCGCGGCCGCCAGCAGTTCGAGCAGCTCGTTCAACGCCAGCGAGTCCGGCCGCATTCCGCCGAGCAGCGCGGCGGTCAGGTCGTCCACCTCGTGCTGCCAGTTCGGCCCACTGCCGCGGTGCACCCGGGCCACGACCTGCTGCCAGCCCTCCTCGCCCGGCAGCGACACCCGTTCGAGGGCGGTCGTCGGCTCGAGCCTGAAGCGCCGTTCGAGCACGTCACGCTCGCGCAACCAGGCCAGCCGGTCGAAATAGCCGAGCGCCTCGCCGCCGAGCGGATCGGTGAAGCCGTGCCGCAGGTCCTCCGCGAGCACATCGCTCGGCTCGTCCGTGCGGCGCAGGTAGACGAAGCCGAAGCCGATGCCCTCGACGTCGGCCGCCTCGAAATGGGCCAACCATGCCTCGGCCTGCGCCGCGGTCGCCGGATCCCGCGGATCCAGGCCGCCGTCGCGCATCCACGTGCCCACGTACAGCGCGGGGTCGGCGACGTCGCGCTGCACGATCCAGGCGTCCACGCCGTGCGCGGGCAGCCAGGACGCGATCCGCGACCGCCAGTCCTCGCCGTGCGCGTGCACCCAGGACGCCAGCATGGAGGCGGTGCCGCCCGGCTCGAGGTGGTCGAGCACGTTCGAGACCATCAGTTCGCTTGCGCCGTCGAGATCGAGCCCGGAATCGCGGTAGGTGTGCTCGACCCGGCCGCGGCCGACCACGAACGGCGGGTTGGCGACCACCCGGTCGAATCGGCGGCCGTCGACCGGCTCGAACCACGGACCGCCGAGCACCTCGACGTCGATCTCGTTGAGCGCGAACGTCGCAGCCGACAGGTCGAGCGCGCGCAGGTTGATGTCGGTGGCCGTGACCGACCGCGCGTACCCGGCGGCGTGCAGCGCCTGGATGCCGCAGCCGGTGCCCAGGTCCAGCACCGACCCGGTCGGGGTCGTCGGGGTGGCGCGGAGCAGGGACAGCGACGCGTGCCCGACGCCGAGGACGTGATCGGGCGCCGTGGTCCGCGGACCCATGCTGCCGTCCAGGTCGGAGAGCACCCATCGGTTGCCCGCGCCGAGATCGAGCGGCCGCAGGTCGAGCGCCGCCCGGACCTCGTCGCCCGAGCGCTCGAGCAGTCCCACCGCCACGGCCCGGTCCAGATCGAGCGGCCGCAGCGCGTGCGCGACCTCCGCCGCGGGGCAGGGATCGGTCAAAAGGAAGAGCCTCGTCAGTACCCCGAGATCGCCCGCGCTGCGGCTGGCCAGGCGGACAGGAACGGGCTCGCTGCGGCCGAGCGCGTCGTGGGCGTCGGAGCCGAGCATCTCCAGCAGGGCGTCGGCGGTGTACTCGGTGCGGTGCAGGGCCTCGCGGAGCGGAGCGCAGGCGGAGAGCAGTTCTCGGTTCACCGCCACAGTTTGTCAGCTCGTGGCGGCGGGGCCGGCGGTCGACGCCGAAACGTCAGCCCTCGATCGTGGGGTGCTGCTGTGATTCGATCGCGGGCGGGGTCGGGGCCTGGTGGTCGTAGCGGCGCGGCTCGTCGGACTTGCGCGGCGGGCGGTCGTTCGCGACCAGCACCGCGATCCACGGCAACGGGACGGAGATGCCGATGATGGCGAGGCTGATCCAGGGGTTGGCCCATTCGCTGTAGGCCAGCGCGGCCAGCACCAGTGCCGGGATCCGGATCGCCATCAGGATCGTGTACTTGCGGACCCGGATGCGCTGTTCGTCGTAGAACGACTGGGCCGCATCGGTGATGAGAACCGGGTTTCCCGACGCGTCGTCGTTGCCCTTCGCGCGGTCGAAATCCGAACTCGATGCCATCTGTCCACCTTCCCACTCTCCGCAGTCGAATGCACTACCGGGGGCTCGCCCACCGCGCGGGAGTGCGTCATCATGGACGGGTGAGCACTCAGACCAAGGAACGTCCCGACACCACCACCGACGAGTCCACCGATGACGACCGCCCCAAGTTCTTCCACTATGTGAAGAAGAACAAGATCGCCGAGAGCGCGGTGATGGGTACCCACGTCGTCGCGTTGTGCGGTGAGGTCTTCCCGGTGACCAAATCGGCCAAGCCCGGCTCGCCGGTGTGCCCCGAATGCAAGAAGATCTACGACGGGTTGCGCGCGGGCGACTGAGCCGCCACGACCGGACAGCGGCCGCCGTCGGTGCCCTCGGCCTCGTCGACGGTGGGCGCGTCCTCGGCGGCCTCGTGCTTGCCCCGGTCCGGTCCGGTGATCCGCATCGGGCCGCCGGCGAGGCGCCTGGTGAGATTCGTGACGGGCCCGACGGACGCGCCGTCTGGCGCCCGTGCGGCCGCCGCGGCCTGTGCGGCGAGCCACTCCCGCATCTGCTCCATCCGGGTGGCCCTGGCCGGCCAGAACTCCTGGATGGTCGCGTTGAACTCGGCGCCGAGGACCACCGCGAAGCCGAGGAAGAACGTGAACAGCAAGAAGGCGATCGGCGCAGCCAGCGCGCCGTAGGTGTAGCCGGTCTGGGTGATCCAGGAGAGATACCAGCGCAGGACGGTGCTCGCGCCCATGAAGAAGACGCCCGCGAGCAGCGATCCGCCGAGTAGTCGGTGCCAGGGCAGGGACTTGGCCAGCGCCACCTTGTACAGGGTGGTCAGGCCGATGATCAGGAGCAGGCCGACGGCCGGGTAGTAGAAGGCATCCACCGCCTCGGTCCCGAACGAGTACCAGGATCGTGGCAGCACCTGCCCGATCAGGGTGGGTCCCAGTGCGACGAGCGGCAGCACGAACACCGCGACGATGAGAAACATCACATAGAGCAGCAGCGCGAAGATACGTTGCCAGACGGGGTGTCTCACGTCCTTCTGACCATGCGCCTCGACGATGGAGTCGACGAACGTGGAGATCGCCGACGAGCCCGCCCACAGCGACAGCAGGAAACCGGCCGAGACGATCTCGGGGCGGCCCTGGCCGAGGACATCGTTCACCGTCGGGCTGATGAGCTGGTCGACGACGCTCTCGCTGAAGGCCGTGCGGCTGAAGGTGATGATCTTCGACTCGATGATCTCGACCGTGTCGGGGCCGAACCAGCCGCCCACGTAGCCGATGCTGCCGAGCAGTCCGAGCAGCAGGGGAGGCAGCGACAGGGTCTGCCAGAAGGCGGCCGTCGCGGCCTTGCCGAAGATCGAGTCGCCCCAGGCCTTCGTCGCGGTTCTCGCGATGACCTGCCAGGCCCGGTGGAACGGATGGAATCCCGAGCGCGCATCGGCACGCCCGGCAGGCTGGTCGCCGCCCGGCTCTCCGTTGCTCGGCTCGTCCATGATGGTTCCAGCATTCCCGACGCGGCCACATCGCCGCGCATTGAGGCCCCCCGTGTCGGGAGAAATCTGCCGCTACCAGAGATCGCCGCCGGTCCGCGACCACGCCGCGACGCGCGGTCGCCGGTGATGCGGGGAACGTCGGTGGTCGGCGTTAGGCTCCTCCAGGATCGAATCACGGCGACCGATCGCATCACGACACAGTGCAGAAGGAGCGGCAGCGACAGTGCTCACGGGTAGTACCGAATCGACACCACCCGCACCCGTCGCCACCCTCCGAGCGTGGCAGCGTCGCGCGCTGACCAAATACCTGGCCACCGGGCCCCGCGACTTCCTCGCGGTGGCGACGCCCGGCGCAGGCAAGACGACATTCGCGCTCCGGGTCGCCGCGGAGCTGCTGCGCGACCGCACCATCGACCAGGTGACCGTCGTCGCACCCACCGAGCACCTCAAGCACCAGTGGTCGGGGGCCGCCGCCCGGGTTGGCATCGCGCTGGACTCGAACTTCACCAACTCGACGGGGCAGACGTCCGCCGAGTATCACGGCGTGGTCGTCACCTACGCGCAGGTGGCCTCGCATCCGACCAAGCATCGGGTGCGTACCGAGAACCGGCGCACCCTGGTGATCCTCGACGAGATCCACCACGGCGGCGACGCCAAGAGCTGGGGCGACGCGATCCGGGAGGCGTACGAGCCCGCCACCCGCCGGCTGGCCCTGACCGGTACCCCGTTCCGCAGCGACGACAGCGCGATCCCGTTCGTGCAGTACGAGCCGGACCGCGAGGGTCTGATGCGGTCGAAGGCCGACCATTCCTACGGCTACTCGGACGCCCTCGCCGACGGCGTCGTGCGGCCCGTGGTCTTCCTGGCGTACTCGGGGGAGGCGCGCTGGCGCAACAACGCCGGTGAGGAGTTCGCCGCCCGGCTCGGCGAGCCGCTGTCCGCCGAGCAGACCGCGCGTGCGTGGCGGACCGCTCTCGACCCGAACGGCGACTGGATCCCGTCGGTGCTCACCGCCGCCAACACCCGGCTGCAGCAGCTGCGCGCCGGTGGCATGCCCGATGCGGGCGGTCTGGTCATCGCGACGGACCAGACGGTGGCGCGGGCGTACGCGAAGATCCTCGAGGCAGGCACCGGGCGGGCGCCGACCGTCGTGCTGTCCGACGACCCGACCGCCTCGAAGAAGATCGCCGAGTTCAGCGAGAGCTCCGAGCCGTGGATGGTGGCGGTGCGGATGGTGTCCGAGGGTGTCGACGTGCCGCGCCTGGCCGTCGGCGTCTACGCCACCAGCTCCTCGACCCCCCTGTTCTTCGCGCAGGCCATCGGCCGGTTCGTGCGCATGCGGGCCAAGGGCGAGACGGCGAGCGTCTTCGTGCCCTCCGTGCCGGTGCTGCTCGACCTCGCCAGCCAGCTCGAGCTGCAGCGCGACCACGTGCTCGGCAAGCCGCACAGGGAGAAGGACGGCCTCGACGACGAACTGCTCGTCGACGCCAACAAGCAGAAGGACGAACCGGGCGAGGAGGAGAAGGCGTTCACCTCGCTCGGTGCCGACGCAGAGCTCGACCAGGTGATCTACGACGGATCCTCGTTCGGGACGGCGACCTTCTCGGGTAGCGACGAGGAGGCGGACTACCTTGGCCTGCCGGGGCTGCTCGATGCCGACCAGATGCGGGCCCTGCTGCGTGAGCGTCAGGCCGGTCAGCTGGACAAGGGGGCAAGGGAGCCGGCGCCGGTCCAGGCGCCGGCCGCGGTGGCCGACCGGGTCTCGTCCGCGAGCAAGCTGGCGGAGCTGCGCAAGGAGCTCAACGGACTCGTCGCGATGCAGCACCATCGGACCGGCAAGCCGCACGGGTGGATCCACGGTGAGCTGCGTCGGGTCTGCGGCGGTCCGCCGACGGCGATCGCCACGGTCGAGCAGCTCACCGAACGGATCGCGATGCTCCGCCAGTGGTGAGACGGCAGTGGTGAGACGGCAACGCTGAAAACCGGACAGAGCCCGCACCGGGAGGTGCGGGCTCTGTGCTGACTGGGGTGCCCCGAACGGGCGCCCGGTTTGGCTGACGGCCTAGATCGTCGCCTCATCGAGTACGGCATCGGAGACGATGGTGGCGTTCATCGCGCGGAGTCGATCCTCGTGCTCATTGGCGTGGTGCTGGCAGAAGAGAAGTTCTCCACCAGTCGAGAGGACCGCGCGCACGCGGGCTCCCGCACCACACCGGTCGCACCGGTCGGCAGCGGTCAATGGGGGGCTGGTCAGTGTTCCGGGCATGACTCCTCCGTACTGGCGTTCGGCCGAAGCCGGGTGCCTGGGGCCTGGTCCGCCGCACCGGGATGGCGCGGTGAATCCACTCTGTCAGACGTTTGGGCTTCAGGAGTTGTTCCCGTCGGCGTTTCTTTGTGGTTTCACTAACAGGGAACACGGGCCTCGCGCGTGACGTAGATCACTGCCGGGGTGCCCGGATAGCCTGCGGGGGTGACTCATCCGGACAGCACCCTGGTACACATCTGCACCGCCGAACAGTGGCGGCAGGCGCAGCGGGCGGGGGCGCGGCTGCCCGAGACCTATGACGCCGACGGGTTCGTGCACCTCTCGAGCATCGAACAGGTGCACCTGCCTGCCAACCGGCTGTTCGCCGGCCGCACCGATCTCGTGCTGTTGTACCTGGACCGGGAGCGACTCGGGGCCGAGGTCCGCTGGGAACCGGGCGTGCCGACGGACCCGGAGTCGATGCGGTTCCCGCATCTGTACGGGCCGCTCCCGGCGGTGGCGATCATCGGGGTGCGCGCGTATCGACCCGGTCCCGACGGCAGGTTCGGGACGCAGGAGGACTCAGGACGCGGGGAGTTCCCTGGCGATGATCGCGGCCTGGACGCGTGAGCTGACACCGAGCTTGGTGAGCACCCGGGACACATGGGTCTTGACGGTGGTCTCCCCGATGAACAGGCGCCCGGCGATCTGCTGGTTCGTCAGACCGTCGCCCAGACAATCGAGCACCTCCCGCTCTCGGTCGGTGAGGTCCTCGAGGCCCGCGGGCCGGGGCGCCGGGGTCGGCGGGACCGCCGCGAAGGCGTCGATCAGGGTGCGCGTCACCTGTGGGGCCAGCACGCCGTCCCCGGCGGCGACCGCGCGGACGGCCGCCGTCAACTCCGCGGCCGTCGCCGATTTCAAGAGGAACCCGGAGGCGCCCGCCTGCAGCGCCCCGAACACGTACTCGTCGATGTCGAAGGTGGTCAGCACCAGAACATGGGCCAGGCCGGCCGCGGTGATCTCCCGAGTCGCCGCGATGCCGTCGGTGCCGGGCATCCGGATGTCCATCAGCACCACGTCGGGCCGCAACGCGCGGGCCTGGCCGAGCGCCACCTCGCCGTCGGCGGCCTCGCCGACCACCTCGATGTCATCGGCGGACCCGAGGATCATCGACAACCCGGACCGGATCGCGGCGTGGTCGTCGGCGACCACCACCCGGATCATGCGCCCGCCGCCGGTCCGTCGACCGGGATGGACACCGCGACCCGCCAGCCGTCGGGGGCAGGTCCCGCGCTGAACCGGCCACCGAGCAGCTCGGTGCGCTCGCGCATGTTGGTGAGCCCGGTGCGTTGGCGTGGCGGATCCGACGGGAACCCTCGCGGAGGAAGCGGATTGCTGACCGTCATCAGCAACTGCCCGGACTGCGACCGAAGGGTGAGCTCGACCGGATGGCCCGGTGCGTGCTTGATGGCATTGGTGAGGGCCTCCTGGGCGATCCGATAGGCGGTGTGGTCCACCGCGGTGGGGAGCTGGCCGGGTGCGAGGTCGTCGAGCACCGCGACCTCGGTGCCCGCGGCCTGTGCGGAGTCGACCAGCTTGGCGAGCTGGCGGAGACGGCCAGGCGCCGCCGCCTCGTCGACGATGTCCGTCCGGAGCAGGCCGATCATCGAGCGCATCTCCTCGAGCGCGTCGATGCTGTTGCCGCGCACCGATTCCAGGATCCGGAGCAGGCGCTCGTCGGACTCCTGGCCGGTGATGCCGAGGGCGGCCTCGGACTGGATGGCGATCGCGGACAGGTGGCCCGCGATGACGTCGTGCAGATCCCGGGCCATCCGATTCCGCTCGTCCGCGATCGCCGCCTGCCGATCCAGGGCCGCGATGGTGGTCAGCGCCTCGGCTCGGGCACGCTCGGAGTCGGCGACGTCCTTGTGCAGCCGCACCGCGCGCCCCCACCACAGCGGGGTGCCGACGAACGCGAAGGCCGCGATCGTGCCGATCACCAACGGCTGCCAGCTCCTGGTGAGGACCAGCACGATGGCCAGGCACACGGTCGTGCCCGCCGCTGCCACGCCGACCATGGCGCGGGACTGCCTGGCGGTGCCGTACAGCACGACCGCGTACACGAGGTCGGAAAAGACCAGCCAGATCGGCAGGGTCGGCCCGAGCGCGAAATCGATGCCGAGGGGGATCGTGGCGAGCCAGATCGCCAGTACCGGGCGGTCCCGCCGGAACACGGCCGCACCGCAGATCGCGGCCAGCAGCGCCAGTCTGATCGGGACGGGGACCCCGGCGGAGATCGGCGCGAGCGAGTACAGGGCGGTCGAGTAGAGCACGGTGCCCGCGGCGAACGCGAGGAGCGCGATCAGGGCACTCTGCGCGAATGAGGACAGGGCGGTCCAACGTGACACGCCATCATCACAGCACACCGAGAACCCCGTGACGTCCTCCCAAGGGAGGACGCCGGATCCGGCGTACGGGCGATGTCGCGGCGGTGTCGCGCTGGTGATGATCGTCTGCATGGAGATGGCACTCGTGCTCGGGCTCGTCGCGCTCGCTCTGGTGGACAGCACCAGCCTGGGGACGCTGGTGATCCCGCTGTGGCTGTTGATGTCCCCGGAGCGGCCGCCGGTGCGCCGGATGGTCGCGTACCTGGGCGCGATCGCGGGCTTCTACTTCGCGGTGGGGGTGCTGGTCCTGCTGACGGCGTCGACCGGAATCGCCGCGGCAGGGTCTGTGCTGCGCGGACCCGTCGCGCTCGGTGTGCAGTTGGCGCTCGGTGCCGGCCTGTTCGCCATCAGCTGGCGATTCGACTCCAGGGCGAAGGCCGGCGGTGGCGATGGCGGTCGGGTGACCCGGTGGCGGGCAAGGGCTCTGGATGCGCAGTCCTCCGGATCAGGCGTCGCGGTCCTGGCGATGAGCGCGGGCGCCCTCGAACTGGTCACGATGCTGCCGTACCTCGCGGCGATCGGGTTGATGATCTCGAGTGGGCTGTCCCCAGCGGTCTCGGCGGGGCTGCTGGCCGGCTATTGCGTCGTGATGGTGCTCCCCGCCTGCCTGCTGATCCTCGCCAGGACCGTGGCGCACACGCGGGTCGAGCCCTGGCTGGCGCGCGCGGACGGCTTCCTGTCCAGACATGCGGACAGTGCACTGGGCTGGGTGCTCGGCATCGCGGGATTCCTGATCGCCCGCGATGCCGCCGTCCAGCTCTTCTTTCGCTGATCACCTGCGAATATCGCGCGTCGCGGCACCGATCCCGCGCGCGGCGCTACCGTTGAGTCATGAACGTGGAAGTGACTCCCCTTCCTGGGATCGGCATCCGGAAGGATTTCGAGCTGTCGACCGGCAGGCGCATCGGCGTGGTCACCCATCGGGACGGCGGGACGGACCTCATCGTCTCGAAGAAGGACGATCCCGATGCCTGTGCCGCCTCGGTGCCGCTGACCGACGAGGAGGCCGCTGTACTGGGCAATCTGCTCGGCGCCCCGCAGCTGGTCTCGCAGTTGCGGGAGGAACACCGTGACCTGCCGGGGATCAACACCCGGCAACTGCCGATCACCGAGGACTCGCCCTTCGACGGCCGGACGCTGGGGGAGACCGCGATGCGAACCAGGACCGGGGTCTCGGTGGTGGCGGTGATGCGGGCCGGACAGGTGTACCCGTCGCCGAATCCGGATTTCAACCTCACCGAGGGAGACCTCTTGGTCGCAGTGGGTACCTCGGACGGGCTCGACGGTGCGGCCAAGATCCTGCACCACGGATGAGCTCCGGCGAAGACCAAGACAACCGGATGAGCTCCGGCAACCACCCGGGGCACCATGACTAGCACCGCGCTCTCGCTGATCCAGCTCGGCGCGGTGTTCTTCGCGTTGGGTGTCCTCGGGCGCCTGGCGGGCCGAATCGGGATGTCGCCGATCCCGCTCTATCTGGTTGGTGGCCTCTGCTTCGGCGAGGGTGGGTTCTTCACGCTCGACGGCATCGGCGACTTCGGGCACCTCGCCGGTGAGATCGGCGTGGTCCTGCTGCTCCTGCTGCTCGGCCTCGAGTACACCGCGAGCGAGCTGGTCACCGGGCTGCGCAAGTCGTGGATGGCGGGTGCGGTGGACATCGTGCTCAACGCGGTGCCGGGCGTGATCGTCGCGTTCATGCTCGGGTGGGGGCCGGTCGGTGCCCTCGTGATGGGCGGCGTCACCTACATCTCGTCCTCGGGCATCATCGCGAAGGTCCTCAGCGACCTGGGCAGGCTCGGCAACCGCGAAACCCCTGTCGTGCTGGCGATCCTCGTGTTCGAGGACCTGACCATGGCCGTCTACCTGCCGATCCTGACGGCGATCCTGGCCGGGGTCGGCTTCTTCGGCGGCCTGCAGGCGCTGGCGATCTCGTTGTGCGTGGTCACCCTGGTGCTGGTGATCGCGCTGCGCTACGGCCACTACGTGTCGGCGATCGTCGACAGCAAGGACAAGGAGGTCTTCCTCCTCAAGCTGCTGGGCGCGGCACTGTTGGTCGCCGGGATCGCCTCGGCGATGCAGGTGTCGGCCGCGGTCGGGGCGTTCCTGCTCGGCATCGCGATCTCCGGGTCCACCGCCCGCAACGCGGCGAAGGTGCTCGAGCCCCTCCGGGACCTGTTCGCGGCGATGTTCTTCGTGGTGTTCGGCCTGAACACCGATCCGGGCACCATTCCGCCTGTCCTCGGTTGGGCGGTCCTGCTGGCGGTGGCGACGACCGCGACCAAGATCGCGACGGGATGGTGGGCCGCCCGCAGGCAGGGCGTCGCCGTGATGGGCCGGGCGAGGGCGGGCGCCGCCCTGGTCGCCCGCGGCGAGTTCTCGATCGTCATCGCGGGCCTCGCGGTGGCGGCGGGCGCGGTCGAGGGCGAGCTCGCGGCGCTGGCGACCGCGTACGTGCTGCTGATGGCGATCCTCGGCCCGGTTGCGGCGCGGGTGGTCGAGCCACTCGTCAGTGCGTTGCGGCGGCCGCAGAAGCCGTCAGGGGAGTCGAGCGACCCCTACCTCACGACCTGACGTCGTCCGCCGGGCTCACCGCTTGTGCCGCGCGTTGCGGAACCGCTCGACGACGTCGCCGACCTTCGCGACCTCGTCCTGGCAGCACGGGCAACGGAGCGTCACGGTGCCGTCGAGCGTCTCCACCCAGTGCGGCTCGGTGTCGTCGCCGGGGACGAAGAGGTAGCGGCCGATGCCGAGTTCGGGGTTGTAGAGGTTGTGGAAGATCTGCAGCCTCAGGCTGCCGTGGGCGCAGCGGTCCTTCGCGACCGTGAGCGCCCGCACCACCCGATCGGGCAACGCCATGATGCGATCGGCGATCTCCCGCGTGTTGCCGAACACCACCGTGTCCGGGTGGTCGTGCCGCCGGTCTTCGGTCGTCATCTCGGGTCACCTCGCGATCCAGTCTAGGTCGGTCTAGGCCTCCGGCGGGAACCACGGCGCAGGCGGGCCGTGCGGCGCCCCGGAGGTCGGCGCATACGGCAGCCCGTGCAGCTCGACGCCATCGATCTGATCCCGGAACCGCGGCGGCACCGCCGATCGGTCCTCCTCGGCGAACGCCACCATCTGGTGGCCGAGGACGTCCGGCGAGCGCGGCACGTGCTTGTCCTGCCACCAGAACTCGAACACGGCGCGGTCGCGGTCGAGGTCGATGATCCCGTAGCCGTGGTCGACCCACTCGACGAACTGGGCGTTGCGGTTGAGCGTGAGGATCGAAGCCTCGGCGGCGCGCGCGATCTCGGTGGACTCCGCCGGCCCGAGGCCGGTGGCGCCGCGGATCATGTCGTCGGCGCCGCCGCGTCCCATCGAGGTGGGGGCGAACTCGACACCGACGGACAGGCCTCGGACGTCGGCGGGGTCGTCCGCGCCTGTGGGCACCGGGCCACCGTTGCCGGTGCTCATCCGCAGCGCCCCGGCGCCGTGGTTATGCGGTTCGGCACCGTTACGGGTGTTGCGGCCGGGTATCCCCGAGAGATACCCGTCGCCGAGGTACTCCGTGGAGATCACGTCGGATGCGAAATTCCCGTGCGCGTCGCCGGTCACCATGACGTTCCGCCAGATCCGCTCGCCGCGTGCGCCCCTGAGGTGGTCGACGATCGCCTCGCGCTCGGCGGCGTACTTGCCCCAGCGGCCGATGCCGAGCTTCGGCATCTTCACCCCCTGCACGACCTCCGGGATGTCGGTCGGAGCGAACCACCCCTGGTTCCCGATGACCCGCCACCGGGTATTCCGGTGCGACGAGTCGGTGAGCGTGGCCGTGAGCCACTCGTACTGCCGCCGACCGAGGAGGCTCCGCTGCCCGGGGGGCAGATGCGAGGAGTCGGCAGTTTGCCCGCGCACGTCGCGCAACTCGGCGTCGATCCCGACGATGTCGACGAGGTCGCCGTAACGCAGCGTCCGGTAGACGAGCAACGGGTCCTCCGGTGTGGGATAGGAGCCGTCGTCGACGAGCACGAACTCGCCGCTGCCGTCGGCGCGCACGGGCCGGGTCGGAGTCCACTCGTGGAACGCGCGCACCGTGTCGGAGAGGGTCGTGGTCGCCGACGCCGGGTCGGTCAAGGGCGCGTTCACCTCGTTGCCGTAGGCGACGTCGATGTCGTGGTTGTCCCACACGATCATCCACGGGTGCTGCTGGTGGGCCCGGATGAACTGGGGGTCCGAGCGCCACAGCGCGTACCGCCTGCGCACCTCGGCGAGGTCGAGCCAATCCCGGTTGTCCGGGTGGTCCATGTCGGCGAAGCCGACGCGCGAGCGCACCAGCTCGTCCTTGTCGGGGAAGTCGTAGATGTAGTCGCCCACGTGCAGCACGAGATCGAGGTCGTCCCTGGCGGCGATGTGCTCGAACCCGCTCCAGTACGAAGACCAGTAGGAGCTGCACGACATCGCGGCGATGCGCACCCGGTCGACGGCGGCACCCGGGGCAGGCGCCGTGCGCGTTCGCCCGGTGATCGAGTGGGCGCCGGAATGCGTGAAGCGGTAGTAGTACGTCGCGGCCGGGGCCAGGCCGGTGACGTCGACCTTCACCGTGAAGTCGTGCTCCGCCACCGGGGTCTGCTCACCGGAGCGGACGAGGGCCGTCACGGCTGGGTCGGTGGCCACCTCCCACCGCACGGGGCCGGGGGCGCCGGCCACGCGCTCGGGCATGAGACGGGTCCAGAGGATGACGCGGTCGGGCAGCGGGTCGCCGCTGGCGACGCCGTTGGCGAACGGTCCGGGGCAGCACGTGGGGTAGTCGACACGGGCGGCATCGGCGGACGGCGCCGCGGCGGCCGCGGACGGGGCGTGTCGGAGACCGGCGACCGCGAAGCCGCCGAGGGCGGAGCCGCGCAGGAACGTGCGGCGGGAGGGGCCGCGCGGGGAGGTCGGGGCGAGAGGGGACTGCTCACTCATCCGGCAAGTTTCGCCCACCGCGGGGCGTGCACGGTGGGGATCCGATGACGGCCCGGCGTGTGCCGGGTGAACTGTCGGTGGACACACGAATGCCCCGCCACCTTCGAGGTGACGGGGCATTCGTCGTCTGGTCGGGACCGACTAGTCCAGGTAGTCCCGGAGCACCTGCGAACGCGACGGGTGCCGCAGCTTCGACATCGTCTTCGACTCGATCTGACGGATCCGCTCACGCGTCACGCCGTAGACCTGGCCGATCTCGTCGAGGGTGCGGGGCTGGCCGTCGGTCAGGCCGAAGCGCAGCCGGACCACGCCCGCCTCGCGCTCGGACAGCGTCTCGAGCACCGACTGCAGCTGATCCTGCAGCAGGGTGAACGACACCGCGTCGACGGCCACCACGGCCTCGGAGTCCTCGATGAAGTCGCCGAGCTGGCTGTCGCCCTCGTCGCCGATCGTCTGGTCGAGGGAGATGGGCTCACGCGCGTACTGCTGGATCTCCAGCACCTTCTCCGGCGTGATGTCCATTTCCTTGGCGAGCTCTTCTGGCGTGGGCTCGCGGCCCAGGTCCTGGAGCAGTTCGCGCTGGATGCGGCCGAGCTTGTTGATGACCTCGACCATGTGCACCGGGATGCGGATGGTGCGGGCCTGGTCGGCCATCGCGCGGGTGATGGCCTGGCGGATCCACCAGGTGGCGTACGTGGAGAACTTGTAGCCCTTGGTGTAGTCGAACTTCTCGACCGCGCGGATCAGGCCGAGGTTGCCCTCCTGGATCAGGTCGAGGAACGCCATGCCACGACCGGTGTAGCGCTTGGCCAGCGAGACGACCAGTCGCAGGTTGGCCTCGAGCAGGTGGTTCTTCGCGCGGTTGCCGTCGCGGCAGATCCAGTTCATGTCGCGGCGCTGCGCGACGGGGAGCTTCTCGCCCTTCTCGGCGTGCTCGGCCATCAACTGGGTGGCGTAGAGGCCGGCCTCGATGCGCTTGGCCAGCTCGACCTCCTCCTCGGCGTTGAGAAGGGCGACCTTGCCGATCTGCTTGAGGTAGGCGCGGACCGAGTCGGCGGAGGCGGTGAGCTCGGCGTCCTTGCGGGCTTGCCGGAGCGCCTCGGACTCCTCCTCGTCCCAGACGAAGTCCCCGGAGGCCTTGTCCTTGTCGGTCGGCTCCGCGGCTTCTTCCTCGTCCTCGCCGACGGCGACGACCTCGACCACCTCGTCGACGGCGAGGTCACCCTCGGGTACCTCGAGATCGGCCATGTCGGCTTCGTCGGGCGCGTCCTCGAGATCGACGCCGTCGGCCTTGCTGCTCGCCTTCTTGGCGGGGGACTTCTTCGCCGCGGCCTTCTTGGCCGGGGCCTTGGCTGCGGCCTTCTTGGCCGGGGCCTTCTTAGCAGCGGCCTTCTTGGCTGGAGCCTTCTTCGCCGCGGCCTTCTTCGCGGGGGCGGTGCCGTTGGTCGCCGCGGCGGACGCCGATTCGGTGCTCGGTTCAGCGGTCTGACTTGTATCGGAGGCGGCCACGTACGCCCTTTCGTGACGGTGTCGTGCGGCGTCACGCCAGAGTGATTTTCCGGCGGAGAGGTCAGTTGAGTTCGGCCGGCTGAGAGCCGGACGTGTCCATTGTAACTATCGCAACGGGGGTTACGACGCGATGCTGGTCTGCGCGGCGAGTGCGGCGCCCACGATGCCCGCCGTGTTCAGCAGCGCAGCGGGCACGACGGGGGTGCGATTGGTCAGCAACGGGATCCATTTCTCGCTCTTGCGGCTGATCCCGCCGCCCGCGATGAACAGGTCGGGCCAGAGCAGATCCTCGAACGTGCTGAGCACCCGGGAGACCTCCGCCGCCCACTGCTTGTAGGACAGATCCTTGGTCTCCTTCACCGAGGACGCGGCGCGGTGCTCGGCTTCCTTGCCGCCGACCTCCATATGCCCGAACTCGGTGTTGGGGAGCAGGACGCCCCGGTGCAGGATCGCGGATCCGATCCCGGTGCCGAACGTCAGCAGCACGACCACGCCGTCGACGTCCTTGCCCGCGCCGTAGGTGTCCTCGGCCACGCCCGCGGCGTCCGCGTCGTTGAGCACCGTGACGGGCCTGCCGCCGAGCGCCTGCCCGAACAGGGCCGCCGCGTCCGTTCCGATCCAGGACTTGTCGATGTTCGCCGCGGTCCGCGCGACCCCGCCGGTGACCACGGCGGGCAGCGTGATTCCGACCGCCCCGTCCCAGCCGGCCCGGGTGACGATCTCCGCGACGGTGTCCGCGATGGCCTCGGGGGTGGCGGGCTTCGGGGTCTCGATCTTGATCCGGTCGCCGATCAGCTCGCCGGTCTGCAGATCGACCAGGCCGCCCTTGACTCCGCTTCCGCCGACGTCGACGCCGAACCCGCGTCGGCTGCTGCCGTTGCTGTCGTCGGAGGGCAGGGCTGGGGTCGATTCAGTCATGGCGCAAACCCTAATCGTCGGGACGACGACGCGGGAGTGGGGAGATGAGGCACCATGGGGCGTGCCTTCTTTGCGGTCAGATGCTCCTGTCCCCACCACCCCCCAACATGACGCCACCGGCGGTCCTGACGATCCGCGCACGCTGCGCGACGTTGCGGTCCGGGTGGCCGTCGCCGCCGCCAGGCACGTGCGTGCCCGCCGCCCAGAGGTGTTCGCCGCGACGGGCGTCCTCGCGGAGGACAGCTCGGTCGCCACCAAGAGCCACCCGACCGATCCGGTCACCGTCGTGGACACCGAGACCGAGGAACTGATCCGCGGACTGCTCGCGGGCCTGCGCCCGGACGACGCCATCCTCGGTGAGGAGGGCGGGGGACAGGCCGAGCAGATCCGGGGCGTGCGCTGGGTGGTCGACCCCATCGACGGGACGGTGAACTTCTTGTACGGCATCCCCGCGTTTGCGGTGTCGGTCGCCGCGCAGATCGACGGTGTCTCCGTGGCGGGTGCGGTGGTGGACGTCCCGGCCGATGCGGTCTACTCGGCCGCCCTCGGCCACGGCGCGACGCTGCTCGAGGCGGACGGCACCGAGCACGCGCTGCGGTGTAACCCGGTGTCTGACGTGTCGGTGGCCCTGCTCGCGACGGGATTCGGCTACGGACGGGCCCGCAGGCAGGCGCAGGGCGCATTGATCGGGCGGGTGCTGCCCCAGGTGCGCGACATCCGACGGATCGGCTCCGCGGCCCTCGACCTGTGCATGGTGGCCTCGGGACGCGTCGATGCGCATTTCGAGCACGGGCTCAGCCCGTGGGACTGGGCGGCGGGAGCGCTGATAGCGAGCGAGGCTGGTGCCCGGGTCCGCACGCCCGCGCCGCATTCGATGAGCGCCGAAGGCGAGGTGGTGGTCGCGGCGGCCCCGGGGATCGCGGCGGAGTTGGACGAGGTCTTCGCCGAGGCGGGTGTGTTCGACCCGATCCCGGACTGAGCCGTCAGCAGCGAGCGGTGCGGGCGGCCTTGAGGAGGCTGATGTCGACCGGCGCTGCGGCCATGCCTCCTGGCGCGGGCTCCTTCAGTACGGCCAGCACCTCTTCGGCGTCGGTGTTCGGGCGCAGCTCGTTGAAGTAGGTGCCCAGCGCCAGGTCGACGGTGTCATCCTGGCGCTGGTCCTCGATCAGCTCCGCGCACGGCGCAACCAGCCACAGGGCACTGGCGGCGGCGAGACCGTTTGCGCCGAAACGGATCTGGCCGTGGCACTGCATGTTCTGGTCGACGTAGACGGGGTCGTTGCCGACCTGGACGTCGGGGGCGCTGGCGTAGCCGTACTCACTGAGCTGCGCGGCCACCTGTGCGGCCTGGCCGCGTTCGCCGTTGGCATTGAAGACGCGGACCCTGGTCGCCGCGAGGGTGGTGGGTTCCACGTCCATCAGCGTCGTCGGGTCCATTTTCTGGCCGAGCGGCTGCGGTGCGGGGTCGTTCGGGTCAGCGGACTGTGAGGCCGGCCTCGGGATGTTGCACGTCACCGCGGCGGAGACCTCCTCGTCCTTGGTGAGGATGCGAACCCACAGCACCGAGCCGAGCAGGGCGAGGATGCTGATCAGCACGACGACGGGCATGGCGCGCCGCCTGCGGAACGGACGGCCCTGCTCATCGGTGGAGTGACCCTGTGTGATCAGTGAAACCACGATTCGTCCCGACCTCTCCGCCGCGCCCGCCGATCGGCGCCATTGTGGCGCCGGTGCGCACCCACTCTAGAGTGCGGCGCCGGGATCGTCGTCGACGCGGTCGCGACTCGGAATGTCGCGGAAATGTCACGGTCGACCCGCCGTTTGTGTCGATTTTCAGACAGTTTCCGACGTGTGGTGAATGGCCCGCGACTTTTCTCCAGAGTTCGGCTATTGTCTGGCGGCCGCAGTCGTACACGACAGGCGTTTGGAGGACCGGACGGAAGGGTCAAATGTGGTGCAGATCATATTACCTGCGCTAACTTTTGGGCACTATTCGGCGCCCCCGAGCGTTATGCAGCCACACGGGTTGATTCGTGTATTCGGCTGTGGTGTGTGGCCGGGGGAATCGATGACGAGAGAAGACGAGGGGAAGACGAGATGGCAACCGACTATGACGCACCGAGGCGTTCGGAATCCGACGAGGTTTCGGAGGATTCGCTCGAAGAGTTGAAGGCCCGGCGCAATGAGGCGCAGTCCGCGGTCGTCGACGTCGACGAGTCGGACACCGCGGAGTCGTTCGAGCTGCCCGGAGCAGATCTGTCCGGCGAGGAACTGTCGGTCCGGGTCGTTCCGAAGCAGGCCGATGAGTTCACGTGTTCGAGCTGCTTCCTGGTGCATCACCGGAGCAGGCTCGCCAGCGACGCCGGTGGCGTGCTCATCTGCATGGATTGCGCAGCCTGACAGCGCTACTGAGGTAGTGGATCCGACCGGGGCACCGAGTTGCCCCGGCCTGGTATCAAAAGTCGTGCCCGGCCTGTTCGCAGGCCGGGCACAGTGGTTTCCGGGGCACCCGGACCCGTCAGGGAGTCAGTAGTGCTGCCAGCTCGGCGGGCCTGCGGGTGCTGACCAGCCAGTACGGGGTGGGATCCTCCGGATCGTCGAGAACGATCAGGACCATCGTCTTGATCCAGGTCCGGTGCTGCACATAGGCGGCTGGGTCCAGCTGCCTGCCCAGCGCCGCCGACTTGGCGGTGGCGGGAACCACCGCGACCCGGGAGATCACGTCCAGCGGCAGGTTCGCCCGGCCGACGCGCAGTTCACCGCGGCCAGGGCCGTCGGCGACCTCGATCCGGAGCCGGCTCAACCAGAGCAGGACCCACACCGGGAAGGGCAGCAGCAGCACGTACGGCAACCAGGCCAGCAGGCCGGGGTTGCCCATGTGAACCTCCGCGGCGAGCAGACCGGCGACGGCGAGGCCGGCGGCCCACCACCACAGCGGTACCCACAGTCGCTCCGAGTAGATCGGTGCGGTGGGGTCGGTCTTGCCACCGGTGGCGGCGGTCGAGGCAGGTTGAGGGTTCTCGGGCACGTATCCAGAGTAGTCTCGGTGCGCGTGAGCGATCTTCCAGCCATCGAGCTGCTGCGCCTTGATCCCGACATGCCGATCCCACAGCGTGCCCACGCGGGCGACGCGGGTGTCGACCTCTGTTCCACAGTCGACGTGACCATCGAGCCGGGGGAGCGGACCCTGGTGGGGACCGGAATCGCCGTCGCGCTCCCGGTCGGCACCGTCGGGCTGATCCACCCCAGGTCGGGACTGGCGGCCAAGTCCGGTCTGTCCGTGGTGAACACGCCGGGGACGGTCGACGCGGGATACCGCGGGGAGATCAAGGTGTGTCTGATCAATCACGATCCGCGCACGCCCATTGCGATCACTCGCGGTGACCGGATCGCTCAGCTGCTGGTGC
Source organism: Rhodococcus sp. OK611 (assembly GCF_003050885.1). NCBI lineage: Bacteria > Bacillati > Actinomycetota > Actinomycetes > Mycobacteriales > Nocardiaceae > Rhodococcus > Rhodococcus sp. OK611. Next base: position 216,858 of record NZ_QAOZ01000006.1, read on the forward strand.
AGCGGGTGGAGTTGGTCTCGTTCGTGGAGGTCGAGTCGCTCGACGAGACGACGCGGGGCGCGGGTGGATACGGATCCAGTGGTGGACATGCCAGCCTGCACGCGGTGTCGGCACTCCCCGAGGAAGGGGCACGATGATTTTCGGACGCAAGAAGAAGGCCGTGGACGAGGACCTCGATCAGTTCGAGGACCTCCGCGACGACGTCGACGCGCAGGCCGAGGGCGACGAGTTCGAGGTCGACGAGTTCGATGTCGAGGAGCGGCCCGAGGGCGGGCCGTACGACCGGGACGAACTCGACGACCCGGAGGGTGCCGCGCAATCGCGGCTCGACCTCGGGTCGGTGCAGGTCCCGCTGCCCGAGGGCGGACAGATCCAGGTGGAGATGGCCCAGGACGGCACCCCGCAGGCGGTGCACCTGGTGACCGAGCACGGTCGGGTCACGATCGCCGCGTACGCCGCGCCGAAGTCGCCGGGACAGTGGCGCGAGGTCGCGGGCGACCTGGCCGAGTCGCTGCGTGCCGATCAGGCGGAGATCAGTGTGCAGACCGGTCCATGGGGTCGCGAGTTGCACGCGGTCACCCCGAACGCCGACCTGCGCTTCATCGGCGTCGACGGCCCGCGCTGGATGATCCGGTGCGTGGTGGCCGGCCCGGTCGGATCGGCCGGCCTCGAGGCGCCGCTGACCGCGATCGCCAGGGAGATCCTCGCCGGCACGGTGGTCAACCGCGGCGCCGAGCCGTACCCGGTGCGTACGCCCCTCCCGGTCGTGCTCCCGCAGATGCTGGCCGAGCAGCTGATCGCGGCCCAGCAGCAGCAGATGCAGGCGCAGCAGCAGGCCGCGCAGGCCGAGCAGACAACCGAGGTCCAGCAGGCCGCCGTCGCCGAGGCCGCGGCCGCCGCCGAGGCAGCAGCGGCCGCCGCCCAGGATCACACCGTGCCGCCGGAGGAGCGTCCCGGCGGCTCTGGGTCGGCGATGCAGCAGCTGCGTCGCTGATCCGGCCCGCGGCCGATCAGGGCGAGGTCAGGGCTGCCAGACAGGACCGGCCGAGGATGCCGGCGTCGGCGCCGATCTCGTCGAGGGTGACGGTGGCCAGCGTGGCCGACCGGAGCACCGTCACCCATCGCCGGGCGACGGCGATGGGGTGCACCGGGTCGTCGGTGGCGGCGCAGATGCCCACCGGCACCGTGATCCCTGCGAGGTGTTCCTCGACGAGGCCGTGGTAGGCCGCGGCCTCCTCGAGGGCATTGGGCAGGTGCGGCCACTGCGATCGCCATGACCGCTCGAGTTCACCGCCGAGCCACGCCGGGCTGGTCTCGATCATCGCGCTGGTCACCGCGTCGAGGCCGTCCGCGCGGAGCATGCGCGCGGTCATCGTCGCGCTCAGCGCCGCTGGGGCCTCGGCCGGGTCGCCGATCCAGGCGGGCAGCGCCGCGAGCACCCCGGCCGCACGGGACTCGTTGCGAGCGGCCCACTGTGCCGCCACCGCGGCACCGATCGACACGCCGCCGACGAGGATCCGCCCATACCGGTCCGCGGCCGCGTCCATCGCCTCGAGGTAGCTCTCGACCACCCGCCGCGGGTCGGGTTCCACGGCGATGATCTCCACCCCGACCTGCGTCAACGCGCCCGAGAACGCCTTTTCTGCGAAGTGTGCGTCTGACCCGGTTCCCGGCAGCACCACCGCCGCCTGCGGCCATGTCATCTCCTGCATCCGTCGATGGTCGCACCGAGGCCGGGGGCGGGTGCCATACGGGTGCTGTCGGGGCCGCGAACGGGCTATCCGCCCGGTGGCCGGGACACTCCTCACAGTCGTGTGGTTCCCGGTTCGGGATGGGTCTACAGTGGCGATCACACAGACCTACAAGCGGGGCGACAGTCGCACCGCACCTGCTCCAGGAGCGCGCTATGGCACTCGCGGCCACAGGCTATTTTCGTCGGCTGACCCGCCGGCTCACCGAGGACCTCGATCAACTCGATGCAGAGGCAATGGTGGAATCGTCGCAGGCATCGGGCGCACAGCGCGCCTGCGACTGTAGTCGCGGTGAGGAGGTCACCATGCTCGGGCGGCTGCGCAGCGTCGAGACATGTCCCAAGGCCTCGACCGCGAACATGGAGGCCGAGTTCTTCGACGGAACCGACGCCGTGACGCTGGTGTGGATCGGCAGGCGCCGGATCGCGGGGATCGAGCCGGGCAAGACCCTGCTCGTCCGCGGACGCGTCGGTGAGCGCAACGGCCAGAAGGTGATCTACAACCCGTACTACGAGCTTCGAGGGGATTCGTAGTCATCGCCGGTACATGTGGCAGTCTCGTCGGGTGACCGACAGGCAGCAGCAGTCCGTACTCGAACAGCTCGGTGGAGTCAGTGGGCTGGTCTACTCGACCCTGCCGGTCCTGGTCTTCGTCCCGATCAACAGCTTCTGGGGCCTCACCGCGGCCATCTGGGCCGCCCTGGGTGTGGCGGCCGCAATCCTCGTGTGGCGGGTGATCGCGAAGGGCGCCATCCAGCCCGCGATCTCGGGCTTCCTGGGCGTCGGTATCTGCGCGTTCATCGCGTACCGGACCGGGGATGCCAAGGGGTACTTCCTGTTCGGGATCTACACGAGCCTCGCCTACGCCGGGGTCTTCCTGCTCTCGATCGTGGTCCGGTGGCCGCTGGTCGGCGTCCTGTGGGGCTTCCTCAACGGTCATGGCAACTCGTGGCGGGGCAGCAAAGCCGCGGTCAGGGCCTACGACCTGGCCACCGCCGCGTGGGCGCTGGTGTTCGGGGCTCGCTATCTGGTCCAGTCTCAGCTCTACGACACCGATCACACCGGGTGGCTCGCGGTCACGCGTATCGCGATGGGCTGGCCGCTGACGGCGCTGGTCCTGGTGACGACGGTCTGGCTGGTCCGGCGCGCCGACCGTGCTGCCGAGGCCGTGGTGGAGGCAGGGCCCGACACCGAGACCGAGCCGGACGCCGTGGTGGAGTCGGAGGATCGCGGCGCCGAGCCGAATGGTGCGGGTGACGAGCGTTCCTAGCGAACGGCGCCCGGGTCACCGGTAATGGGTGCACCGCAATTGTGTGCGCCGTCGCATCGGTTGTGACCTTCCGCACGTTCCGTGAATTGCATCCGCCGAAATTCACCGGTTCTCAAAATTGATGACCGCATTGCCCGATTCCGGACAATGCGGTCATCAAATTCAGTTACGTGACAATTCGGAACTTTTGTATCAGCGCTTGACGCCGACCGCCGCGCGGAGCTCGTCCTCGACCTCGACGGAGGCGACGAAGAGCAGCTCGTCGCCGCCCTCGATCGGGTCGTCCTGCTGCGGGACGATCACCCGGCCGCCCCGCAGGATGGTCACAAGGGCGGCGTCGCGGGGCAGCTGGATCTTGCGGACCGGCTTGCCTGCCAGTTCGGTGTCGTCGGGCAGGGTGATCTCCACCAGGTTCGCCTGACCCTGCCTGAAGGTCATCAAGCGGACCAGGTCGCCGACCGAGACGGCCTCCTCGACCAGCGAGGCGAGCATCCGCGGGGTGGACACGGCGACGTCCACGCCCCACGAGTCGTCGAAGAGCCATTCGTTGCGGGGGTCGTTCACCCGGGCGACGACGCGCCGCACTGCGAACTCGGTCTTGGCCAGGAGGCTGACCACGATGTTGACCTTGTCGTCGCCGGTCGCGGCGATCACGACGTCGTAGGACTCGAGTTCGGCGGACTCCAGAAGGGCCAGCTCGCAGGCATCGGCGTGAACCCACACGGCGTCCGGGATCGCCTCGGGGTCGACGTGTTCGAGATTGCGCTCGAGCAGCATCACGTGGTGGTCGCCTCGGATCAGCTCGCGCGCGATCGATCGGCCGACCGCGCCTGCTCCGGCGATTGCGACTCTCATCGGGTCCATCCGTTCGGGTCTGTGGTCGAATCGTGCGCCGCGGTCGGCGACGCCTGAGGGACGGTGTTCATCAGGAGTCCGCGGGTGGCGGGGTTGCGGCCAGCGCGACCGCCTCGGCCACGGTCCCGGAGACCGCGGCGACATAGACCTGGTCGTCGGCCTGGATCATCGTGCGGCGGTCGGGGAGCACCCCGGTGCCGAAACGGATGAGGAAGGCGACCCTGGACCCGGTGTGCTCCTCGAGCTCGGTGACCTGGTGGCCGACCCAGTCCTCGTGCAGATCGAGTTCCGCGACCGCGACGGTGCCGGAGGGATCGCGCCACTTGGTGGTGTGACTCTCGCGGGTGAGATGGTGCAGGAAGCGGTCGGTGGTCCACGGCACCGTGGCCACGGTCGGGATGCCGAGGCGTTCGTACACGGCCGCGCGCTTGGCGTCGTAGATCCGCGCGACGACCCGGCTCACGCCGAAGTTCTCCCTGGCCACCCTGGCGGAGATGATGTTCGAGTTGTCGCCGGAGGAGACCGCCGCGAATGCCTCGGCCCGTTCGATGCCCGCCTTGAGCAGGACATCGCGGTCGAATCCCATGCCGACGATGCGGTGCCCGGTGAATCCGGGGTCAAGGCGTCGGAACGCGTCGGGGTCGCGGTCGATGATCGCGACCTCGTGGCCGATCCGGTTCAGCCCGGCCGCGAGGGCCGATCCGACCCGGCCGCACCCCATCACGACTACGTACACCGCTTGCCTCCGCTCGTCGGCGTTCCGACGCTGTGCCGCGGTCGCCGCGGCGGCGGCAACCATCGATTCGAACGGTACCGTCCCCGGTTCCGTGCCGTCCGCGCACATCGCGATTTGGCGAAGTGGGCGGCGGATGGCACTGGATCGGTTCGGACGGATTACGCTTTGCCGGTGTCAAAGCTCTCGACCGCTGCCAAGCGGCTGCTGGTAGGTAGACCGTTCCGCAGCGACAAGCTGGGGCACACACTGCTACCCAAGCGAATCGCCCTGCCGGTCTTCGCCTCCGATGCGATGTCCTCGGTCGCCTATGCGCCGGAGGAGATCTTCCTCGTCCTGTCCGTGGCGGGTATCTCCGCGTACATGTACACGCCCTGGATCGGCCTGGCCGTTTGCGCGGTGATGGCGGTCGTGGTGGCCAGCTACCGACAGAACGTGCACGCCTACCCCTCGGGCGGCGGCGACTACGAGGTGGCGACCACGAATCTCGGGCCGACGGCCGGCCTGACGGTCGGTAGCGCGCTGATGGTCGATTACGTGCTCACCGTGGCCGTCTCGATCTCCTCGGCCGCATCGAACATCGGTTCCGCGGTACCGTTCGTCGCCACGCACAAGGTGCTCTTCGCGGTCGCCGCCATCGTGATCCTGACCGCGATCAATCTGCGTGGTATCCGAGAGTCCGGGACCGCGTTCGCCATTCCCACCTACGCGTTCATCGTCGGCATGTTCCTGATGCTCGGGTGGGGGCTTTTCCGGATCTTCGTGCTCGGCGACGACGTCAAGGCCGAGTCGGCGGGCTTCGACCTGCACGCCGAGAACACTCAGCTCTACGGTGTCGCGTTCGCCTTCCTCATCGCCCGCGCGTTCTCGTCGGGTTGTGCGGCGCTGACCGGTGTCGAGGCGATCAGCAACGGGGTGCCGGCCTTCCAGAAGCCCAAGTCCCGCAATGCGGCCACCACGCTGTTCCTGCTCGGCGCGATCGCGATCGTGCTCCTGATGGGCATCATCACGCTGGCCCAGAAGATCGGGATCGTGTACGCGCACGACCCGGCCACGCAGCTCACCGGAGCGCCGGAGGGTTATCAGCAGAAGACGCTGATCGCACAGATCGCCGAGGCCGTCTTCTCCGGTTTCCCGATCGGCTTCTACTTCATCGCTATCGTCACGGCGCTGATCCTGGTGCTCGCGGCGAACACCGCCTTCAACGGATTCCCGGTGCTCGGCTCGATCCTCGCGCAGGACCGCTACCTGCCCCGGCAGCTGCACACGCGCGGCGACCGGTTGGCCTTCAGCAACGGCATCCTGTTCCTGTCCGGCGCCGCGATCGCCTTCGTCGTCTTCTTCGGGGCCGAGGTCACGAAGCTGATCCAGCTCTACATCGTGGGCGTGTTCGTCTCGTTCGTGCTGAGCCAGACGGGCATGATCAGGCACTGGACCCGGCACCTGAAGAGCGAGACCGACCCCGCGGCGCGGCGCCGCATGAAGCGCTCGCGGGTCATCAACTCCATCGGTCTCGCCATGACCGCAACCGTGCTGGTCATCGTGTTGCTCACCAAGTTCGCGGCAGGCGCCTGGATCGCGATCGTCGCCATGATCGCGATCTTTGTCGTGATGAAGTCGATCCGCAGGCACTACGACAGCGTCGCGGCAGAGCTGGACGAGCAGGAGTGGGACGGCGTGCTGCCGAGTCGGACCCATTCGATCGTGCTGGTGTCGAAGCTGCACATGCCGACGATGCGCGCCATCGCCTACGCCCGTGCCACCCGACCGGACACCCTGGAGGCGGTCACGGTGAACGTCGACGAGGCCGACACCCGGACTCTGGTCCGCGAGTGGCAGAACAGCGACATCACCGTGCCGCTCAAGGTGATCGAGTCGCCCTACCGCGAGATCACCAAGCCTGTCCTCGATTACGTCAGGCGGGTGCGACGCGATTCGCCCCGTGAGGTCGTGACGGTGTTCATCCCGGAGTACGTGGTGGGGCACTGGTGGGAGCAGATCCTGCACAACCAGAGTGCGCTGCGACTGAAGAGTCGCCTGCTGTTCCAGCCGGGCGTGATGGTGACGAGCGTGCCGTGGCAGCTCAGCTCCTCGGAGCGGGCCAAGCGCGAGCGCATCCAGGCGGTGCCCGGCGGCACCAGGCGTGGTTTCGACGCCCCAGAGGACGGCCGTCGATGAGCGAGAGCTGGTACGGCCGCAGCATCGAGGTTCGGCTCGGGAACCCGGGTCACGGCGGTTTCTGTGTCGCCAGGCACGAGGGCCGGGTGGTGTTCGTCCGGCACGGGTTGCCGGGTGAGCTCGTCCGGGCCGAGATCACCGAGGATCGCGGCGGCTCGTTCTGCCGCGCGGACGCGGTCGAGATCGTGGAGGCCTCAGCGGCGCGAGTGACGGCACGATGCCCGATCTCCGGGCCCGGCGGGGCCGGCTGCTGCGACTTCTCGCACGCCACCCCGGACGCCCAGCGCGCGATGAAATCGTCGGTGGTCGCCGAGCAGCTCCGCAGGATCGCAGGCGTCGAGCGGGAGGTCGAGGTCGAGGAGCTGCCCGGCACCGGAGACGGCACCGGGTGGCGAACAAGGCTCCGGCTCGCGGTCGACCCTGCGGGACGGGCCGGTTTCCATGGCTACCGCAGCTCCCAGGTGATCACTGACCTGCTGTGCCCGCAGCCGGTACTGGGCACGTACCAGGGCCTGGCCGAGCGTGACTGGCGACCGGGCGGCGAGATCCAGGTGACGGTCGACGGCGACGGAGCCCGGCACGTGGTGGAGATCGAGCCCGCGAAGGTCTCGAGCACCGGCCGCCGAAGTCCGGGCCGACGCGGTGCCACCGCGAGGCGCGCCGCACAGGCGGGTCCGCGCCGCGAGCATGTGGTGGAGGGCAGCGGCCGCGCCGTGGAGCGGGTCGGTGGGCGTTCGTGGGAGCTGTCGGCGACCGGCTTCTGGCAGGCGCATCGTGGTGCGGCACAGACTTATTCGACGGTGGTCGGGGAGTGGGCGGAGGCCGCTCACGGCTCGATCGCCTGGGATCTGTACGGCGGGGTCGGCGTGTTCGCCGCCGAGCTGGCCGACCAGGTGGGGCCGGACGGCGAGGTGGTGTCGGTCGAGTCGGGCCGCGGCGCGGTCGACGACGGCAGGCGCGCGCTGGCGGATCTCGGGCAGGTGCACCTGCGGGCGGCCCGGGTGGAGAAGGTGGTGGGGGAGTTGCCGGTTCCGGTGGGCACGGTGGTGCTCGACCCGCCGCGGTCCGGGGCGGGCCGTGAGGTCATCGACGCGCTCGCGACCGCGGGCCCGGGCCGGGTGATCCACATCGGCTGCGATCCGTCGGCATTCGGGCGCGATGTCGGGCTGTACCTCGCGCAGGGGTACCGGCTCGAGCAGGTGCGCGCCTTCGACGCCTTCCCGATGACCCATCACGTGGAGTGCCTCGCGCTGCTGGTGCGGTAGCGGTCGCTCCGCGCGGACCCTGGCAAGGCGTCACTTCATCGGCATCATGGGCATCTGCCAGCCCATCTGCTGCATCCAGGACATGAACATGTCCATCATTTCCTGCCACATCATGTGTCTCACCTCCGCTCCCGGTGGTGGTGATCCACTCGCACATGATCGTGTGCACCACCGATTCTACTGGGGCCACGGCGTCCGGAAGTGACTCAAGTCTCGTGGCAAATAAATTGCATGGGTAATGCAACCAATATATAGTTGCAGACCGCAAGCATCAATCACTCTGTTCAGGGGAGCCCATGGCCGTGCAGACCGCCACCGCGGAGGACCTCGTCGAGGAGGTCTTTCTCTTCGGGAGGGCGTTGCGCAATATTCTCGGCGGCGCCGACACGAGCGGACTTCCGCCTGCACTTCTCGGGGTGCTGCACGTGCTGGCCACCGTCGGCCAGTGCAGACAGATGGAGCTCGCCTCCAACCTGTGTGTCAGTCAGTCGTCGCTCAGTCGACAGATCGCGGATCTGGTGGATGCCGGGTTCGTCGAGCGGCACGCCGATCCGGAAGACGGGCGGGTCTCGCTCGTGCGGCTGTCGGAGTCCGGGACAGAGCTGCTGAGGGCGAACAGAGAACGCCGGGCCGAACGCCTACGCACCCTGTTGGGCGAATGGAGCGAGGAAGAGGCCCACGAGGCCGTGACATCGCTCCGTCGACTCAAGCACACCTTCATGACCCCGCCGGTACGGAGAGCCGTGTCCGACGCCGTTTCTCAGAACCAGGGGAGAACACACCTATGACCGAAACCGAAAACAAGCCAAGCCACGCCGCCCCGCCGGGCGATGAGGTGCTGATGACTCACCGCGAGATCCTCGAGGTCCTCGCGGGGCTGCTCGCGGCGCTGTTCACCGCGCTGCTCAGCTCGACGATCGTCTCGACGGCCCTGCCCACGATCATCGGTGATCTCAACGGCAGCCAGACCCAGTTCGCCTGGGTCATCACCACGGCGCTGCTGGCCACCGCGGCGTCGACGCCGATCTGGGGCAAGCTCTCCGATCTCTACAACAAGAAGGTCCTGGTCCAGTCGGCGATCGTGATCTTCGTGGTCGGCTCGATCATCGCCGGCTTCGCTCCGAACGTGCCGGTCCTGTTGGGTGCCCGCGTGATCCAGGGCATCGGCATGGGCGGTCTGACCGCGCTCGTCGTCGCCATCATCGGCAGCATCATCCCGCCGCGCGATCGCGGCCGGTACTCCGGATACATGGGTGGGGTCATGGCGGTGTCGATGGCAGGCGGCCCAGTCCTCGGCGGCGTGATCGCCGACGGGCTCGGCTGGCGCTGGTGCTTCTTCGTCTGCGTCCCGCTCGCCGTGATCGCGCTCGTCCTGCTGCAGAAGACGCTGCACATCGAGACCGACCGCAAGGAGGGCGTCACCATCGACTGGCTCGGCGCGACCCTGCTGACGGCGGGCGTCTCGGTGCTGCTGATCTGGGTGTCCTTCGCGGGCAAGGCCACCTACTACGACTGGATCTCCGCCGAGTCGGCGGCGCTGGTGGGCGTCGGTGTCCTGCTGCTGATCGCCACCGTTTTCGTCGAGAGCAAGGCAACCTCGCCGATCATCCCGCTCAAGATCGTCACCGAGCGGACCACCGCACTCGCCATCATCTCCTCGGTCGCGGTCGGTGTCGGACTCTTCGGTGCCACCACGTTCCTCGGCCAGTACTTCCAGACCGCGCGCGGGCACACCCCGACCGAGGCCGGCCTGCTGACCATCCCGATGGTGTTCGGCATGCTGGTGGGCACCGTCGGCTCGGGCCAGCTGATCACCAAGTTCGGCAAGTGGAAGGGCTTCGTCGTCGCGGGCTCCATCCTGCAGCTCATCGGCTTCCTGCTGCTGAGCACGATCGACCACGAGACGCACATGTGGCTGATCGGGCTGATGATCGCCCTGCTCGGCCTCGGTACCGGCATGCTGATGCAGAACGTCGTCCTGGCGGTGCAGAACACGGTGAGCGTCCACAACATCGGTGCCGCCAGCAGTGTGGTCGCCTTCTTCCGGACCTTCGGCGGCGCGATCGGTGTCTCGGTGCTCGGCTCGGTGCTGGCCACCCGGGTCACCGACCTCACCGCGGAGGGATTCGCGAAGCTCGGCATCGACTCGCACACGCCCGGTGGCGGTGGCAACCTGAACCTGAAGGCGCTGCCCGCTCCCGTGCAGGACGTGATCCGGATGGCCTACGGCGACGCGACCGGTCGGATCTTCCTCATCGCGGCGGCCGTTGCGGTGGTCACCGTCATCGCGGTGATCTTCCTGCCGAACAAGCCGCTCCGCACCACGATCGACCTCAAGCCGTCCGTCGCGGACGTGGAGTACGAGAAGGTCTAGTCGGCCCGTCCGGGACACGACACAGTCCGGGACACGACACAACAGTGCGGCCCACCCGATCGGGTGGGCCGCACTGTTGCGTCGTGGCTCAGATGGCGGCCGGCTCAGGCCGCCCGGAACACGTCGGCATTGATGTATGCCGCCACCAGATCGTGGTACTCGCGTCGCGGGCGGTTGTCCGCGGGCAGGACGCCGGCCAGCGGAGCCTGCGAGCGGAACTGGTCGAGGTTGAAGGCCTGCCCGCCGTTGGTCCGGCGGCCGATGACGACCACGCCCATGAGCGCGATCAATACCGAGGAAAGAACGAGGTAGGGGATCACGTCACCAGTGTCGCCGACCGACCCGCACCTTCCCAAACTCTGGGAACGAGATCTTCGGCACAGGTGATGCAGGTCACGGGCACTTTCGGGGGTTCAGATCAGGGTCCAGCGCACCCGCACCGTCGCCGACAGCTCGGTCTCGCCGCGTTCGATCGGCATGGCATCGGCGGACGCCTTCATCGCCCGCACCATCGGCCTCGGCATCGGCATCGGCGGAGAATCGACGTCCTCGGAGACCTCGACGACCGTGCCGAGCTCGCGCCCCGACAGGCCCGCGTACTGTTTCGCCTTCGCGAGGGCGTCGGCGAAGGCCGCGTCCCTGGCCTGACCCAGCAGCCCGGCCTGGTCGGCGATCCCCAGCTCGAGACCGCCGAGCCGGACGTCGTCCCCGCCCGCGCCGACGCAGTCGGCGATGACCCGACCGGGGTCCGACAGATCGCGCAGCGTCACCGACAGCGCGGTACTGGCGATGTAGCCGACCACCTGCTGGCCCTGGTTCTCCTGCCACACGGTGTCCGCGTGCACGGACAGTCCCGTGGTGGAGACGTCGGTGGGGGACACCCCGGCCGCGCGGAGCGCCTCGGACACCGCCCGAGCCGCGTGCCCAGCCTGGTCGAACGCACTGGTCACCTCGGGCCTGCGCGCCTCCACGGACACCGTGATCCGCATGATATCGGGGGAGGCGGCCGCCGAGCCGTGGCCGAGGACGGTGACGGACGATGTCATCTGCGCGGTCACGACTTCCGGTTGTACAGGCGCATCGTGATGGGCCCGAAGATCAGGATGAAACCGGCACACCAGCCGAGCACGATGGCCAGATCGCCGAGCTCGACGGTGCCCGCCATCAATCCGCGGATCGCGGTCACCAACTTGCTGATCGGATTGACGTTCACGAAGGCCTGCAGCCAGCTCGGCATGGTGGACGGGTCGACGAAGATGTTGCTCGCGAACGTGAGCGGGAACAGGATGAACATCGACACGCCCATCACCGCCTGCTCGGTGCGCATCAGCATCGCGAACATCGTCCAGACCCACGACATGCTGAACGAGAACAGCAGCAGCAGCGCGATGGAGGCCACCACGCCGACGAACCCGCCCTGCGGCCGGAACCCGATGATCAGTCCGAGGACCATCACGATCACCGAGGCGATCGTGTAGCGGACCACATCGCCGAAGAGGGCACCGACCAGCGGCGCAGGCCGCCAGATCGGCAGGGACCGGAAGCGGTCGAAGACGCCCTTCTCGATGTCCTTGTTCAGTGTCAATCCGGTGTACATGGTGATCATGACGACCGTCTGGACCAGGATGCCCGGGATCAGGAACTGCACGTAGGCCTCGGTGGACCCGGCGAGTGCACCGCCGAACAGGTACGTGAACATCAGCGTGAACATGATCGGGAACATCGTCACGTCGAACAACTGCTCGGGCACGTGCTTGATCTTCAGCAGGGCCCGCCACCCGAAGGACAGCGACGTCGACAGCGCGTTCGGCCGTGCCGGCCGCGGCCCCGAGAGCTGCAGCACGTCGCTCACCGCCGGCGCAACCGACGGGGATTGCACGGAGGTCGATGTCATGATGTCGTCTCCTTCACGAATTCCTGGTCGTCTTCTGATTCGGCCGGCCGGCCGGTGAGCGCGAGGAACACCTCGTCGAGGCTGGGCTGTCCGAGCGCGAAGGTGGTCACCGAGATGCCCGCGTCGTCGAGTGCGGGCAGCGCGCGGGCGACCCGCTGCGGGTCCTCGATCCGCGCGGTCAGCGCCGCCGGATCGGATTCCCGCGTGATCTCGACGCCGAGGACGTCGCCGAGCAGGACGGCCGCGGCGTCCCGTTTCGTCTGATCCGCGACGCGCACGTGCAGGGCGCCGGACCCGACCGAGGCCTTGAGTTCGCCGGTGGTGCCCTCCGCGATCACCTTGCCGTGGTCGATCACCGCGACCCGGTCCGCGAGCTGATCGGCCTCGTCGAGGTACTGGGTGGTGAGCAGCACGGTGGTACCGCCCGCGACCAGGGCCCGGACGATCTCCCAGACCTGGTTGCGACTGCGCGGATCGAGTCCGGTGGTCGGTTCGTCGAGGAAGATCAGCTCCGGTGTGACGATGATGCTGGCCGCGATGTCCAGGCGCCTGCGCATCCCGCCGGAGAACGTCTTCACCTGGCGCGGTCCAGCCTCGACGAGGTCGAAGGCCGTCAGCAACTGTTCGGACCTGGCCTTGGCGGCGGACCTCGAGAAGCCGAACAACCGGGCCAGCAGCACCAGGTTCTCGGTTCCGGACAGGTCCTCGTCAAGCGAGGCGAACTGGCCGGTCAGTGCGACCTTGCTGCGGACGGTGTCCGCTTCCTTGGCGACGTCGTGGCCGAGCACCCTGGCGCTGCCGCCGTCGATCTCGAGCAGAGTCGCGAGCATCCGGATCGTGGTGGTCTTGCCGGCTCCATTGGGGCCGAGGACGCCGTACACGCCGCCGGAGGGGACCGCGAGATCGACACCGTCCACCGCGACGTTGGATCCGAAACGCTTGACCAGTCCGTTGGTTTCGATCGCGAGTCCTGCGTTCAAGGTCATCTGAGTACCTTCTCCGATCCTGCGGTCGACGGCAACGTGGTTTCGAGCGTAGGTGCCGGGTCGGACAATTCGGGCGGGATCGACTCGGGACGGGCGGCTCAGCCCAGGCGGCCGCGTGGCGTCAGTGACCGGATCACGGCGTCCATCTGGGCATATGCACCCGCCGCCAACTCCTCGAGAAGCGCCACCTTGAGGCCGGGCGCCTCGGCGCTGAGGTGGGCGAACCGGTCCGGCGGCAACACCGCCAGCCGAACATCGGTGTCGGCGTGCACGTCGCCGAGGAACCGTTCCCCGATCAGCAACGGCATCTCGCCGAACGTCATCCCCGGCGCGAGCGTGGTGATCCGGTGGGGGACCCCATCGGCGCCCTGCAGGGTGTTGCTCACCCGTCCGGCGAGGATCAGGAAGAGGCCCGCGGCCGGATCGCCACGGTGCACGATCACCTCACCCTGGGCAACGGTCCGGATCTCCAGCTCACCCGCGAATCTGTCGAACTGCTCGGCGCTGAGCGCCGACAACAGGGGGTGCTCGGCGACCGTGATCGACTCCGGCAGCCTGGCACCCGCGCAGTGCCGATCCAGGAGGGTGTCCTCGCACCACTCGAGGGCCGCGTCGAGATCGACGAAGACCCGGGCACCCGCGGTGGGAACCAGCCCTGAGGTGGTGTGCCCGAGCCGGCCGGCGGGGTCGACCAGCGCGAGCTGGCACCCCCGGACGCCCAGGTCGTCGTACAGGTCCGACAGCATCCGGCCCGCGACCCCGCTGACGTCGTCCACCCGCCGGACGTCCACGGCGACCGCCTCGAGTTCGTCGCTCTGCGCGGTGATCTCGCGAACCGCGGTCTCCGTGCCGGCGAACAGCAGGTCGCCGTGCAACTCGTAGATCCGTGCGCGCTGCCCGAACTTCTCGAGCGAGTCGCGTTCGGCGGGCCCGCGTCGTTGCCTCGACGGTGCCTCCGCGACCGAGTAGCTGGACCTGACCGCGGACCGAGCCGCGCGCGTCACGTGCAGGAAGTGCAACTCGAGCTCCTTCGAGAGCTCCCGGCAGGCCTGGACCCCGCGGACGCTGTTGCCGTGGGCGTCGAGGCGTGGCGAGTACACCGCGATCCCGATCTGACCGGGCAGCACCGCGAGCACCCCGCCGCCGACGCCGCTCTTGGCGGGCAGACCCACCTGCGTCACCCAGTCGCCCGCGGCGTCGTACATCCCGCAGGTGGTCATCACGCTGAGCACCCGTTCGACGTGATCAGGGGACAGGGCCCGCTCGTGGGTGACCGGGTTGACCCCATTGTTGGCCAGCGTCGCGGCCACCAGTGCGAGGTCGCGGCAGGTGACGTCGATCGAGCACTGTCTGAAGTACAGGTCGACGGACAAGTCGGGGTCGGCCGTGATGATGCCGAACGAGCGCAGCATGTGGCCGATCGCGCGGTTGCGGTGACCGGTTCGTGCCTCCGACCGGTAGACGGCCTCGTTGAGCGCGAGTTCGCGGCCGGCGTAGCGGGAGTAGCACTGGCGCAGCCGCTCGAATCGATGCTCGGGATCGTCCCCGTCGATCAGCGAGGCGGCCGCGATCGCGCCCGCGTTGATCATCGGGTTGCGGGGCCGCTCGGTGACGGGGTCGAGGCTGATCTCGTTGAACGGCTCACCGGACGGTTCGACATCGATCTTCTCGGCGACGGCGCTCAGGCCGCGATCGGCCAGCGCCAGACCGTAGGTCAGGGGTTTCGAGATGGATTGAATGGTGAACTCGGTGTGCGCGTCGCCCGACTCGTAGACGTATCCGTCGGAGGTGGCGATACACAGGGAGAACGAGTCGGGCGCGACGGCGGCGAGTTCCGGGATGTAGTCGGCGAGATCTCCGGTGCGGTTCTCCCGGCACCGTGCGAACACTTCCCCGATGAGGCCGTCCACGACGTTGCGCATGGGGCTCAGCTTAGGTCCACCGCGGTGACCTCGGTCACCGAAGTTCGGCATAATGGGCAGGCAACGCCGCCGCGCCGCGCGGGTGGACGGGACGTCGGGTAGTTGTCGGATGCGGACTCCGTAGACTGGGTCGGTCGGCACGGTGTCGACGCCGTGTTCACGCAGTTTTTGCTGCGTCTCTGGAGGGAGCGATCTCGTTGGGTGTCCTTTCTCGAATCCAGGCGCCCACCGATCTGCGCGCGCTGAGCCCCGCCGAGATGCGGGAGCTCGCCACGGAGATCCGTGAATTCCTCGTGCACAAGGTCTCCGCCACCGGCGGCCACCTCGGGCCGAACCTGGGCGTTGTCGAGCTCACTTTGGCGCTGCACCGCGTCTTCGACTCGCCGTCCGACCCGATCATCTTCGACACCGGCCATCAGGCCTACGTGCACAAGATGGTCACCGGCCGGATGGACCAGTTCGACTCACTGCGTAAGCAGGGTGGGCTGTCCGGCTACCCGTGCCGCGCCGAGAGCGAACACGACTGGGTCGAGTCCTCCCATGCCTCCGCCGCGTTGTCCTACGCGGACGGTCTGGCGAAGGCTTTCGAGCTGACCGGGCAGGACCGGCACGTGGTCGCCGTGGTCGGCGACGGCGCGCTGACCGGCGGAATGTGTTGGGAGGCACTCAACAACATCGCGGCGGGCCGCAATCGCTCGGTCGTCATCGTCGTCAACGACAACGGCCGCTCCTATGCCCCGACCATCGGTGGGCTCGCCGATCACCTCGCGGCGCTGCGGCTGCAGCCCGGCTACGAGAAGGTCCTCGACAACAGCCGACGCATGGTCAAGAAGATGCCGTGGGTGGGGCGCGCCGCGTACCAACTCCTGCACGGCATGAAGGCCGGGATCAAGGACATGGTGAGCCCGCAGGTCATGTTCACCGACCTCGGCATCAAGTACCTGGGTCCGGTCGACGGCCACGACGAGGCCGCCCTCGAGTCGGCGATGCGACGGGCGAAGTCCTTCGGTGGACCGGTGATCGTGCACGCCGTGACGCGCAAGGGCATGGGTTACGCCCACGCGGAGAACCACGTCGCCGATCAGATGCATTCGACCGGTGTCATCGATCCGCTCACCGGGCGGTCGAGTTCCGAGCCCGCCGCGGACTGGACCTCGGTGTTCTCCGAGGAGCTCGTCGCCCAGGCCGAGCGCCGCCAGGACATCGTCGCGATCACCGCGGCCATGCCGGGGCCGACCGGCCTCGCGGCCTTCGGCGAGCGGTTCCCCGACCGGATGTTCGACGTCGGTATCGCCGAACAGCACGCGCTCACCTCCGCTGCGGGCCTCGCCCTCGGCGGGCTGCACCCGGTGGTCGCGGTGTACTCGACCTTCCTCAACCGCGCGTTCGACCAGTTGCTGATGGATGTGGCGCTGCTCGACCAGCCCGTGACGATCGTGCTCGACCGGGCGGGGATCACCGGTCCGGACGGCGCCAGTCACAACGGCATGTGGGACTTCTCGCTGCTCGGGATCGTGCCGGGCATCCGCGTCGCCGCGCCGAGGGATGCGGCCTCGTTGCGAGAGGAGCTCGCGGAGGCGCTCGCGGTCAACGACGGCCCGACAGCCCTGCGATTCCCGAAGGGTGCTGTTGCCGAGGACATCCCGGCGATCGAGCGGATCGGCGGCACGGTGGACGTGCTGCGCATGCCGGAGGCGGGCACAGGAGATGTACTGATCGTCGCCGTCGGCCCCTTCGCCGAGGTGGCGCTTGAGACGGCCGTCCGGCTCGAGCAGCAGGGCATCAGTGCCGCGGTCGTCGACCCGCGCTGGGTGCTGCCGGTACCCGAGGCGCTGGTCTCTCTCGCCGAGGGCTTCCGCATGGTCGTCACGGTCGAGGACAGCGGAGTGCACGGCGGCATCGGTTCCAGTGTCTCGGCGGCCCTGCGCGCCGCAGGGGTGGACACACCCTCGAGGGATGTCGGTGTGCCGCAACGATTCCTGGACCACGCCTCGCGGGATCAGATCCTCAAGGAACTCGGTCTCACCGCACAGGATCTGGCCCGCCAGATTACCGGCTGGGTCGTCGGTGTGCGTCCGGGCGCGCCCGAAAAGTCTGAATTGGAAGTGCGTAACCCGCGAATCAGTTAGATTGGTGCAAATCGCTAACCAATTGGGGGAACTTTCGCATGGGTACCGCTCTGTCTCGTCCGCGTTCTGACGGCGAGAGGGTCCGGATGAGCACACTGGGAGTCGTTTTGGCGAGAGGGGAGCGGGCCGGTACGTCGGGTTCGATCGCCACGACGGATCCTGCTCTGCTGAGCGCGGTCGAGGCGGCGAGCCTGTTGCAGTCCCGCGAGCTGCATCCCCGAGAGTTGTTGGACGCGTACCTGTCTCGCAGCGCGGACCTGGACGGCGAGGTGTCGGCCTGGGTTCGGATCTACCCGGAGCTGGCGTATGAGCAGGCGGACCGGGCTGCCCAGCGTCTCTCCGTCGCCGAGGTCGCGCGCAACGGCGCGGCGCCCCTGGTGTGCGGCCTGCCCATCGCGCTGAAGGATCTGTTCGCGGTGGAGGGTCTGCCGCTGACGGCGTCGAGCCGGGTGCTCGAGGGCAACATCGCCGCGGGCACCGCCACCGTGGTTCAGCGCCTGAGCGAGGCGGGCATGGTCCTGATGGGGCACGCGCACACCCACGAGTTCGCGATCGGATCGTGTACCCCGCAGGTCGGAAACCCATGGGACACAACGGCGTCCGTCGGCGGTTCCTCGGGCGGCAGTGCTGCCGTGGTGGCCGCGCGGTTCGCGCCGCTCGCCACCGGCACGGATACCGGGGGGTCCATTCGCCTGCCCGCGTCAGTGTGCGGGGTGAGCGCCATCAAGCCCACCTATGGTCTGTGCAGCAGCTACGGCGTGATCCCCGGGATCTGGAGCCGCGATCACGTCGGTTCGATCGGCCACAGCATCGCCGATGCGGCACTGCTGCTCGGCTTCATGGCGGGATTCGACCCGCAGGACCCGGTGACCGCGACCGCGCCCACCCTGCCCGAGGGCGGATACTCTCTGGTCGCGCGCGGCGGGCGGAATCCTCTGGCGGGTAAGCGGTTCGGTCTTCCCAACGGAGTCGGCGAGGCATTGCCGGGCGCACTCGCCGCGGTCTTCGAGGGATTCATCGGACTCGTGCGCGAGCTCGGTGGGGAGATCGTGGGTGTCGAGATGCCCCCGCTGCCGGAGGGAATGCTCCCGGGGGACTACATCGAGGCCGGCGCCTACCACCGCCAGTTCTCCGACCGAACAGCCGATTACGAGCCGATGTCGGCGGCGATGATGGGCGGCGCCATCGCGATGTTGGCCGCACCGGTCTCCGAGTACTGGGACTTCCAGCGCTCACGGGCCGAGTATCAGCGTGCGTACAACCGGATGCTCGCGGAGAACCGGCTCGACTGTGTGCTGCTTCCCGGCACCAAGCTGGACGGTGTGAAGCGTCCGGAGAACGTGGTCGGCGATGTCGAGTGGGCGAATTACAGTGGCGCGCCTGCACTCTGCATTCCGGCGGGCCGATCGGCCGAGACGGGCATCCCGTTCGGCGTTCAGCTCGGCGGGCGGCCGTGGGACGAGGCCGGGCTGATCGCGATGGCCCTCGAACTCCAGGAGGCGCAACCGATCTGGCGGGAGATGGCGACGCTGTCCGGTGCCCCCCGTCAGATCCCGGCGGTCTCGGTCGGCACACCGGGGGAGGGTCCCGACCCGACCAACACCGACGCCGCCCCGGCCGCGTTCCGGATCGTCGCCACGACGGCCACCGACCGGATCTGACGTTCGGCGCCGGTGGTCAGCCGGCCGCCTCCAGGGTGCGTCCCCGGGTCTCCTTGACGAAACGCAGCACGACGAAGAACGAGATCGCGGACATCGCGGCGTACCCGCCGTAGGTGAGCGAGAGGTTCCAGTCCGCGAGCGTCGGGAAGGTCGAGGAGACCAGGAAGTTGGCGACCCAGTTGGCGGCCGTGGCGACGCCGACCGCGGCGGCGCGGACCCGGTTCGGGAAGAGTTCGCTGATCAGGACCCAGACCACGGGGCCCCAGGAGAAGGCGAAGAAGAACACGAACGCGTTGGCAGCCAGGAGCGCGATCATGCCGTTGGTGTCGCTGAGGGTCGCAACCGAGTCGCCGTCCGCGTCGGTGGTGATGGTGGCGGTGTGGAAACACACCGCCGTGATGGCCAGTGAGATGGCCATCCCCACTGAGCCGATCAGCAGCAGCGGTTTGCGACCGATCCGGTCGATGACCGCGATCGCGACGAAGGTGCCGAGAATGTTGACGCCTGCGCTGACGACGCTGATGAACAGTGACCTGTCCTCGCCGTATCCGACCGCCTGCCACAGGGTGCTGGAGTAGTAGAAGATCACGTTGATCCCGACGAACTGCTGGAGCGCGGCGAGGGCGATGCCGACCCAGACCAGGGGCGCCACCCCGAGCCGCTTCGAGAACAGTTCGCGGACAGTGGTCTTGGTCCGGTGCTCGCTCAGCGAATCGCGGATCTCGTTCATCCGGACGGTGACCGCATCGTGGTCGCCGCCCTCCAGCCTGGAGATGATCTTGCGGGCATCCTCGTCACGCGATCGGGCGACCAGGAACCGCGGGGACTCGGGGATGGTGAAGGTCATGATCAGGTAGAGCACGGCAGGAACCGCCTCGAGCGCGAGCATCCACTGCCAGGCCTCGACTCCCGCCAGCTTGCCCCTCGCCCCGCCCGCAGACTCGGACAACGCGTAGTTGATGAGCTGGGAGATGGCGATGCCGAGGACGATGGCGAGCTGGTACATGGAACCGAGGCGGCCCCGGATGGCGGCGGGGGAGATCTCGGCGATGTAGGCGGGCGCGATCACGGACGCGAAGCCGACCGCCACGCCGCCGAGCACGCGCCAGGCGGTGAGGTCGTAGACGCTGAACGGGAAGGCCGACCCGAGGGCGCCGACGATGAAAAGCACCGCGGCCACCTGCATCACCCGGATGCGGCCGAGGCGGTCGGCGAACTCGCCTGCGATCCATGCGCCGAGTGCGGCCCCGAGCAGTGTGAGGGAGACGGTGAGTCCCGTTCCGGCGGCGCCGATGTCGTACTTGTCACGGATGGCGCCCACCGCGCCGTTGATGACCGCGGTGTCGTAGCCGAAGAGGAAGCCGCCGAGTGCGGCCGCTCCCGCGAACATCACGGCGTGGGCGACGTCCGCCTTCGCCGCGCCCGACCCGGTGCCGCCGAAGGCGGTGTCGCTCTGTGCCATCTCTGACCCCTAGCGCGTCCCGCGGTCGACGCCCCATTGCGTCGTGCAACACCCGAGACAGTGTGGACGCTACGCCGATGCGGGTGCGATGTTGTCGATAAACGCCGCCCCGGATCGCGGCCTCCTTGTGGGGGTCGCGGTCCGGGGCGGTGCTTGTGTGGAGTTGGTGCGGTCAGCAGGCGAGTAGCAGCTGACTTCGGTTGTGGGCTGGGATGGGTTTTCGTTCGTGGTCGATCCAGTTCGGTGGGGTGAACCATGGGTGCTGGTCGTGGCCGATGTGGACCTGCCAGTCGCCTTTGTGGATGAGGGTGTGGTGGAACCGGCAGAGCAGTACCAGGTTCGAGAGTTTGGTTTCGCCGCCGTTCGACCAGTGGTGGATATGGTGGCCGTCGGTCCAGGCGGCGGGGCGGCCGCATCCGGGGAATGCGCATCCGCAGTCGCGGGCGTCGAGGGCGCGTCGGAGTCGGCGGGGGATGGTGCGGGTGGTGCGGCCGACGTCGAGTGGGTTGCCGTCGTCGTCCATGACGATCGGGGTGATCGAGGCGTCGCAGGAGGCGGTGACGGCGAGGCGGAGGCCGATCGGTCCGAGCCAGGGCATCCAGGCGGGGCCGCGGCGGATAAAGGATGAACCGAGTCTCGTAGTCGGCGGTGTCTTCTCATCGGGTTCTTCGCCTGTGCCGCGGGCGGCCTTGGCGAGGTCGCCGAGGCCGACGAAGACGGTCATGTGGGGGCGTTCGCCGCCTTCGCCGGGGGCGGTGCCGGTGTCGAGGTAGTGGCGGATGATGTCCGCGAAGGCGTCGGCTCGCCGTTGGGGTGCGGACCGGGCGTCGGGTTCGCGCTCGCCGCTGGTGGTGGTGCGGCCGGGTTGCGGCTTGGACAGTGCGGACAGGGCGGTCATGAGTTGTTCGCCGGTGGCCTTGTCGAAGTGTCCCTTGACGCGGAGGCGGCCACCGGCGGTGCGGGAGGCGAAGAACTCGTTGAGTTTCTCGTTCTCGTCGTCGGGAGGGTTGGTCTCGTCGGGTTGGAGCATCGAGGCAAGTCCGGCGACTCGTCTGCGGGTGTCTTCGGCGCTCTCCCTCGCGCCGTTGGTGAGGAGGTACTTGGTGCATTGGCCGGCGCATTCGGCGGCGGGGTCGTCGAAGTTTCCGCCGTTGGCGGAGTTCTTGATGTCGGCGGTGTAAGCGGGGACCTTGAGGAGTAGTCCGATGATCGACTGGGCCTGTTCGGTGTCGATGTCACCGTTCTCGAAGGAGGCCTTGACGTCGGGGAAGCGGTCGAGGTCGGCGCCCAGCGACATCACGCGTTTGGCGTGGCCGGGGGTGAGTTTCGATGACTCGGCGAGCCAGCTGACGGCGGATGAGGCGCCGGTCAGAGTGACCGCGCCGCGGAAGGCGGCCTCCTGTGCCAGTCGCACTCGCAGCGCCTCGAGCTGGCGGATCCGCCTAGAGAGTTTCGGCACCAGGGCTGCGAGTTCACGCTCGTCGATCTGCCACGCGACCACGTCCTGTGGTCGGTCGAGCAGCTCGGAGAGGTGCATGAATCCATACTAATCGAACATATGTTCTATCACAATGGTGGCGGCCGCCTGACATGGAAATGTTGTGACCACGGCTGGTGACCACGTTGTGAACGTTCACCGGAGATCGGGGGGCTGGTGTGCGGGCGTCAACGAACAAGTCGGCGACGGTTGGCGACGGATGTGAACCAACACGCCGGTTCGAACACGAGCCGCCCCGCCATACAAGTCGGAAGTTCACTCGACCGGCCGGAGGGTTGGCTCAAAGAGGGTTCTGCCTCACCACGGTCTCCGTCCGCAGCCTGGCTCAACACAGGAACGTCACCGGACCTTGGTGAACGGAAGTCGGAATGCCGGCCGCGGATACCCCCATCCACTCGGCACGGAGGACAGCCCGGGTGCGGGAGCTCCCCCGCGGGGGCCTCGGCGCAAGGACGACCGCATCGACGCGGCCGCGGCCGCGTGTGTCGTGTTCAGTCAGGGCGACTTCCGGCCGGTCGCCCCGGAAGGGCACACCGACTTGCTGGCGATCCTCGATGAACGCAGCACCGACCTGGTCAAACAGAACGGCCGGCTGGTCAACCAGCCCCACGCCGTCCTCCGCGAGCTCTTGCCGGGCGGGATCGAGCGCGACTTCGCCACCGAGGACGCCCCCACACAACTCAAGCGGTTGCGGCCCGAGACCGCGGCCGACGCGATGCGCAAAAACATCGCCCTCGAGATCGTCGGTGACCTGCGACGAATCCGATTCCAGATCGACGACCTCACCACCCGCATCAAGACCGAACGCGCCGCCAGCGGCACCCAGCTACCGAAGATCCCCGGCGTCGGCACCGTGACCGCAGCCCGCATCCTCGCCCGCACCGGGAACCCCACCCGATTCGCCAACGAGGCCGCCTACGCCAGCTACACCGGCACAGCCCCCGTCGAAGTCGCCAGCGCCGACAAACAGCGCCACCAGCTCTCACGCAGCGGCGACCGCTCCCTGAACGCCGTCATCCACATCGTCGCCGTCACCAAGCCCGAACACCCAGCAGCCCCGGATACGCTTACCACCAACGGAAAATGGCCGAAGGCAAGACCTCACGTGAGGCCATGCGATGCCTCAAACGGCAAGTCGCGAAACGCCTATGGCGCACCATGCGCGACGACTTCGAACAACAGCTGGTCCCCGTGTCGCTGTCTGCGTAGCCCGCTTCGTGCCCAAGCGGAACAGTTGCTGCCGTCGGCGGGTTTTTGACGTCGTGGTCGGCCGTGTTGAATGCCCGCAGATAGCGCAAATCAGCGGATGACCAGGGAAAGTTGGGGTTCTCACTTTCATGTGCACGCGGTGGATTCGATCTTTACCGTCGGGGGCATGACTGAGAAGACGATTCCCGCGCTGAAGGCCCGGTCGATTGATCCGGTGGCCGATTTCTACACTGCCTTGGGGTTTGAGATCACGTTCCGGCAGACGGCGCCGTACCAGTTTCTGAGCGTGCAGCGTGGGGGTATCGAGCTGAACTTTTATGGAGACAAGGACTTCGATCCGATGTCCTGCGCGCATGGCTGCCTGGTCAACACCGATGACGTCGACTACTTGTACGCGGTCTTCACGCAGGGGATGCAGGAGGCCTTCGGGTCAGTCCCTACACAAGGGGTTCCGCGGGTGGGTGCGTTGAAGGATATGAGCTACGGGGTCCGACAGTTTCTGATGACCGATCCCGGTGGAAACACCATCCAGATCGCCCAGCCGATCAGTGAAGATCAACAGCACCGGCCGTTGCCGCAGAACACATTCGACCGGGCAATCCACATGGGCTCACTGTTCGCCGATGCCAAGCAGGACCTCGAGCTGGCGGTGAAGGTCCTCGACCGGGCCCTGCATCGCAGCGACGACGAGCCGACCCCCGTCCAGCTCGTGAAGCTGCTGGTGCTGCGGGCCGACGTGGCGGTCCGCCGACGTGAGCTTGACCTGGCCCGAGAACTGCTGGCCCGCGCAAGAGAGACGGCGGACGGTGGACCAGAACTGGCTGATGACTTGCGGCGGGCGGCGGAGCTCGAAGCTGGGCTGTGAGCAGAATCCAGGCGCCCGGCGAGCCTAGGATGCGGAAGCTAGGAAAGTACCGCTGTCGCTTCGACTTCGACCATGAGATCCGGTTCTCCCAGGGACGCGACTCCCAACAGCGTGATCGGCTTGACCGGGTCGATACCCATCTTCTCGGCCGCTCGGGTCACGCCCTCACCCAGGAGTGCCATCTTGTCCGGGGTCCAGTCGACAACGTAGATGGTCAGCTTCGCGACGTCATCGAACGACCCGCCGATCTCGTTGAGAGCTGTTCCGATGTTGAGGTACGCCTGCTCGACCTGTGCGGCGAAGTCGCCGTCACCGACCGGTCTTCCGTCTGCATCGCGAGCGACCTGTCCTGCAAGGAAAACGATCTTCGAGCCCGTCGAGATTGACAGTTGCCGGTAGACGTCGGGCTTCGGCAGTCCTTCAGGGTTGATCAAGGTAACTGGCATTTCAACTCTCATCTCTGTCCGGGCCAGGCGATCGGTCACGAGAAAACATAGCAGCGTTATGTATTGTTTTGGCGTGGTTAGAGTGAAGGATCCTGCGATTCGGGAACTGTTGGTGGAGCGAGCGGCCCGGCTGCTTCGTGCCAGGGAGCCGATCACGATTCGTGTACTCGTTGCTGGGACCGGCGTATCCACGATGGCCGTCTACACCTACTTCGACGGCATGGACGGCTTGTGGATGGCCGTGCGGCAGGAAGGATTCACACGGCTGGCGGCGATTCTCGAGAAGACTCCAGTCTCCGACGATCCCATTCGGGACTTGGTTGCCCTAGGTTCCGCATACGTATCCAATGCGTTGGCGAATCCTGACCTCTATCGCGTCATGTTCGACGACACCATCGAACTCGAAGATCCTCTGGCCGCAGATGAAACCCTGAGCTACCTCGTTCGCGCTGTAGAACGAGCAAAGCTCGCCGGGCGACTATCCGACGCGGTTGTTGCGCCGGAACTTGCCACCCAATGCTGGATCATCGGCCACGGGCTGACCTCACTCGTTGCGACCGGACCTCTCGTGAGGGAGGTTCTCGAATACGGCGCAACCATGTTGACCGCTCTACTGATCCGCGCTGGCGATGAGCCTGTGCAGTGCGAGCGTTCTGTAGCGGCCGGATGGGGAGCGCATCCCCTCAGAGTTAGTGAGGTCTAACGGTTGTTCGGAGTTGGCGTGGGTCGACGCTTCCCTCGTCGACCCACGCCAAGATCAGCGGTCCGGTGTTCGAATGTTCCACCTCTTGACAGAACACGCAGGTACCCTCCCCAGCGGTCATGGTCGGCCCTGAATGCGGAGACGAGCGCCGTGATCGTCAAGATCGCCCATACGGCCACCATTGCCGTCCAAGCGATATCGAATCCGATCGGCACCATTGGCTCGGTGTCCATCGCGAAGTCCCCCCCTGGTCGACCGAATGAGATTCACGATCTCGCGCAGTGGGGGTGTGGTCAAATGCCCGTGGCCTGGCTTCACGGGACGTAGAGCGCGGTGGTCGGCCCTACGTAGGATTTCTGGGCGCGAGCGTGGCGAAGGATTGACGAAGGAGCTCCACGGCATCCTTGGTCTCGTCGGGCTCGGCCCAGGCGGTCAGCGCAACGTCGAAGCAGGCCAGCGACGCCTGTACCAGTGTCTGTGCTCGCAGTACTGCGAGATCGCCGGCTAGTCGCTCCTTCGCGAGCGGGTTGAGCAGACCTGCCCACAGCAGGTGCTTCTCGAGGTTGCGGGCGCGTAGGGAGGCCGCGCTCGTCAGAACGCGCATGGTTCTCTTGGTTCGTTGTTCGTCCCTGTTCGGTTGAGCCAGCAGGGCTTCGAAGGACGCACGCAGAGAATCCCAGACCGGTTCATCGGCCGGCCGCGCGGCGAAGGCGTCGCGGACGAACTCACCCCAGGGGATGAGGTCGCCGATGACTGTGTCTTCCTTGGCCGGGAAGTAGCGGTGGAAGCTGCGGGCCGAAATGCCCACCTCTGCGGCGATCTGCTCGACGGTGACCGCATCGAAACCCTGCTGGGCGAACAGGTCTATCGCGACCTCGGCGATCCGTGCGCGTACGGCCTTGCGCGTGATGTCGCGCAGGCCCGGATTCGATGAGCTTTCCACGATGGAAGCGTACAGTGCCGGAAGTGTCAGAGGCTGACACCTGTGACTGGCTGTGACAACAGAAGGGCTTCATCATGGACATCCGCACTCTCGGCAGTCAGGGCCTGGCCGCTGCCGCTCTCGGCTATGGGGCGATGGGTACCGCCACGGGCTATGGCCCCACCGACGACGCCGAGTCGATCGCCGCGATCCGAAAGGCCCATGAGCTCGGCGTGACGATGTTCGACACCGCCGAGATGTACGGCTGGGGCGAAGGCGAGAAACTGCTCGGACAGGCGCTCGCACCGATCCGCGACGACGTGGTCATCGCGACGAAGTTCGGCTTCACCCGCTCCTTCGGTCTCGACTCGCGCCCGGAGCACATCCGGGAGGTGGTCGAGGCCAGCCTGCGCAACCTCCGCGTCGACACGATCGACGTGCTCTACCAGCATCGCCCCGACCCGAACATCCCGATCGAGGACGTGATCGGCACCATGAAAGAGTTCGTCGAGGCAGGCAAGGTCAAATATCTGGGGCTGTCCGAAGCGGACGAGTCCACCATCCGCGCCGCGCACGCGGTACACCCGATCTCGGTGCTGCAGACCGAGTACTCGATCTTCGCGCGCGACGTCGAACCCCTGTTTCCCGTCCTCGAGGAGCTCGGTATCGGATTCGTCGCCTATTCACCGCTGGCTCGGGGCTTCCTCAGCGGCGCGGTGGCCTCCCGCGAGAGATACGACGCCAACGACTTCCGTCAGTACATCCCGTGGTGGGCGCCCGAGAACTTCAATGCCAACATCGCCATCGTCGACGAGTTGACCGCACTTGCCGGAAGCAAGGGCGCCACGCTCGCGCAGCTGTCACTGGCGTGGTTGCTGACCCGCGACGACTACATCGTGCCGATCCCGGGATCCCGCAACCCGCAGCGCGTCGGCCAGAACGTCACCGCGGCCGAACTGGAGCTGACTCCCGACGATCTCGCGATCATCGACCAGATCGCCCCCACGGGTGGCGTCGGCGGTCGCATGTAGGTAGCGAGACCTCAGCCGGCGCGCTGCGCGGCCTCCGACAGCTGCGGGACGATCTTGTCGAGCACCCACGGGACGCTGAGCACGTTGACGTTGCTGAGTCCGGCGATGACCTGCTGATCGCTGAGGAGGACGGCCGAGCCGCGCTGAACCGCCCCGAGCGAGGCGATGGCCGGGTTGCCGAGCGGATCTGTCGCGCCGTCGGTGAAGGCCACGATGACGTCCGCATCGATGTCGTGCACGTTCTCCAACGAGATGTCCTGGTAGAACTTGCCGCTCTCGTTGGCCGCGGCGAGCTTCTCCACGCCGGGGGCGTTCACGAAGCCGAGCTCGGTGAGCACCTGGACCCGCGGATCCGTCGGCAGGTAGACGTTGGCCTCACCCGCGCCGGTGTCGAAATTCACCACCGCGAGGGTCTTTCCCGCGAACTCGGGGTGCTGGGATCCGGTGTCGGCCAGGGTCTTCCCCAGCCCGTCGATCAGGCCCTCCGCTTCGTCTGGCTTGCCGACCGCCTCACCGATGATGCTGGTCTGGTCCTGCCACGTCGTCTGCCAGGCCTTGCCCGGATACGCGACGGTGGGGGCGAGCCGGCTGAGCTTGTCGTAGTAGGCCTGGTCGAATCCCTCGTACGGCGCCAGGATCGCGTCGGGGGCCAGGGCGGCCAGTGTCTCGATGGACGGCTCGCCTGCCTGCGGGTCGTCGAACAGCGTGGTCTTGTCCGCGTCGTAGTACTTCTCGGCCCACGGCATCACGCCGTTCGGGTTGGCCCCGTACACGTACTTCGGCTGGCCCACGGGCGTGAGGCCTAGCGCGTAGAGCACATCCTGGGCGTTCCAGCCCATGGTGACGAGTCGGTCCGGCCTCGCCTCGAGGGTGGTGGTACCGAAGGTGTTCTCGATTCTCACCGGGTAGGTGCCGTCGCCGGCCGCGGCGTCGCCGGAGTCTGCGGTGTCGGAGGCGCAGCCGACCAGGGTGGTGGCGGCGAGGGCGGCGATGCCGAGACGAAAGAGTGAACGCATAAAGGGGAGCCTAACCTAACTCTATTGGCTCCGGAAACCGGTCCGCGCCCCGGGCGAGGTGCCTGGGGCGCGGATCCGAGAGGTGAACCCTATGGACGACTCAACCGATGTTGGCCGACAGGTCGGGAATCATGCGGTAGACCTGGTCCTCCCAGTTCTTCCAGTTGTGGACTCCCGTGGCGGGGTAGTCGTAGTGGACGTTGCCTGCGCCGATGGTGGCCATCCGGACCTCGAACGCGCGGGTGTTGGCCAGTGCCAACGCCTCCAACGGAACTGCCTGCACGATTCCGAGTGCATCGTTGACGTCTCCGTTGCCGGGGAGCGCGCTGCCGGAGGAGATCCACAGGCGGGTGTTGTTGTCCTTGAGGCGTGGCGCGAACACAAACGGATCCATCCGGAGCCATTGTGGACCCCACGGCGGTGCCATCGCGTCGATGTTGAAGCCGCCGGCGGAGATCATCGCGACGCGCAGGGCTTCACGCATGCCGGGCGCGGAGTTGTTGAGGAAGCCGGAGTACGAGCCTGCAAAGCTGAACTGCTGCGGGAAGTACGCGGCGAGGGTCAGCGCGGCGCTGCCGCCCATGGACAGACCGAACACGCCGTTGCGGGTGGATCTGAACCCTTCCCGCTTGGCCAGCTCGCTCGGCAGCTGTCGGGTCAGGAACGTCTCCCACCTGTAGGTGTTGACCTTTCCGTCGGCGTCGGCCGCAGCATCCGAGCTGCCCATCCCCGACGACCCGCTTGAGCTGCCGGTGGAGGAACCGAGGTCTCCCGGGCCCCAGGTGCTCGGCGCGTTCCAGTCCGCGTAGAAGCTCGACTCTCCACCGACCGGCATCACGACGTTGATGTTCGCGGCGGTCAGCGCGTGGGCGACGTTGGTCTCGATCTCCCAACCATTGAGGTCGTTGCGGGCGCGCATCCCGTCGAGGGCATACACGACACGATTGGTGTTGCCGTCGGCCGCGCGGAAGATCCGTGACTTGATCGGCCCCATGTCGGAGTTGACCCAGAAGTCGTAACCGAAGTTCGGATCGAACGCCGCGTTCGCGGTGCCAACGGGACCTGCTACCGACACCCCGAGCGGTAGCACGATCGCCATTGACACCAATATCGAGCGTTTGAGCCTCGAGACGGCCCTCCCACCCCTGAGACGTCTGACTCGCATTCTGTTATGGCCTTTCGTCGGTGCGGCCATCCACAGCCGCCGTTCACGGGCACCCTGCACCATAACGCTGTAACGGCGGCGAGACCCAGCGAAACGGGCGCGGCGCGGGAAAGTTCCCGCGCCGCGCCCGTTTCGTGATGTGTGCCGTACCAGCTAGACGCTCGCGACGCCCGGCGCCAGGAAGCGCTTGCCGTTCACGGCCTCCGAGGTGCCGGTCCGGTCCAGGTACGGCGTGATGCCGCCGTTCCAGAAGCCGAAGCCGCCACCGAGGATCAGGCAGAGGTCGATGTCCTCGGCCGCCGCGACGACACCCTCGTCGAGCATGATCGCGATCTCCTCGGCGAACGCGCGACGCGTGCGCTCGAGGACCTCCTCGGCGGTGGACGCCTTGTCGCCCTGGGGCCACAGCGCGGCGACCTCGGGGTCGACGACCTGGCCGTTCTCGCCGTAGGTCCACACGCCGGGCTTGCGGGCCTCGACGAGCGCCTCGAGTCCGGGCGAGCTCGTGAACCGCTCGGGGTACGCGGCCTGCAGGGTCTCGCCGGTGTGCAGCGCGACCGCGGGACCGACGAGGGCCAGCAGGGTGAACGGGCTCATCGGCATGCCCAGCCCGCCAACCGCGTTGTCCGCGACGTCGAACGGGGTGCCCTCGTCCACCGCGGTCATGACCTCACCGAGGGTGCGGGT
Organism: Rhodococcus sp. OK611; assembly: GCF_003050885.1. Classification (NCBI taxonomy): domain Bacteria; kingdom Bacillati; phylum Actinomycetota; class Actinomycetes; order Mycobacteriales; family Nocardiaceae; genus Rhodococcus; species Rhodococcus sp. OK611. Next base: position 246,879 of record NZ_QAOZ01000006.1, read on the forward strand.
GACGAGGCGGTTGAAGACGAATCCGGCCTTGTCGCCGCACAGCACGGCCGACTTCTTCAGCGTCTTGGCGGTGGCGAAAGCCGTTGCCAGCGTAGCGTCGTCGGTCTTGGCGCCCTTGATGATCTCGAGCAGGGGCAGCACCGCGACGGGGTTGAAGAAGTGGAAGCCGACGACCCGCTCGGGGTGCTTGAGGTCGGCCGCCATGTCGGTGATCGACAGCGACGAGGTGTTGGTCGCGAGGATCGTCTCGGGGGCGATGAAGTCCTCGAGCTCGGCGAAGATCTTCTTCTTCAGGTCGAGGTTCTCGAAGACGGCCTCGATGACGAAGTCGGTCTTGGCGAACGCCGACTTGTCCAGCGAGCCGGAGACCAGTGCCTTGAGGCGGTTGGCGGCGTCGGCGGACAGCCGTCCCTTGCCCTGCAGCTTGTCGATCTCGGTGTGGACGTAGCCGACGCCCTTGTCGATGCGCTCCTGGTCGATGTCGGTGAGGATCACCGGGACCTTGAGCTGGCGCACGAACAGCAGCGCGAGCTGGCTGGCCATCAGGCCGGCACCGATGATGCCGACGCCGGTCACCTTGCGCGCCAACGACTTGTCCGGCGCGCCTGCGGGACGCTTCGCCCGCTTGTTCACCAGGTCGAAGGCGTAGAGGCCTGCGCGCAGCTCGTCGGCCATCAGCAGGTCGGCGAGCGCCTCGTCCTCGGCCGCGAAGCCGGCGTCCAGCGAGGCCGGATCGGTGAGGTCGGTGCCGCGGGCCAGCTCGAGCAGCTCGATGGCCCGGACCGCGCCTGGGGCGTTGTTCTTCGTCTTGCCTGCGACGATGGCCTTCGCGCGGGCGATGGCGTCGTCCCAGTCCTTGCCACGGTCGATCTCCTGGCGGGCCGGGGTGATCTCCCCCGCGAGGACCTGCGCGGCCCAGCCGAGGGACTGCTCGATGAAGTCGGCGGAACCGAACACCGCGTCGACGACGCCGAGCTCGAGGGCCTTCTTCGGGTTGATGACCCGGCCGTTGTTGAGCGGGTTCTCGATGACGAGGGTGACCGCCTTGTCGGCGCCGATCAGGTTCGGCAGCAGCTGCGTGCCGCCCCACCCGGGAACCAGGCCGAGCATGGTCTCGGGCAGGCCGAGCGCGCCCGCGCTCTCGGATGCGGTGCGGTAGTGGCTATGCAGCGCGACCTCGAGGCCGCCGCCGAGCGCGACGCCGTTGACGAAGGCGAAGGTCGGAACGGTGGACTCGCGCAGGCGACGGAACACCTTGTGGCCTAGTCGGCCCAGCTCGAGGCCCTGCTCGCGGCTGGTGATGGACGGCACGCCCTTGAGGTCCGCGCCCGCGGCGAAGATGAACGGCTTGCCCGTGATGGCGATCGCCGTCGGGTTCGCGGCGAAGGCCTCGTCGAGCGCGGCGTCGAGCGCGGTGAGTCCGCCGGGGCCGAACGACGACGGCTTGGTGTGGTCGAAGCCGTTGTCGAGGGTGATCAGGGCGACCTTGCCCTCGATCCCGGGGACGGACACGAGCTTGGTGAACGCGTTCGTCACGACCTCGTCGGCGAATGCGGTTGCGATTTCAGACATGGTTACTTGGCTCCGTCGAAGTTCGGGTTCTCCCAGATCACGGTTCCGCCCATGCCCAGACCGATGCACATGCTGGTCAGGCCGTAGCGGACGTCGGGACGCTGGGCGAACTGGCGGGAGAGCTGCGTCATCAGACGCACTCCCGAGGAGGCGAGAGGGTGGCCGCACGCGATGGCGCCGCCCCACTGGTTGACGCGCGGGTCGTCGTCGGCGATGCCGTAGTGCTCGAGGAAGGCGATGACCTGGACGGCGAAGGCCTCGTTGAGCTCGAAGAGCCCGATGTCCTCGATCTTCAATCCGGTACGGGCCAGCAGCTTCTCGGTGGCAGGGACCGGTCCGTAGCCCATCACGGCCGGGTCGACGCCCTGGTAGGCGAAGCCGACCATGCGCATGCCGATCGGCAGGCCGAGCTCGAGGGCGGTGTCCTCGCCCGCGAGGATCGCGGCGGTGGCGCCGTCGTTCAGGCCCGCCGCGTTGCCTGCTGTGATCCGGCCCGCGGGACGGAACGGGGTCTTGAGGCCGGCGAGGTCCTCGACGGTGGTGCCGGGGCGCGGCGGCTCGTCCTCGGTCGCCAGGCCCCAGCCTGCGGCCGAGCGGGTGGCGACGGGCACAAGGGTGTCGGCGATGAAGCCGGCCTTCTTGGCTGCCTCGTACTTGTTCTGGCTGTTCACGGCGTAGGCGTCCGTGCGTTCCTTGGTGATGGTCGGGAACCGGTCGTGCAGGTTCTCGGCGGTGTTGCCCATCACCAGCGCGCTCTGATCGACCAGGCGGTCGGCCAGGAAGCGCGGGTTGGGGTCGGCGCCCTCGCCCATCGGGTGACGGCCCATGTGCTCGACACCACCGGCGATCACGACGTCGTACTGGCCGAAGCCGATGCCGGACGCGGTGGTGGTGACGGCGGTCATCGCGCCCGCGCACATGCGGTCGATGGCGAAGCCGGGCACGGTCTCCGGGAGGCCGGCGAGGATTCCGGCGGTGCGGCCGATGGTCAGGCCCTGATCGCCGGTCTGCGTGGTCGCGGCGATGGCGACCTCGTCGATGCGGGCGGGGTCGAGCTGCGGGTTGCGGCGGAGCAGTTCGCGGATGGCCTTGACGACGAGGTCGTCGGCACGGGTCTCCGCGTACATGCCCTTCGGTCCGGCCTTGCCGAACGGGGTACGGATGCCGTCGACGAAGACGACGCTGCGCTGTGATGCGGGAGCAGCCACGCTGGATTCCTCCTGGCTGGAGTGGACGAACGGCCGGACACGACGTCCGGCACGTCCACTCTAGCGCGTATTACTCACCAGTAACATGGGTGGGTGCCGTGCGCAGTGCCTCCGCGAGCAGGGGGGCGGTCAGCTCGCGCTGCCACGGCCTGGCACCGCCCGCCGCCAGTGTCTCGTCGATCTCGGCGGTCACCCGTGTGAGGTCTCCTGGATGATCGGCGGGATCGAAATCCCAGCACAGGCGCCGGACGAGCTCGGGGGTGAGCAGGTTCTCCACCGGGACCTTCACCCGCTCTGAGAGTTCGGTGATGGCCGCGCGGGCCGCCGTCAGCCGTTCCGCGGCCTCGGGATTGCGTCGTGACCAGCGGTTGACCGGCGGCGGACCGGTGAACGGCTGCGTGACAGGGGGGAGGTCCTCGGGCGAGAGTGCCCGTGCCCGTTCGAGCGCCTGCATCCACAGCGCAGAGGACCGGCGCTGACGAGGTCCGCCGAACACCGGCAACGCCCGCAGCGCGTCGACGGTCCTCGGGTCGGCGGTCGCCGCCGCGACGATCGCCGAGTCGGGCAGGACCCGCCCCGGCGCGACGTCGCGCTTGCGTGCCAACTCGTCCCGTGCGGTCCACAGTTCGCGCACCGCGGCCAGCTGGCGCGGCGACTTGAGGGAGTGGATCTGCGACGTGCGTCGCCAGCGGTCGGGCTTGGGCTTCGGCGGGCCCGCGAGCCGCACGTGCTCGAATTCCTGCGCGGCCCAGTCGGTCTTGCCCTGCGACTCCAGATCCTCGGCGACGGCGTCGCGCAACTCAAGGAGCACCTCGACGTCGAGTGCCGCGTAGTTCAGCCAGGTTTCCGGCAGCGGGCGGTTGGACCAGTCGTCGGCCCCGTGCCCCTTCTTCAGTTCGAACCCGAGCGTGCGCTCGACGATCGCGGCCAGACCGACCCGCTCGTAGCCGGCCAGCCGGCCCGCGAGCTCGGTGTCGTAGAGGGCGGCGGGCCGCATGCCGAGCTCGTCGAGCCCGGGGAGATCCTGATCGGCCGAGTGCAGCACCCATTCGAGCGGGTTGATCACCTCGGCGAGCGGGGCCAGGTCGCCCGCGATCGGGATGGGATCGACCAGGACGGTGCCCGCGCCGGCCCGCCGGAACTGCAGCAGGTAGGCGCGGTTCGAGTACCGGAAGCCGGATGCGCGCTCGGCGTCGACCGCGAGCGGGCCGGTGCCCGCGGCGAGCCGGTCGACGGCCGCGGCCAGCAACCGGGTCGAGTCGACGAGCTCGGGGAGCCCGCCTTCGGGGGTCAGGAGCGGCACGGCGGTGCGCTCGGGGGCCTGGTCGCTGACATCGGACATGAACAATGACCTTACGGCGCGAACCCGGCCGCTTCAGCAGACGCCGGGTGCGCGTCACGTCCGGGCGGACGTGGCCTTGCGCTTGCGGGTCTTGGCGCGGGCGGCCTTGACCATCTCGTCGAGGGCGGGCCCGAAGGCGTCGGCCAGGTCCCACAGCTCGGGAGCGAGCTCCGGGCAGGACATCAGGCCGACGTTGAGCCTGCCGTCGAGGGACATCACCGTCGCGTTGAGTCCGGCGCCGTGGAAGATCGGTCCGAGCGGGAACATTGCCACGATGCGCGCGCCGAGGAGATACAGCGGGACCGGCGGACCCGGGACGTTGGAGACCACCAGGTTGTGCACCACGGGATGGCGTTCGGCCAGCTTGAGCGAGGAGTAGACCCGCATCGCCGGGCCGAAGGCCGCGGGCGCCGCGAACTGGGACCAGTCCTGGAGCAGGCTGGCGCCGAGCGAGGCATTGTGCGACTTCACCATGGTGTTGTGCGCGTTGGCCTCGGTGAGCCGGGTGACGGGGTCGCCGATCTGCGTGCCCAGCTGGGTGAACATCCCCGAGATCTGGTTGGTCCCCGGCCGATCGGAGGTCTCGTGCACCGAGACCGGGACCATCGCGACCAGCGAGGTGTCGGGCAGCTCGTCGCGGTCGGTGAGGTAGCGGCGCAGCGCACCGCCGACCATCGCCAGCACCACGTCGTTGACCTTGACGCCGAAGGCGTCCTTGACCAGCTTGACCTTCGCGAGATCCAGCTGTGCGTAGGCGATATTGCGGTGGCCGGTCAGCGCCCCGTTGAGGGAGGTCCGCGGCGCGGTGAAGGGCGCGGGCATCGCCTCGCCGCGTCGCGCGCGGGTGATCCATTTCGGCAGCAGCGCGAGCCCGCTCGGCAGTGCCCTGGCCAGCTGGAGCGGGCGGCTGACGAAACCGACCAGGCCACTGACGGCGAGATCGAGGGTGTCCGCGTCGCCCGCCGTGCGCTGGTCGGGGTCGACCTCCGGTCGCGGCGCGTCGGGGGACAGCCCGCACAATTGCGCCATCATGCTCGCCCCGGTCACGCCGTCCACGTTCGCGTGATGCATCTTCGACATGATCGCGACGGTGCCGTCCTCGGAGCCCTCGATCACCCACATCTCCCACAGGGGGATGGTGCGGTCCATCTGTTGGCCTGCGATGTGACCGCACAGGTCGGCGAGCTCCTTGCGGCCGCCGGGGCCGGGTACCGCGATCCGGTGCACGTGCCGGTCGATGTCGAACTCGGGGTCGTCGACCCAGACCGGATGGTCGAGGTTCAGCACGGAGTCGTGCAGTTTCCTGCGGAAGACGGGCATGCCCTGTGCCCTGGCGGTGAGCTCCGACTTGAAGGAATCGAAGTCGTACCCGCCCGGGATCGTCGAGACGTCGAGGACGATCAGCCCGCAGACGTGCAAGAGCTGGGTGGGGGTCTCGAGATAGAGGAACGTTGAATCCAGACCGCTCAGTCTCTCCATGTCCCAACTTTAGAGGCGCTTCTACTATTGAATCGGGTGAACGGAAAAGCCCGCTTCGGGCGCAGGGGTGAAAGAGGTCACATGACACGGGGTTTCCTGATCCGGCAGGCGGTCAACGCGGCGCTGACGGCCAACGCGCTGCGACCCGTCCCCGGTATGTGGGCCTCCGTGCCCGCCTTCCTCGCCGGCTGGCTGACGTCGGAACTGGCGCCCCAGCAACTCGGGGCGACGGTCCTCGACGCGGGTGTCCACCTGGCCCGCCACGGCGTGTCCACGCGTAGCGACCGGCTGGGTCTCGCGCTCGCGGCCGTGTCCGCTGCCGGGCTGACGGCGGCGATGGTCTCGTCCCGTCGCGCGGGGCAGGAGATGGCGGACGCACTGCGCGAGATCGGCGTGGACGATCCCGGTGCAGGCAGCCCCATCGACTGGCGCTCGAGCAGCAGGCCGTTCCGGATGCTCCGCGAGGATGTCGCGAGGGTCAGCAACCTCGAGTACGCGCCCGGCGGTGCCCGGTTCCGCGTGGACGTCTACCACCACCGCGACCTACCGCCGAACGCGCCGATGCTGCTGCAGATCCACGGCGGCGGCTGGGTGATCGGCAGCAAGGACCATCAGGGCCTGCCGCTGATGGTGGAGCTGGCCTCCCGCGGGTGGGTGTGCGCGGCGGTGAACTATCCGCTCTCGCCGCGCGCCAGCTGGCCCGCCCATCTCATCGCGCTCAAGCAGGCCGTCGCCTGGCTGCGGACGAACGGCGACAAGTACGGCGGCGACCCCGATTTCCTCGCAGTGACGGGCGGCTCGGCCGGTGGGCACCTGGCCGCGATGGTCGCGCTCACCGCCAACGACCCCGGGCTCCAGCCGGGTTTCGAGGACATCGACACCTCGGTGTCGGCCTGCGTACCGATGTACGGGGCCTACGACTTCGCCGCGGAGACGGGCATCAGGCAGGTGCGGGCCCGTGTCGAGTCGAGGATCAGCGAGATGGTGCTCGGCAAGGGCGCGCGATTCCCCGAGGACTACCTGGCCGCGTCGCCGCTGGCGAAGGTGCGCGCCGATGCGCCGCCGTTCCTCGTCGTGCACGGGACCCACGACTCGCTGCTGCCGGTGGCGGAGGCCAGGGAGTTCGTGGCGAGGCTGCGGGCTGTCTCGACCAGCCCGGTCGCCTATGCGGAACTGCGCGGCGCGCAGCACGCCTTCGACATCTTCCACTCGATTCGCAGCGACCAGGTGATCCGCGCGATCGCGGCGTTCCTCGATTCGGTCCGGGCGGGCAGGGCGTCCGGCGCGGAGCCCGCGCAGCGCCCGCACACTGAGCTCAACCCTTCGACGGACTCCCGAGCTGGGTGACGCCGACCGGCGGCAGGCCGGCGGCGTAGGCCAGCACCTCGCAGAACGCCTCCACATGGGGGCCGAGTTCGATGGAGGTCGCGGTCCATGAGGCGCGCAGTTCGAGCTGATGCGCGTGCGGCGGTCCCGCGATGTCGCCGTACCGCACCGAGCTGGTCGCGGTCACGGTGCCGCCGAGCGCGGTCATCGGTTCACCGCGGGTCTCGAGCGCGTCTACCAGCCAGCTCCAGGCGACCTCCGGCAGCAGCGGGTCCGCGGCGAGATCGGCGTCGAGGTCGGCCTGGATGTACGCGACCAGCCGCATGGTGCCGTTCCAGGCCTCGTCGCCTTCGGGGTCGTACAGCAGGATCAGCCGTCCGAAGGCGTCACCCTCGGACTGTTCGGCCACGATGTCGGACTCGGGATGCCGGACCTCGGCGCCGAGCGCGTAGCTGTACGGAGCCAATCGCTGCGGTGGCCGGATCGGACCGATCTCGATCTGCGGGTGCACCGCGGCCTTCTGCATCGCAGCTATCGCGCTGCGAAACTGAGCAGGCTCGGCAGGGGATCCCGACGTGGTCACAACGCGGACGTTAGACCTGCCCCGATCCTCGCCGGTGGAGGCGCGCCGGTTCTAGCGGCATCGGCTCCCGGCGCTCCGCGTCGCGCGTTGCTCCCGCCGAAGGCATCATGAAGAGGTGGACCAGCTGCTCGGGTTTCTCTCGCACTCCTGGTGGCTGCTGTTCGTCTTCGGCGGCAGTATCGGCGGGGCCGTGAAAGCAGTCGGCGCGGCCAACCGGCGCCGCGCCGAGCGGCGACTGGAGCGCTACCGGCTGAAGCAGCAGACGAAGATCGAGATTGCTCGCGCCAAGGCGCAGATCCACACCGACGAGCGGACCCAGCGACGCGAGATCGCCAAGATCGTCGACGAGCACGATCAGACCGATGCGCGCTGGTTCGGCTACGAGATGAGCCTGGTGACGCTGCTCGACTTCCCGATGATCACGGACATGCGCGAGCCGCTGACGGTCGAGTTCCACAAGGCCAAGCGACGCGCGGACCTGCTCCGGCCGGAGGACCCGGAATCGATGGTCGGCAACCACGAGGCGCAGGTCGAGTACCGCGACGCCGTGCATGGCTACGCGATCGCCTTCGATGTCTGCGAAGCGGAGGCGAAGCGACGGCGTCGCAGCGGATTCACCGCTCGCGAGCAAGAGCGGCTGGTCCGTGCCCAGCGGCTGCTGCGGCTGGCCATGGACGAGGGGGCCACCCAGGAAGAGCGGCAGAGCGCGTATGCGAAGGCGCGTAAGGACCTCGACGGGCTGATCGTGCTGCCGGCCGGTGCACGAGCACAGCTCGAGCACCGGATCGCAGGCCAGATCGGTGCATGAGTCGCCCCGGCCTGCCCGCCACGGCTGGAGTCGGGTTCCCGGTCGCGGATCTGGCAGCATGACCGGGAAAGGAAACTTGGCGGGCGACGAGCGTTGGGACATATGAGCGACCTGGAAGACACGAATGCGGCCATGACCACCGGCGCGCAGTACCCGTACCGGCGAATGCTGCCCCAGGCTCCGCTGCTGGCGGCCGCGACCGGGCGCACACCGGCACACCGTCCGGTGTGGTTCATGCGGCAGGCCGGCCGGTCGCTGCCCGAGTACCGCGAGATCCGGGCCGGGATCGGGATGCTCGAATCCTGCTTCAATCCCGAGCTGGTCTGCGAGATCACCATGCAGCCGGTCCGCAGGCACGGGGTGGACGCGGCGATCCTGTTCTCCGACATCGTCGTCCCGCTCAAGGCGGCGGGCATCGACCTGGACATCGTGGCAGGCACCGGACCCGTCGTCGCCTCGCCGATCCGCTCGGCGGCCGATGTCGCGGCGCTGCCGCGGCTGCGCACCGAGGAGGTTGGCGCGGTCACCGCGGCGATCTCGCTGCTCACCAAGGAACTGGGCGAGACCCCGCTGATCGGGTTCGCGGGGGCGCCGTTCACCCTGGCCTCCTACCTGGTCGAGGGCGGTCCCAGCCGTAACCACGAGCGCACCAAGGCGCTGATGCACTCGGATCCGCAGACCTGGCACGCGCTGCTCGGATCGCTCGCGGACACCACGATCACGTTCCTCAAGGCGCAGCTGCACGCAGGCGTCGACGCGGTGCAGCTGTTCGACTCCTGGGCCGGTGCGCTCTCGCTCGCCGAGTACCGCCAGTTCGTGCTGCCGCATTCGGAGCGGGTGTTCGCGGAGGTCGCCGAGGCAGGAGTGCCGCGGATCCACTTCGGTGTGGGCACCGGCGAACTGCTCGGTGCCATGGGCGAGGCGGGCGCCGACGTGGTCGGCGTCGACTGGCGGATCCCGCTCGACGAGGCCGCCCGCCGCGTCGGCCCCGGCAAGGCGCTGCAGGGCAATCTCGACCCGGCGGTGTTGTTCGCCGGCTGGGATGCCGTCGAACGCGAGGTCCGCCGGGTGGCGGGCGAGGCGGACCGGGCCCTCGCGGCGGGTGCGATCGGCCACATCTTCAACCTCGGCCACGGGGTGCTCCCTGACACCGATCCGGGCGTGCTGACCGCGGCGGTGGAGCTGGTGCACTCGCTGTGACATCGGTCGCCGTCATCGGTGGGGGCATCTCCGGCCTCGTGGCCGCGTATCGACTGCGTCAGCGGCTCGGGCCCGACGCCGTCATCACGATGGTCGAGGCGTCGGGGCGCGTCGGCGGCAAGCTGCGGACCACGCAGTTGGCCGGCGACGGCGTCGACGTCGGCGCGGAGGCCTTCATCGCGCGGCGGCCCGAGGTGCCCGCGCTGCTCGCCGAACTCGGCCTGTCCGACCAGATCGTCGCCCCGGCCGGGGTGCGCCCGCTGATCTGGTCCGGGGCCACGCTGCACCCGCTGCCAGGGGGCACCCTGATGGGCATCCCGGCGGGACCGGAGTCGATGGCGGGACTCGTCGATGAGCAGACCCTGGCCCGGATCGCTGCCGAGCCGGGCGTTCCGCTGGACTGGCGGCCCGGCTCCGACACCGATGTCGCGACCCTTGTCGGTTCCCGCTTCGGCGAGCAGGTGGTGCGTCGCTCGGTGGACCCGCTGCTCGGCGGCGTGTACTCGGGACTGTCGGACTCGATCGGCGTGCGCGCGGCGCTGCCGACCCTGGCCGCGGCGCTGGACCGCGGCGCCGCCAGCCTGTCGGCGGCGGTCGCCGAGGCGATGCCGGGGCCGAAGCCCGGCCCGGTGTTCGGCGGGCTTCGCGACGGCTACGGCGTGCTGCTCGACGCGCTGAAGGAAAGGGCAGCCGCGACGGTGCTGCGCGCGGACGCGTCGGGCCTGTCCCGCTCGCCCGGCGGGACGGGTTGGTGGATCGATCCGGTCGGCCGGGTCGACGGCGTGGTGCTGGCCGTGCCGGCGCCGTCGCTGGCCGCGCTGCTGTCCGAGGTCGCGCCCGTCGCGAGTGCGGCCGCCGCGCAGATCCCGCTGGCCTCGTCCGTCGTCGTCGCCCTCGCGCTTGCCGATGCGGCGCCGCTGCCGCAGAACTCCGGCATCCTGGTCGCCACCGGGGAATCCGTGCGCGCCAAGGCATTCACGCTGTCCAGCCGCAAATGGCCGCACCTGGCCGAGCGCGGCGGGGCGCTGGTGCGGGCCTCGTTCGGTCGGTTCGGGGACGCCGACATCGTCGACGCCCCCGACGCCGAACTCGTCGCGGCCGCCCGCGCGGACCTCGAGACGGTCACCGGCCTTCGGGTCGATCCGGTCGACGCGGTCGTGCAGCGCTGGCACGGTGGGCTGCCCCAGTACGGGCCGGGCCACCTCGACCGCGTGCAGGTCATCGAGGAGTCGATCGGCGCGCTGCCCGGGCTCGCCGTCGCGGGGGCACTGCTGCACGGCGTCGGTGTGCCCGCCTGCGTGGCGGCGGCGACGACGGCGGCGACCACGGTCGCGGAGCAGATGGCACGATAGAGCCATGGCACGCCTCGATTACGACAAGCTCAACTCCACGCTCCGCTACGCGATGTTCTCGGTGTTCCAGGTGCAGCCGGGCGTCCTCGAAGAGGACCGCACCAAGGCGATCGACGACGCGAAGGCGTTCTTCGATTCCTTCGAGGATACCGACGCGACCGTCCGCGGCGTCTACGACATCGCCGGGATGCGCGCCGACGCGGACTTCCTGATCTGGACGCACGCGGAGAAGTTGGAGGATCTGCAGAAGCTCTACGCCGACTTCCGGCGCACCACCATCCTCGGTCGCGCGAGCGACCCGGTGTGGAGCAACGTCGCACTGCACCGCCCCGCGGAGTTCAACAAGAGCCACCTGCCCGCGTTCGTCGCGGGTGAGGAGCCGGGTGCCTACATCTGCGTGTACCCGTTCGTGCGGTCCTACGAGTGGTACCTGCTCCCGGACGACGAGCGCCGCAAGATGCTCGCCGACCACGGCAAGGCGGGTCGCGGTTACCCGGACGTGCGCGCGAACACCATCCCCGCCTTCGCGCTCGGCGACTACGAGTGGATCCTCGCGTTCGAGGCGCCCGAGCTCGACCGGATCGTCGACCTGATGCGTGACCTGCGTGCCACCGACGCGCGGATGCACGTGCGCGAAGAGGTCCCGTTCTTCACCGGGCCCCGGGTGGACGTCGAGAAGCTGATCGCGTCCCTGCCCTGATCGGCCTCACGCCTCGATAATCCGCCGCAACTCCGCGAGTGCGTCCCGGTACTGCGGGGTGCGGACGTAGCCGCTGTGGCCGGCGACGGTCGGCAGGTATCCGGACCTGTCGACCTCGTCGGCCCGCACGTCCACCCGGTTCGGGAGTCGTGAGTACGCCGGGAAACCCAGGTGGTCGGTCTCGCGCCACAGGTTGATCCACCGCGGGCGCCCCGGGGTTCCTCGGAGCAGGCCGGACAGCGTCTGCGCGCGGGGATGTGCCGCCGGGCCGGCGTCGTCGCCCAGGAACTCGTCGGGCGCGAGCGGGCGCGCACCCGACGCGGGCGCGTTCGCGATGGCGTCGGGTCCGAACAGTTCCGGGAAGATGCGGCCGAAGTAGGCACGCAGTTGGCAACCGTAGGTGAGCAGGGCGCCGCGCTCGGCCAGTGCCTCGGACCGTGGGTCGAGGAGCGCCGCGACGGCGAGCACGGACCCCATCGAATGCGCGGAGAGCACCACCCGGTTCCCGTCGTCCGCGCGGAGCCAGGCGTCGCACCGGGCGACGAGTTCCGGTACCGCCCGCTCCGAGTAGCTGGGCGGGCCGAACGGGTGCGCGGCCCGCGGGACCACACCCAGCAGATCCCACACGATGCCGAGCGGCCTGCCGCTGCGTGGTCGAAGGGCCAGGGCGCCAACCAATGCCGCCGCGAGTGCCGCGGCGAGAAGCGCGCCCCATCCGGTGGGGAGTTGCAGATACGCGCGTTCCCCGTCGCGTGGCCGGGGCAGCAGCGGCAGGATCACGCAGGGGAGCAGCGCGAGGAGGGTTAGCGCGGCGAGCACGCCGATCGCCGGTTCGGCGCGATGGGCGGCGTTGGCGAGTCGCTCGGCGGGGACGGTGTCGGGGTCCACGAGCGCGATCGCATCCGCAGTCGCCGGGGACGGCGTGACACCTCCGCCGCGGGCCCGGATGAAGGCCGCCCACCGAACGGCACAGCACCCCGCAACCACGAGCACGACGACCAGCACGGCGGCGGCCGCGACCAGGCCGACGCCGAACCAGCCGAAGATCGGCGGGATGCGGATCTCGGTCTGGCAACCCGCAGGGTCGTCCGACACCAGCTCCGCGGCCCCGCCGGAGCCGTTGAGCCAGTTGCCGACGCCGACCACCACGAGGTTCGACAGCAGCATGGCGCCGCCGAGGGCCAACAGCAGGAAGACGCCGACGGCCCGGCCCGACCAGGCCTGGAATTCGCTGCCGGGCAACGCGAGTGCGAGCAAGACGAGGAAGACGGCCGCGCCCGCGATCACCGCAGGCCCCCGCTGCCCGCAGAGGTACGCGACCGCCGCCACGCCGAGTGTGGTAGCCAGCGCGATCGTCCACCACGGCGACATCCGCCGGATCGAGAGTCCGGCCAGCGCCAGCGCCAGCAACACGAGGACGAGGACCGCTGGCACCGCGACCAGGCCGTCCAGCCTCGGCGCGTCCCCGTCGGGAGCGTTCGGGTCGTGGGGCCCGAACGCGAGCAACAGCGACTGCGCCACGAAGGCCGCCGCGCTGACCGCGACCACAACCCAGGTCGCCGCGGGCACGCCCTCCTCCGCGCGGGAGACCGGCACGTCCACACCACGCTCGCTCGTGAGCACCAGCCGCACCGCGCCCGCGACCATCGCCAGCACGGCGACGATCGCGATCGCCGAGAAGGCCCAGCCGAATCGCTCGTCACGGGGCGGGGCGAACAGCGCGGACATCGCCACGGTGCCCGCCACCCCCGCGGCGATGTGGATCATCGAGGTCTCGGTGGCGTGGCCGCGGTTGTTCCAGAACCCGTGCCGCCGCAGAACCGGTGTGGCATCCGCCGACTCCGCGGTCTGCCGAGCGCCGTCCACGTCGTAGCGGGTCCGCGACCGCGCCGAGACGAACCACAGCACCGCCAGCGCGGCGGCGGGCACCAGCAGGGACACCGCCAGTCGCCGTTGCGGGGGCAGATTCGCCAGGGCCTGGAACTGCGAGGGCAGGTTCCCGGACTCGTGCTCCAGATACTGCAGCGCGATCAGGTCCGAGGAGACCGTCACCACGGTGCTGACGAACAGCAGCGTGAGGCCGAGCCCGAACAGTCGGACCACGGTGGCGGTCCGGCGCACCTGGGCCGGGGTGGTGCAGAGATTCCGCGACCAGTACGCCAGGTTCGTCAGCCCGTAGGGCATCACCAGGCACCAGGCCGCCCTGATCACCACGGCCAGCACCGCCTGACCGAGGGGTGCCGTGCCTCCCGGTGTCGTGCGCGCCAGCCCACCCCACGAGTAGGCCTCGCGCCGGACGCCAGGCGGGGTGTACCCGCGCTGATCGGGGGTGAGCTCGGCCGCGGCGTCACCGTCGACGGTCCAGAACCCGGCGAGCTGGTCGCCGATCACCCGGTGCACCTGGTCGGCCTGCACGTCGAGCATGTCGTGCGGCGGGGTGTTGCTCACCCCGTGAATGCGAAGTTCCAGGACATGTGGAGCCGGTCCGTCGCCGCGACTCATGAATCAGGCATACACCCAAAACCGGGCGCTCGAGGGTGTTCGGGGCGGCGCCTGCGCTGGTGGCAGACTGGCCGCCATGAGTTCGGGAACCACGCGCCGCCAGCACATGGCGCATTGGGGCATGTTCGAGGCGGAATCCGACGGCACCGAGGTCACCGCGGTGCACCCGTACCCCGGTGACGGCGATCCCTCACCGATCCTGGCCAACACGGTCGGCTCCGTCCGGCATCGCTCGCGGGTGGCGGGACCGGCCGTCCGGCGTGGCTGGCTCGAGCGGGGTCCAGGGCCGTCCGAGGGGCGGGGATCCGACGAGTTCGTCGCGGTGTCCTGGGACGAATTGGCCGACCTACTCGCCGGTGAGCTGCGTCGCGTCGTGGATACGCACGGCAACCGCGCGATCTTCGGCGGCTCCTACGGCTGGTCCTCGCCCGGCCGTTTCCACCACGCACAGAGCCAGGTCCACCGATTCCTCAAGATGCTCGGCGGCTACACGCGCTCCGAGCACAGCTACTCGCTTGGCGCGACCGGCGTGATCATGCCGCGCGTGGTCGGGACACACTGGAAGATGTTCGCCCGCTCCACGAACTGGGACGTCATCGCCCGCGAGACCGATCTGATGGTGTGCTTCGGGGGAGTGCCGCTCAAGAACACCGCCGTCAACGACGGCGGCACCAGCCATCACCCGACCCGCGGCGCGCTCGATGCGCTGCGGGCGCGGGGCGGCCGGATCGTGTCCATCAGCCCGTTGCGCGACGACCTGCACGGCGAGGCGGAGTGGCTCGCACCGCGTCCGGGGACCGACGTGGCCATCATGCTCGCCTGCGCCTACGTGCTCGCCGACGAGGGGCTCGCGGACCGGGAGTTCCTGGACCGCTACTGCACCGGCTATGAGGTGTTCGAGCAATACCTGCTGGGCGCGGCGGACGGCGTCGCCAAGACGCCCGAGTGGGCGGCAGAGCTGTCGGGCCTGCCCGCCGACGCCATCGCGGACCTGGCCCGCCGAATGGCCGAGGGGCGCACCCTGATCTCGGTCACCTGGTCGCTGCAACGGGTGCGACACGGCGAGCAGGCTCCGTGGGCGGGCATCACCCTGGCCGCCATGCTCGGCCAGATCGGTTTGCCGGGAGGCGGTTTCGGGCACGGGTACGGCTCGATGAACGAGCCGGGTCTTGCGCCGGTGCCGTACCCGCTGCCGACCCTGTTCCAGGGGACCAACCCGGTGTCGGACTCCATCCCGGTGGCGGCGATCTCGGACCTGCTGCTGAATCCGGGGCAGGAGTACGACTTCGACGGTCAGCGCCGCACCTTCCCCGACATCCGGTTGGTGTACTGGGCCGGGGGCAACCCCTTTCATCACCACCAGGACCTCGGTCGGCTGCGCCGCGCGCTGGCCAGGCCGGACACGATCGTGGTGCACGATCCGTACTGGACGCAGATGGCCAAGCACGCCGACATCGTCGTTCCGTCCACGACGTCCCTCGAACGCGAGGACCTGTCCTGCACGCGCAACGATCCGCTGATGGTCGCGATGCACGCCGCCACACCGCGATTCGCCGATGCCCGCGACGACTACGACACCTTCGCCGCGCTCGCGCACCGGCTCGGGTTCGGGGAGCGGTTCACCGAGGGCCGCACCGCGGGGCAGTGGATCGAGCACCTCTACGGCCAGTGGCGCGGGTACGTCCTTGCGGACGGAGGGGAGGCGCCGGAGTTCGACGAGTTCTGGCGGCGCGGGCACGTCCGCATGCGCACCGAGGAGGAGCTGACGCTCTTCGAGGAGTTCCGGGCAGATCCCGAGGCCAACGCGCTGCGCACCCCGAGCGGCAAGATCGAGATCTTCTCGGCAGACATCGACGGCTTCGGCTACGAGGACTGCGCCGGACACCCGACCTGGTACGAGCCGGAGGAATGGCTCGGTGGACGGCGGGCCGAGGCCTTCCCGCTGCACCTGATCGCGAATCAGCCGAAGACCCGGCTGCACAGCCAACTCGACCACGGGGCCACCAGTCAGAATTCGAAAGTGCAGGGGCGCGAACCGATCCGGCTGCACCCCGACGACGCGGCCGCCCGCGGTATCGCGGACGGGGACGTGGTCCGGGTGTTCAACGACCGGGGCGCCTGCCTGGCCGGGGCGGTGCTCGACGAGGGCGTGCGGGTCCGCGTCGTCCAACTCTCGACGGGCGCCTGGTTCGATCCGTTGGACCCCGCCGACCCGGATTCGATGTGCGTGCACGGCAATCCGAACGTGCTCACCGCCGACGTCGGCACCTCGAGCCTGGCGCGCGGCTGCACCGGTCAGCACGTACTCGTGCAGGTCGAGCGGTTCGATGACGAGCTGCCGCCGATCCGCGCCTACGACCCGCCCACGATCCGGCCGCGCTGAGCGGTCAGATCGTGTCGGGTTCGCGCTTGGTCTCGAGCTGGTGTATCCGCTCGGTGGCCTCCTGGAGGCGCTTCTTGCGTGATCGGGCTTCCGAGGTCTTCAACTCCTCGTAGATCTCCTCGTCGTCGTCGCTGAAGCTGAGGATCATCCGGGGGAGGCTCAGAGTGACGATCAGTGACGGCCAGACGACCCAGGCGTAGTCCCAGTCGATGACCAGTTGCAGTACGAGGAAAGTCACGAGGGTGATGCCGAAGATCACTCCGTCGAGCGAATCGATCAATCCGCCGCGCCTGCGCAGGGAGGAGAGCTCCGCCTCGGCACTGGGTGACGTGGTCAGGGCCGCGGGGGTGGTTGCGCCGACCGGGATCTTCCGGAGATGGCCGTCGACCTGCTCGAGCGGCATTCCGCCTGGCAGCCCCAGGAAAGCGCCGCGCATGACGTCGAGGGTGCGTGCGGAGGCGATCGCTTCCGAGCGGTCATAGAACTCAGTGGTGTCCAACCGTCCTGCGGCGTAGTGCTCGCTGATGACATTCAAGGCGTGCATGCGCTCGTCATCGCTGAGGAGTAGGTCTTCGCGGTCGGATTCCTCTGTCACGTAACGACTCTCTCTGTGGGTGATGTGTCAGAACCTCAATCGAGAATCCTATCGAGTCGTGCGGCCGGGACGTCCTCGGCCGACGAGGCCACGGGTTCGGGCATGTGTGTCCGCCGGGGTAGCAGGAGCGGGGTGGAGAGCAGGAGAACGCCGGACATGGTGATCGCGGTGAGTGGACTGGTGAGTGTGGCGAGGACTCCCCAGATCACCATGAGGGTGGCCTGGGTGAGTTTGCTGCTGACACTCCACGCGGTGAGGACCTGTGCGGTGTGATCGGCGGGAGTGCGCTGCAGGCGTTCTGTCGCGTTGATGGGGTTGAAGACACCCATGCAGGTGATCAGCAGGCCTTCGACGACGATCACCGTGAGGAGTCCGGCGATCCCCGGTTGGGTGAAGGCGAGGCCGAGCGGGAAGATCGAGCGCAGCCAGCCGGAGACGATCAAGACCCGGCGCCTGCCGTGGCGGGCGACGAGGCGCGCCGACAGGCGGGCACCCACGAAGCCGCCGAGCGCCGGGATGCCGAAGGCGAGACCGTATTGCCAGGCGGGGAAACGGTATTCGCCCAGCAGGAGGACGGCCAGGAGTGGGAGGGTGGCCATGATCAGGCCGCTCACCAGGATCGAGTTGAGAAACAGGCGACGTAGGACTCGGTCGTGCAGGATGAATCGCCAGCCGCCCAGCAGGTCGGTGGCGCGCAACCTGGTGGCGGTGTCGCGGGGCGCTGCGACGTCGCTTCCACGGATGCGGAGGACCCCGAGCGCGGACAGCAGGAAGCTGAGCGCGTCGGCGGCGACGGTGACGACCGGGCCGAGCAGCCCGACGAGCGCGCCGCCGATGGGCGGTCCCGCCGCGGTCGCCACCCAGCTCGTGCCTTCGAATCTTCCGTTCGCGACGAGGAGGTGCTCGCTGCGGACGAGATGTTTCAGGTACGCGCCGGAGGCGGCGGTGAAGACGATGCTCGAGGTTCCGGAGACGACCGAGACGACCAGCAGTTGGCCGTAGGTCAGTGCGCCGAGGAAGTACGCGATGGGAACGCTCGCCATCGCGAGGAACCGGGCCAGGTCCGAGGCGATCATCACCGGCCGTTTGGCCCGGTGCTCGACCCACGGCCCGAGCGGGACCGCGACGATCGCCGCGACGGTGAGTCCGGTCGCTTCGAGAAGCGAGACGGCGAATGCCGGTGAGTGCAGCACCTGCACCGCGATGAGGGGGAAGGCGCCGAAGGCGATCCACGTGCCGTATGTGCTGACGGCATAGGCCGACCACAGCCAGCCGAAGCTGCGCCCCAACTGCACGCGCATGCGACTCCTTCGTAACAACCGATGTTCGGGTCTGTCGATCACATCAGTCGCACCGATGCCCGATCAAACAACTGCATCGCTGGCGAGCCACAACGATCGGTTGTGCAAGGATAGGCTGGGGCGATGGATACCGAGGCAGTGCGATCGTTCGTGCGGGCGGCTGAGCTCGGACAGCTCCAACACGCGGCCAACGAGCTGGGCGTGACGCAACAGGCCGTCTCGAAGCGGATCGCGACCCTGGAGCGGGAGCTCGAGGTCCGGTTGTTCACCCGTACCG
This sequence comes from Rhodococcus sp. OK611, assembly GCF_003050885.1. Taxonomy (NCBI): domain Bacteria; kingdom Bacillati; phylum Actinomycetota; class Actinomycetes; order Mycobacteriales; family Nocardiaceae; genus Rhodococcus; species Rhodococcus sp. OK611. The sequence goes on from NZ_QAOZ01000006.1 coordinate 265,507, forward strand.
CCCGCGGGGTCGAGCTGACTCTCGACGGCCAGGCCTTTCTTCCTCACGCACGAAGCATCGTCACGGGTGTCGATCGCGCCGTCACCGCGATCAGACCGGGCTCGCGGGCCCTTCGGATCGACGTCCTCGGCCTGCGATCCGCGCAGGCCGTTGTCCTGCACGAGTATTGGCGGTCGCATCCCGACACCGAGCTCGACGTGGTGACCCTCAAGGTCAACGACCCTCGGGTCGTGGTCGCCGCCGTCGAAGCAGGCGATATCGACGCCTCGTTCCGTACGGTCACCGATCCGGCCGCGTTGCCGCGCGACCTGCGCATGATCCACGCGTTCGACTCCCCGCTGGAACTCCTTGTCGGCCCGAGGCATCCCCTCGCCTCCGCACGATCACTGACGCCACCACAACTGCGCAGGCATCGGATCTGGGTGCCGGGTATCGCGCCCCGAAGCGAGTGGGGGGACTTCTACGATCAGCTCGCCACCGAATTCGACCTCCGCATCGACGCGGCGGGCCCGCACTTCGGCGACGAGGTGCTCCTGGACACCCTCGCGGACTCCGCAGACGTGGCCACCCTCGTCGGGGCACGCGACCGGTACATCTGGCCGACGAACCACGACCTGCGCCGCATCCCGATCGTGAATCCGACGCTCGCATACCCGCTCTCGCTCATCCTCCCCAGAACGAACCCACATCCGGGACTACGGGCAATCATCAACCACCTCGCAAGCCTGACACCCCTCGCGGTGCCGGCCTGGCGCCCGTACTGGGCAACTACCCCACCCGGTGTCGACGGCGACTGATCCCGGCGACGTCGTCGACGATCGTCGGGCCCGCCGTTTTGCCGGTACGCGGCACCACGGCGGCGTACGGTCGTCAGGCATGGACCGTCGTGCGGTGACCTGTCGACCACGCCATCTCCGAGCGGCCGGCGCCGCATTCGCCCTGACCCTGCTGCTCGGTGCCTGTTCCTCGGACACCGGATCGGACTCGGGCACCACCTCCGCACCCGCCTCGCCCGCAGCGTCCGCCCCCGCGATCGACGATGCGACCCTGCAGTCGACCGTGCAGGAGGCCGCCAAGCAGTTCATGGTGCCCGGCGCGGTGGTGTTGCTACGCACCCCTGAGGGTGAGCAGACCGTCACCTACGGCACGACCGAACGCGACGGCGGTGCGCCGGTGACCCTCGACGACCACGTCCGGGTCGGCTCGAACACCAAGACCTGGACAGGAACGGTGATCCTGCAGCTGGTGCAGGAGGGCAAGCTCGCTCTTGAGGACCCGGTCTCGAAATACCGGCCCGAGGTCCCCGGCGGCGACGGCATCACGATCGAGCAGCTGCTGAACATGCGCAGCGGGCTGTTCAACTACAGCGAGACGCTCGAGCTGAACGAGTCCCTCGACCGGGATCCGCAGAAGGTGTGGGCGCCTGAGGAATTGCTGTCGCTGGCGTTCGCGCATCCGCCGTACTTCCCGCCCGGGCAGGGCTATCACTACTCGAACACCAACTTCGTCCTGCTAGGCCTGATCGCCGAGCAACTCGACGGCAAGCCGCTGCCGGAGATCTTCCGGGACCGGCTGTTCACCCCGGTCGGCCTGGAACACACCGAATTCCCCGCGTTGACCTCGAACGCCATCCCCACCCCGTACTCGCGCGGCTACATGTTCGGCGACAACGTGCTGACCATGACCGACCCCGCGCTTCCGCCGGACATGCAGGCCGCCGCGACTGCAGGCACCCTGGCGCCGAACGACGTCACCGACGGCAACCCGTCCTGGGCGTGGTCGGCAGGATCGGGCATCTCCACCGCGCACGACCTCGCGACCTGGGCGGAGGCCCTGGCCGACGGCAAGTCCCTCGACACGGACATGCAGGCACGCCGCCTCGCGAGCGTGCAGCCGGTCGACCCGAGCACGCCGGACGGACCGGGCTACGGCTGGGCGATCGCCAAGATGGGCCCGCTCTACGGCCATACCGGCGAACTGCCCGGCTACAACTCGTTCATGGGCTCCGACGAGGAGAGCGGCATCACGCTGGTCGTCTGGACCAACCTCGCGCCCGGCGCCAACGGTCAGGACCCGGCCAGCACCATCGCCAAGACGATCATCGAGAAGATGTTCGCCCCGAAGTGAGCGCGACTCAGCCCTGCGGCACCATGCGAAGCGAGATCGAGTTGATGCAGTAGCGCTGATCGGTGGGGGTGGGATAGCCCTCGCCCTCGAAGACGTGGCCGAGGTGGCTGTGGCAGTTCGCGCACAGCACCTCGACCCGGCGCATGCCGAGGGTGGTGTCCTCGCGCAGGATCACCGCGTCGGAGTCCGCCGGGTCGAAGAAGGACGGCCACCCGCAATGGGATTCGAACTTCTCCGTGCTGGTGAACAGCAGCGCGTCGCACGCCCGGCAGTGGTACTCGCCGACGGTGGTGGTGTCGGTGTACTCGCCGACGAACGGGCGTTCGGTGCCCGCCTCGCGGAGCACCGCGTACTCCTCGGGGCTCAGGCGTTCGCGCCACTGCGCTTCGGTGAACTGGACGGGTGCCGGATCTGCCGCGGAACTCATGGCACCACGGTACTCAGGCGGTCCACACTTGTCGGCTCAGCCGACGGCTACATGTGTCGGCTCAGCCGACGGCTACATGTGTCGGCTCAGCCGACGGCGACCTTCGTGCGCTCCTCGATCAGGAATGCCGGGTCGATGCCGCCGTCCAGCCTGTTCTCGCGCTTCGCGATGAGGTACCGGCCGAGCAGGACCGCGAAGATCACGATGAGGAGCAGGCTCCAGCCGAGGGTGGTCTTCATGTACTCGGCGGCGCGGCCCGCGGCAGGCCACCGCAGTGACAGCCAGCTGTCGTAACTCATGAATCCGTACACGGCCAGCCAGGCGGGCCAGTTCCGCATCACCGAGTTCCGCAGCACCACGCTCATCAGCAGCGGGAACATCATCATCGAGTAGTACATCTGGCCGAGCGAGCCGAGCAGGAACGACGCGGTCAGCAGCACACCGGAGGCGGTGGTGACGAAGAAGAGCTGATCGTCGCGGTAGTAGCGGTACAGCAGCCACAGCGACACAAGAACCATCACGCCGAACATGGCCCGCAGCCCCAGGACCAGCAGGTCGGGCAGTCCGTAGTAGGCGCCGTTGCCGACGATCGCGCTGTTGAAGTAGTCGCGGGACTCCGCCAGGTATGGCGCGGTGCGCCGCACGAAGTCCATCGGGTCGGCCGACAGCGGCCAGGCGATCGCGGTGAGGATCAGCGGGATGCCGAGCGCGGTCACGAAGACCTTCCACTGCTTGCTCACCAGCGGCAGCAGCAGCAGGGGCCAGAGCACGGGTTTGACCGCGAACGTCAATCCGAGCGCGACGCCCGACCACGCGTCCTTCTTGCGCAGCAGCAGGTACATGAACGCCACCTCGCCGAGCAGGACGAGGCCGTTGATATTGGTGAAGACAAGGGTGTTGGTGACGGTCTCGGACGCGAACATCGCGAACAGCAGGATCGGCGCAGCGATGGAGTCGAGCGCCAGGTTGAACATCTTCAGCATCAGGTAGCCGGCGACGATGATGGCCGCCGCGTTCACGAGGATGAACAGCCAGCGCGAGCGCTCCGGATCGATGAGCGCGATCGGGGCGATCAGCAGGGTTCCGCTGGGTGGGTACAGGTAGTGCGGATCCACCCAGTTGAAGTTTGCGGTGTAGACCGGCCGGTGATTGAGGAAGGCAAGTGCCGCCTTGTAGACCGGCGCGAAGTCGTCCGTCCGGAACCCGTTCACCGCCTTGACGAGCACTCGATGCAGCACCGTCATGATGGCGATCGGCCACAGCGCGAACTTGACCACCTCTGCGGTCGTCCGGCCGGTGCGCGGTTCGAGATGTCGAAGGAACACCGTGGCACGGTACACCGAGCGGGCGGCCGGGCGTTCGGTTGACACTCCGCGACGCCGCCTCAGCCCGGGCAGGCGCCGCCGTCCGGGGGCAGCACGCCGGTGCCCGCGTACCCCGCGATGGCGAGCTGCCCGCAGCCGGAATGCGTCGACACCGGATGCCCGCTGCCGAGCCAGGCGACGGTCGCGTTGGCGGCACCAGCGGCCGCGACCGCCCCGGTCACGGAGCCGGCCCCGGCGCTGCCGACGACCGGGTCCGCGGCCCCGCTGAGCGTGAGCACCGCGACGTCGAGTGTGGCGGGCAGCTCCGGCGGCGGCGTGGTGGGCCACGCCGTGCACAGCAGCAGCGAGAGCGCGGCGTCCGGCCCGAAGACCGGGTACTGCTCGGCCCAGGCGGTCCGCAGCTCACGGGCCCGGCCTGGCGTCGGCCACTGACTTCCGTCGGAGCAGCGCGCGATGAACTGCCCGTCCGAGTCGGTGGCGGCCGCGGTGTGCCCGATGAGGGAGTCGAGCGGGCCGACGTCGCCGCGGCCTGCCGCGGCCAGTACGTCCGAGAACTCGCGGACGCGGGCCTGCTGATCGCCGCGCGGTGCGCCGAGGAAGCCGGTGAGGGCGGTCAGCACTCCGTTCGAGGAGACCGGGGCCAGCTCGCCCGCCGACGCGCGGCGGACCAGGTCGGCCACCGCCGACCGGGGATCGGGGCCAAGCGAGCAGGCGAGCGCGGCGCACTGCCGGGCGAAGGCGGCCAGCGCCGCCTCCTGCCCCGCGACGCGGGACTCGGCGGCGGTCACGGCGTCGGCGCGAACCGAACCGGGGGCGTCGAGGACGAGCCGGGAGAGCCGATCCGGGTGCTGCGCCGCGTACGAGAGCCCGACTGCCGCGCCGTTTCCGGTGGTGAGCAGGCCCAACCGCTCGACGCCCCATGCCTTGCGCAGCTGCTCGAGGTCGTCCGCGGCGTGTGCGGCGTCGAAGTCCAGTTCCTGCGGCTGCAGGAAGTCGGTGCAGCCGACCGTGGCGTCGCGGCTGAGCGTCATCACCTTGTCCGCGGCGTCGCCGCCGTCGGGGTCGGGCGGGGAGAACTGGCCGAGGTCGAGCATGGCCTTGCGCAGGCCAGGGGTGTCGATGCACTCGATGGTGGTCGAGGTCCCGATCCCGCGACGGTCAACGGCCACCACCGGCCGGGTGGCCAGCAGGTCGGTGATGGGACCCGCGGCCAACGCCGCGAGGGTGGCGGTGGAGGCCCGGTCCGCGCCGGAGGTGAGGACGAGCGGGCCGGCGTCGGCCGGGGTCTGCGGGAGCCTGGCCCTGGATACCCCGAGGCTGAAGGTGCCGGGGATCGGGGAGGACTGGTCGATCGGGGCCGCGAGCTGTGCGCATTCGATGATCAGCCCTGCCGGTCCAGGTCCGAGACCGAGCGTGTCCAGGGTGGTGCGGGTGCAGTCGCTCCAGTCGAGATCCGTGCGGGGCACCTCGAGCGGGGGCGGCTCCTGCTCGGCGTCGGCGGTCCGGCCCGTCGTCTCTCCCGGACGCTGCGCGACCGCGACATCGGGGCGAACGCTCGGCCCGACGCTGCAGGCGCAGCAGACGGCGAGTACCACGGCGAGCGGCCACGTCCTGCGCAGTGGGGATGTCACGGTGCACAGCCTGCCAGGTCGCTCAGCCGTTCCGCTCGCGTACCCAGCGCGCGAGCAGCGTGCCGTCCTCGTCCCCGAGCAGGTGCGCCCGTCGCATCGCGGTCGGGGCGGCGTCGGGGGAAAAGGCGATCCGCGGTGCGGTACCGGCGACCAGGAGTGGGGCCGTGGTCAGGCACAGCTCGTCGACGGCGTCGGCCGCCAGCAGCTGTCCGAACAGTCCCGGCCCGCCCTCACACAGCACGCGTGCGAGGCCGAGCCCGTGGAGGGTGTCGAGGATCGCCGCAGGCGGCACGGTGGACTCGCCGAGTTCGAGAACCCGCGCGCCCGCCGCCTCGAGCCCGGCCTTCCGATCCCGGGGTGCGTCGGCGGTGGTGAGGATCAGGGGTGCGGTGGTGTTGTCGGTCAGCAAGCGGGACGCAGGGTCGATGTCGGCACTCGCGGTGACGACGGCGATGGGCGGCACGTCCGCCTGGCCGCGCTCGCGTCTGCGTGCGCGGCGCTCCGCCGTGACCCGGGCGCCGCCGTAGTTCTCGGCCCGCACCGTTCCTGCGCCGACCAGGATCACGTCGGCCAGCTCGCGCAGGACGCCGAACAGGCGCTTGTCGGCCGGAGTACCCAGTCCCGCGGACGTCCCGTCGGCGCTCACCGCGCCGTCGATGCTGGAGACGAAGTTGACCCGGACCCACGGCGCGGACGTCGTGTCCGGATAGACGTGCAGGTCGCGGAGTTCATCGTCGTCGAGCGGTGTGAGGTGGGTCGCAATATCGAGGCGCTGCATATGGGAGATGACAGCACGTCGATAACCTCCATGCATGCACGAGCGTCTTGTTGATCGCAGTCCGGTGGTTCAGGCGGACCAGCTGATCGCCCAAATGGTCCCGCCGGCGATGTTCGACGAGGTCAGTTTCGCCTCCTACATCCCCGACCCGAACGAGCCGAGCCAGGCGGCTGCCGTGCACAAGGCCGAGGAGTTCGCGGCCAAGGTGACGAAGATCCGTTCCGGCGGACGGCGTGGGTTGTTCGGCAAGAAGGCCCAGGCCAGCGGCGCGGGCCTGTACCTCGACGGCGGCTTCGGCGTCGGCAAGACCCACCTGCTGGCATCGATCTTCCACAGCGTGCCCTCGCCGAAGGCGTTCGGGACGTTCGTCGAGCTCACCCACGTGGTCGGCGCGCTCGGCTTCAACAACGCGGTCGAGCAGCTCTCCGGCCACAGCGTGCTCTGCATCGACGAGTTCGAGCTCGACGATCCGGGCGACACCATGCTCGTCTCGCGCCTGCTCACCGAGCTGTCCGCGCGCGGCGTGTCGATCGTGGCCACTTCCAACACCCTGCCCGGTCAGCTGGGCGAGGGCCGGTTCGCGGCCCAGGACTTCCTGCGGGAGATCAAGAAGCTCGGGTCGATCTTCGAGACGATCCGGGTGGACGGCCCCGACTACCGCCACCGCGATCTGCCGCCCGCGCCGGAGCCGATCTCGGACGCCGAGCTCACAGACCGCGCCGACGGGGTCCCCGGCGCGACCCTCGACGACTTCGACGCACTGTGCGCGCACCTGAGCACCCTGCACCCCTCGCGCTACAACAAGCTGATCGCGGACGTGCCGGCGGTGTTCCTGCGGGGCGTGCACCCGGCCCAGGACCAGTCCGTCGCGCTGCGACTGGTCGTGCTCGCCGACCGTCTGTACGACGCGAGCATCCCGGTCACCGTGTCCGGCGCCAAGCTGGACGAGATCTTCACCCCGGAGATGCTCGCGGGCGGCTACCGGAAGAAGTACCTGCGCGCGACCTCGCGGTTGCTCGCGCTGTCCCGCTTCGAGGTCGCTGCCTAGACCGCTCGCTGCATCACGAAGTCGTGGTGCAGCTGCTCGCCGACCAGGAACGTCTTGGTGCCGACCCGCTCGAACCCGTGCTTGGCGTAGAAGCGCTGCGCCCGCGTGTTCTCCTGGTTCACCCCGAGCCAGACACCCGCGGCGTCGAGAGCGCGAGCGTGGTCCAGCGCCGCGGTCATCAGCGCCACCGACACCCCGTCCCCGTGCCGGTCAGGCAGCACGTACAGCTTGCTGATCTCCATGGTCGGCAGCAGCGTGACCGCCGCCCGGACATCGGGGTCGTCGGGGGTGCCGTCGACGAGAATCGCGTAGCCGATGATCCCGTCCGCGCCGACGGCCTTGAGCACCGTTCGGTCCGGCGCGGCCAGATACTCGGTGAAGCGGGCCTGGGACAAAACCGTGGTGATGAAGTCCGCGATGTCGGCCTCGGTCGCGGACGGCGGGCACGCCAGCGGGAAGGTCTCGGCGGCAACGGCGGCGAGCTCGGCCGCGTCGGATGAGATGGCGCGGACGACGGCGAACTGAGAGGGCATGCGTCTAGTCGACCACACGCGTCAGGTCGGCGGAATCGGCCCCTGCGGCGACCCGTTTGGGCCGGAACGCGGGGGCCAGCAGGAACAGGGCCACCGCGAACAGCAGCGGCAGGACGAAGCCGATTCGCAGATTGGAGACGGCCGCGACCGCGCCGACGATGGCGCCGCCGACCAATGTGCCCGCGTAGTTGAACAGGTTGAGTCGGGCGATCACGGCGTCCGTCTGGTCGGGCGGGGCGAGCCTGCCTGCGGCGCTGAAGCACAGCGGGGCGATGACCGGCGCGCCGAGTCCGACGATGAGGAACCCGATGATCGCGACGGTCGGGCTCTGCGCGACGATCACGACGACGAGCCCGAGCGCGGCGATCGCCGAGCCGACCCGGACCACCGCGACCTCGCCGTGGCGTCGCACCCAGAAGTCGCCGGTCAGGCGGGAGACGAGGCCCGCGGTCTGATAGGCGGCGACCGCGAGGGCCGCCGTACTGGCGCTGGCGAGCAGCAGGTCCTTGAGGTACAGCGCCGACCAGTTGCCGACGCTGAAGTCGATGGCGAAGAACAGCGCCATCGCCGCACCGAGGGCGAGGAACGGGCGCATCGGGATCGTCAGCGGTGCGGCGGACGTGGTCGCCTCGGCCTCGGGTCCGACCTCGAGCAGTCGCGGACCGATCAGCAGCGTTCCTGCGGCGACCCCGAGCGCGGCGCCGAAGATCGACGCCGGCAGGCTCACCTCGAGCGCCGAGCAGGCCGAGACGTACAGGGCGCCGACGATGGCGCCGACGCTCCACGCGCCGTGGAACGAGGACAGGATCGACCGGCCGTAGCGGTGTTGGATCGCCACGGCCTGCATGTTGGTGGCCGCGTCGACCATGCCGAGGCCGACGCCGTACACGGCGAACCCGGTGAAGAACGCGGCGGGGGACGGCGCGAAGGCGATCCCGGTGCCTGCGCAGGCGATGACGAACAGACCCGCTCGTAGAGTGGTCTTGCTCGAGGTCCTGGTCGCCAGGTACTCGGCGATCACGCTGCCGACGGCCGCGACCAGCGAGACCAGCACCACCGCGACGACGATGGTGGAGTCGTCGAAGCCGTACCGGTCCTTGAACTGGGGGAGCTGCGTCAGGAGTGCGGCGAGGAACATGCCCTGCAGGCCGAAGCCAACGGCGGTCGACACGCGAGCGGCCCGCAATGCGGGGGTGGGGAGCGTCATGAGGCCAGTGTGCTTTCGCCGGGCCCGTTCGGGCGGTGTGTTGATGAATTCAAGCACCGCACTGGACGCGCGTCCAACATTTCGGCAAACTCGGCTCATGACTGCGACTGAAACCAATCCGACGTTCCCTCAGGGCTTTCTGTGGGGCGTCGCCACCGCCGCTTACCAAATTGAGGGCGCGGTGGATGAGGGTGGGCGGGGCCGCTCGATCTGGGACGAGTACTGCGAGCGGCCCGGCGTTATCGTCGGAGGCGAGACGGGAGTCGTCGCCATCGACCACTACCACCGCTACCGCGAGGACGTCGGGCTGATGCGCGACCTCGGCGTCGACGCCTACCGGCTGTCCGTCTCCTGGTCCCGGGTGCAGCCCACCGGCCGTGGTCCGGTCAACGAGGAGGGTCTGGACTTCTACGACCGCCTCGTCGACGAGCTCGTCGCGGCCGGGATCGATCCGGCCGTCACCCTGTTCCACTGGGACCTGCCGGTCGAGCTGCAGGAGGCGGGCGGCTGGCTCAACCGCGAGACCTCCTATCGACTGGCCGAGTACGCCGACATCGTCGGTCGCAGGCTCGGCGATCGCGTGCGCATGTGGATGCCGTTGAACGAGCCGGTCGTGCACACCCTGTACGGGCACGCGCTCGGCGTGCATGCCCCCGGCCAGGAACTGGGCTTCGGCGCACTGCAGGCCGCCCACCACCAGCTGCTCGGCCACGGGCTGTCGGTGCAGGCGCTGCGCGCGGCGGGCTGCGGCAACATCGGGATCGCCTCCAACCACGCGCCTGTACACGCGGCCAGTGATTCGGAGGCCGATGTCGCCGCCGCCGAGATCTACGACCACATCGTGAACTGGACGTTCGCCGATCCGGTCCTGCGGGGCAGCTATCCGGCGGAGGAGTTGGCCGCGGCGCTGCAGGGGCCGGTCGCCGAGGACCTGAAGGTGATCTCGCAGCCGCTCGACTGGTTCGGCATCAACTACTACGAGCCGACGCTGATCGCCGCGCCCACCTCCGATGAGGGCAGCAGCGGGGTCCTCGAGGTGGACCTGCCGCCGGGGATGCCGTTCCAGCCGGTCGCACTCGAGGGCTACGAGCGGACGGACTTCGGCTGGCCGATCGTCCCCGCGGGGCTGCGTGAGATCCTCGGGATCTTCGCGGACCGGTTCGGTGACGCGCTGCCGCCGATCTACATCACCGAGAGCGGGGCGTCGTTCCACGACGACGACCCCGACGAGAACGGCCGGGTCGACGACCGTCGGCGGATCGACTACCACCGTGAACACCTGCATGCGGTCCGGGCGGCGATCGAGGACGGCGTCGACGTGCGGGGCTACTTCGCCTGGTCGATCTTCGACAATTTCGAGTGGGCGGCCGGGTACAAGGAGCGATTCGGGCTCGTCCACATCGACTACGAGACCCTCGCCCGGACGCCGAAGGACTCCTATTTCTGGTACCGCGATCTCATCGCCGGGCACGCGAGCGTGAGCTGATGACCAGCCTGGCAAGCCGATTGATGCCCGCGGCGCTCGCGTTGCGGGGCAGCAGGCGGGTGGGCGCCGAGGCCACCCGCCGCGAGATCGCGGGCCGGGCGTTGCGGCCCCGTTCGTTCAGCCCGCCCCGCGGGCTCGACCGGCGGGTCGACATCCGATTGGAGCGCACCGGCGCCGGCTGGCCGGTGTACTCGGTGGCCGCGCACGGCGCGTCGCGGCGGGATCTGGACAGCGCGCTCTACCTCCACGGTGGCTCCTACTTCCGCGAGATCACCCGGCAACACTGGCTGCTGGTCGCGGATCTGGCCCAGTCGTTGCCGATGGAGGTGGTGGTCCCGATCTATCCGCTCGCGCCGTCTGCGACCGCGGACGTCGTGGTGCCGGCGGCCGCCGACCTCGCCGAATGCCTGATGGGGGAGTGCGGTGCCGAGCGGTTCTCCCTGCTCGGCGACTCCTCGGGTGGGGGCATGGCGCTGGCCGTCGCGGTGGCGCTGCGGGAACGCACCCTCGCGCCGCCGCGGCGCACGGTGTTGATCTCGCCGTGGCTCGACATCACCGCCGACCACCCGGCCATCGCCGGCCTCGCGGCACACGACCCGTGGCTGAGTCCGGACGGGCTGCGGGTGGCGGGCGAGGCGTACCGCGGCGCACTGGAGCCGGCGGACGTCCGGGTGAGCCCGATCAACGCCGACCTCGACGACCTGGGGCACATCACGGTGTTCACCGGCACCCGCGACATCCTCAACGCGGACGCGCGGCGGCTGCGCGAGCGAATCGCGCTCAGCAACACCGAGTTCGAGTACCACGAGGAGCGGGACATGTTGCACGTCTACCCGCTGCTGCCGACGCCGGAGGGCAGGGCGGCCAGGCGGACCCTGCGCGGCCTCGTCGACCCGAGGGGTGCGATCAGTTCGGCGCGGTGACCCGGGCCCGGGCCGGATGCCTGCGCCGGATGAGGAAGCCGGTCCAGGACACGAGGACCACGAGCCCGGCGAGCATCTGCAGCAGCGCGGTGTACCGCTCCGGATAGACGACACCGGTCAGGTAGGTGTCGATGAAGCCGGTGCGCAGCCCCTGTTCGCCTGCCTCGTGCCTGGCCCAGTTCTCCAGGGCGGTGAGCGGGCAGTCGAGGCCGAACACGATGGTCGAGAAGCCCCAGCCGGCGAGCACGAGATGCGGCCAGATCGCCCACGGCCACCGCCAGGCCAGGAACCCGCCGGCGACGACGTACACCAGAAACGCGAAGTGCACGGTCATCGTCGCCTCGGCGAGCACCCGAAAGACCATGAGGCCATTGTCCCTCCGGGTCGATCCGGAGGGGTACGCCTCGGTTGTTACAGGCGGCGGTTGAACACTTCCTTCGCCTTCGAGGTCGTGATGTCGACCGTGTAGACGCGGAGCGTGGCGGCGGTGGGCGAGAGGTCCATCACCATGAATCCGACGTCCGCGAAGTTCTCGAAGAGGCTCTTGTTCGTGGTGGAGCTGGCCTTGCCGCTGCTGGTCTTCCCTGCGGCGCCGGAGACGATCTGACGGGTGCCCTTGGACTCGACGGTCGGCTCGAGGACCTGCAGCGAGTGATCGTGTCCGGCGAGGAGGAACTGGCACCGCCCGAGGACGTGCTCCTCATAGAACTTCTTCGCGTCGGCGCCGTTCGCGGGCGGTACCGGCATCCCGTCGTACTTGCCCGCGTTGCCGTGGGATCCGTTGCTCAGATAGGGGTGGTGCGCGCAGGCGATCTTCCACTTGGCCGGTGACGCGGCGATCGCCGCGTCCAGCCACGCGCGCTGCTCGTTCATGAACTGCCCGTCCGCAGCCCAGTAGGGCGCGAGGATCGGGGGCAGCATGGCGGCGACCGGGTTCATGTCGAGGACGAAGAACTCGACCACAGGGTTCTTCTCGGGAATGCGGACCGAGTAATAGCGGCTGGGCATCCACCACCGCCGGGAGAGCGGGTGGTAGTCCACCTCTTCGTCGCCGCGCAACAGCCAGCCGCCGTCGCCGGGGAAGATCGCGCTGTTGTCGTGGTTGCCGAGTGCCATCACCCAGGGGAAGTCGAGGTCGTGGTTGGGGTCCTCGAACTTCGCCGCGAACTGGGTGTCGTTTTCGTTGGTCGGCCCCATCTCGTAGATGTTGTCGCCGAGGCCGAGCGCCATCGAGAAGGGCTCGCGACTGTGCAGATCGCGAATCGCGTCGGCCACCGCCCACTGTGCCTTGGTGCCGGTGCCCGCGTCCCCGGTGATCAGCACCCGGAGGTTGGTGTCCGTGGGGAACGGGAACTTGCCGGTGCCTGCGGCGGGCTTGGTGTCGGCGGCGGCCGCGATCCCGGGTGCCATCGCTGCCAGCGGCAGGGCGGCGCCCGCCGCGGCGGCGCCTGCCAGGAATCGGCGGCGATCGATCTGGTTGAACTCCATCACAGTCCTCGGGTCGCATCGTTCGGTGTCCGGACGAGCAAACCTTAATGTGAACGGTCGTTCAACTCGACAGGCTCGGCCGACTCGGTGTTCACCCGACGTTCACCCCGCCGCTGCCCCGAAACGACGAAAGCCCCGGCCGGTGGCCGGGGCTTTCGGTGCTGGTGCGCGATACTGGGATTGAACCAGTGACCTCTTCCGTGTCAGGGAAGCGCTCTCCCGCTGAGCTAATCGCGCGAGAAGCCGGAACCTGGTCCGGCCCAAACGAGCGGATGACGGGATTCGAACCCGCGACCCTCACCTTGGCAAGGTGATGCGCTACCACTGCGCTACATCCGCATTGTGCACTCCCGGACCCATTGTGTAGGTCCGACAGTGCGTGTACAGAAAAGGCACCCGTCCGGGTGCCTTTTCCTTCGTGCGCGATACTGGGATTGAACCAGTGACCTCTTCCGTGTCAGGGAAGCGCTCTCCCGCTGAGCTAATCGCGCGAGGTGGAGACGGGAATCGAACCCGTGTGCACGGCTTTGCAGGCCGTTGCCTCACCACTCGGCCACTCCACCGTCAAGGTCGAGTCCAACCTCGAGAGCGGATGACGGGATTCGAACCCGCGACCCTCACCTTGGCAAGGTGATGCGCTACCACTGCGCTACATCCGCATTGCACTTCCGGGGGCGGCGTTGCTGCCTCCGTGGTGCGAGATGAAACATTAGCCCACGGGGTGTGTAGTCACAAATCGCCAGTTCAGTGACGGAATCGGGGATCGAGTGCAGCGCATTGACTGCACTCTTGCCGCGCATGGACGGGGGTGGGCTCCTGTTTCCTTGCTGCCGTCAGGTCGGAGGATCGGGCGACAGAGAACAAGGGTTCGCCGGGAACAGGGACGTGGTTCGACGGGGATGGGGACGGGGTCGGACAGCGGTTTTTCACTTCCACGGAAGTCGTGTTAATGTTCCATCCCGTCCGGCCGCGAGAGTTCAACGCGCGGCTCGGTCCCGTGGCTCAGTGGGAGAGCGTCCGCTTCACACGCGGAAGGTCGCTGGTTCGATCCCAGCCGGGACCACAAGAAAAGCCCCCCTCATTCGAGGGGGGCTTTTTTGTGTTCTCGATGTACCTCGTGACCGGCAGACCGCTGCCTCCGAGAGGTGGTGACGGATACAATCGGTGTCCCGCGCTGATACGGGGGGCTCAGATTGGAGCTGATCTCGGATGGCCGATCAGGCGAAGCTCCTCGACTATCTGAAGCGGGTGACCGCAGATCTCTATCAGACGCGGGAGAAGCTTCGTGAGGCCGAGGGAGTCAGCCGCGAACCGATCGCTGTGATCGGGATGGGCTGCCGGTACCCGGGCGGGGTCCGGTCGCCGGAGGATCTGTGGCGCCTGGTCGAGTCGGGTACGGACACCGTCACCGGGTTCCCCGAGGACCGCGGCTGGGGGATCGCGGACCTCTACGATCCGAAGGCCGAGCAGTCCGGCAAGACCTACACGGTGCAGGGCAGCTTCCTGGAGGACCCGGCCGGGTTCGATCCGGAGGTCTTCGGGATCTCGCCCCGCGAGGCGCTGGCCATGGACCCGCAGCAGCGTCTTCTCCTCGAAACGAGCTGGGAGACCTTCGAAAACGCAGGCATCGATCCGCGGTCGGTGCACGGTGCCCAGGTCGGTGTCTTCACCGGGCTGTCCGGTATCGACTACGCGGCGCGGGCAGGCGGGGCGCCGCCGGAGGACCTCGAGGGCTACTTCATCACCGGGAACGCCATGAGCGTCGCCTCCGGACGCGTGGCGTACAGCCTCGGCCTGTGTGGACCCGCGATCACCGTCGACACCGCGTGCTCCTCGTCCCTGGTGTCCATCCACCTCGCGATGCAGGCGCTGCGCAGCGGTGAGTGCGAACTGGCGCTCGCGGGCGGGGCGACGGTCATGGCGACACCAGCGGTGTTCGTGGAGTTCAGTCGCCAGCGCGGACTGGCAAGGGACGGGCGGTGCAAGGCCTTCTCTGCCGCCGCGGACGGTACGGCCTGGGGTGAGGGCTCGGGAATCGTCGCGCTGGAACGACTGTCCGACGCGGAGCGCAACGGTCGCCGGATACTGGCCGTCGTCCGTGGCAGTGCGGTGAACCAGGACGGTGCCAGCAACGGCCTGACAGCTCCGAACAAGCAGGCACAGGAGCGGGTGATCCGGCAGGCCCTGGACAGTGCCGGGTTCGGCCCGGCCGATGTCGACGCGGTCGAGGCGCACGGCACCGGAACCACGCTGGGCGATCCGATCGAGGCGTCCGCCCTGCTGGCCGCCTACGGCCGCGATCGGCCCGCCGACCGGCCGCTGTGGCTCGGCTCGGTGAAGTCGAATCTCGGGCACACCCAGGCGGCCGCTGGTGTGGCCGGGGTGATCAAGATGATCATGGCGATGCGTCACGGTGTCCTGCCGAAGACGCTGCACGTCGACCGGCCGACCCCGCACGTCGACTGGTCCGCCGGTTCGGTGTCCCTGCTCACCGAGAACCGCGACTGGCCGGAGGCCGATCGGCCCCGACGCGCGGCAGTGTCCTCGTTCGGCATCAGCGGCACCAACGCGCACGTCGTGCTGGAGCAGCCACCGTCCGTCTCGCCGTCACCCGACGAATCGGCCGTTCCCGAAGGCGAGGTCGTGGCCTGGTTCGTATCGGGCCACACCGAACCCGCGCTGCGCGCCCAGGCCGAGCGGTTGCGCGAGTACGTCGTCGGCCATCCCGAACTGACGCCGGCCGAGGTGGCCGGGGCGTTGCTGGGTTCGCGCGCCGCCTTCGACCACCGCGCCGCCGTGATCGGCGCGGAGCCCTCGGGCCTGCTGGCCGGGCTCGACGCGCTCGGCCGGGGCGCGCCCAGCCCCGATGTGGTCACCGGCCTGGCCATGGAAGCAGGGGACCGGCCGGTGTTCGTCTTCCCGGGTCAGGGTGCGCAGTGGGTGGGCATGGCCGAGGAACTGCTCGAGTCGTCGCCGGTATTCGCCGACAGCGTGCGCGAATGCGCCGACGCGCTCGCGCCGTACACGAAGTTCTCCCTGCTCGACGTGCTCCGCGACCGCGATCCGTCCTCGCTGGACCGGGTCGATGTCGTGCAACCCGCGCTGTTCGCGGTGATGGTCGCCCTCACCCAACTGTGGCGCGCACACGGCGTCGAACCGGCGGCCGTGGTCGGACATTCGCAGGGCGAGATCGCCGCAGCCTGCGTCGCGGGTGCGCTGAGCCTGTCCGACGCGGCGCTGGTGGTCGCCGCGCGGAGCAGTGTGATCGCCGCGTCGGCGCGACGCGGCGGCGGGATGGCCTCGGTGGCACTGCCCGCCGACGCGGTGCGGGCGAAGATCGAACCGTGGGCGGGCGCCGTCGAGGTGGCGGCGATGAACGGTCCCTCCGCGACGGTGGTGTCCGGGCCCGTCGAAGCCCTCGACATCCTGGTGGGGCAGTTGCAGGGCGAGGGCGTCCAGGCCAGGCGGATCGCGGTGGAGTACGCCTCGCACTGCGCGGATGTGTCGGTGTTGCGGGATCCGATCCTCGACGCACTTGCGTCGATCACGCCCCGCCGGTCGCGGATCCCGTTCTATTCGACGGTGACCGGTGGCGCGCTGGACGGCTCCGCACTCGACGCGGACTACTGGTACCGGAATCTCCGGCGCCCCGTCCGATTCGAGCAGGCGACCAGAGCGCTGGCCGCGGATGGTTATCGATTGTTCATCGAGTCGTGCAGCCATCCCATCCTCACCGTGCCGTTGCAGGAGACCCTCGACGCGGCGGGTGTCGCGGGGCGAACCATCGGCACCCTGCGGCGCGACCGCGCCGGCCTGCGCCAGTTCACCGCCGCACTCGCCGAGGCGCAGGTGTCCGGGGTGCACATCGACTGGGACCGAGTCGACTGGGCCCGGCGTGACGATCGGCAGCGGTGGGTGGACCTGCCCACGTATGCCTTCCAGCACCGTCGCTATTGGCTGGACAGTCCCGCGCCGCACGGTGATGTCGCGTCGACGGGCATGGACACCGGCGGACACCCGATGCTCGCCGCGTCGGTCGAGCTCGGAGACGACCGGGGCGTGGTGTTCACGGGCTTGCTCTCCCCGCAACGCCTTCCGTGGCTGCGCGATCATGCGGTGAACGGAACGGTCATTCTGCCCGGCACCGCATTCGTGGAGCTGGCCCTCCACGCGGGGAACCGCGTCGCGCGCGGCGGGCTCGAGGACCTCGCGATCGAAGCGCCCCTGCTGATCCAGGACGAGGGTGAGGTGGCGGTGCAGGTGAGCGTCCTCGCCGATGGCGACGGCGGCCGCTCCACGGTGGCGGTGCACTCCCGGCCCGCGGATGCGTCGGGGGAGACCCCGTGGACCAGGCACGCCACCGGCACGCTCACCGCGGCCGTCGGCTCCGCGGACTCCGACGAACAGCAGTGGCCGCCTGCCGATGTCACGCCGATCGATGTCGGGGGGCTATACGGAGTGCTCGACGAGGCCGGCTACGGGTACGGCCCGAGCTTCCGTGGCCTGCGGGCGGCGTGGCGCCGCGGCGACGAGCTGTACGGCGAGGTGAGTCTGGGCGGCGAGGACCCGGCCGAGGCGGTCGTGGGATACGGGATCCACCCGGCCGTGCTCGACGCGGCGCTGCACGTGATCGCGCTCGGGAGCGCGGCGTCCGGCGCGAGCGGTGTCCGGCTGCCCTTCGCCTGGGGCGCAGTGCAGTTGCACGCCGTCGGCGCCACAGCTCTGCGTGTGCACGTCACGTCGATCGGTCCCGAGCGGTACCGGGTATCGGCGTTCGACGTGGCCGGCAAGCCCGTGTTGACCGTGGATTCGCTGGCGCTGCGGCCGCTCGGGGACACCCAACTCCCCGCCGCCGGTGCAGGCGAGAACCTCTACCGCGTGGAGTGGATGCCGGTGGGTGCGGCCGCGGCGGCCGGGGCGGAGCTGGTGCCGCTCGCGGAGGCACTGGCGGGCGGCGACCAGTCCGGTCGCGTGCTGTGGCTGGACTGCGAGCCGGGCGGGGAGTCCGACGTGCCGGCCCGGGCGCACGCCGCCGCGGAGGCAGCTTTGGCCGCGGTCCAGTCCTGGCTCCGCGAGGACCGGCTGGCGCAGACCCGCCTGCTCGTCACCACCCGGCTCGGGGTTGGCGTGCGCGACGGCGAACCGATCGACGACGTGTCGGCCGCACCCGCCTGGGGGCTGATCGGCGCGGTGCAGCACGAGTTCCCGGACCGCATCTGCCTGGTGGACCTGGATGCGGCGGCGGGTGAACCCGCCGATACCGCGCTGCTGGCAATGGCATTGGCCTGCAACGAACCCCAGCTGGCGATCCGGGACGGCGTGCTGCTGGCGCCCATGCTCGCCGCGGAGACGCCCGTCAGTACACGCGCCGCACACGCTGCGGAGCCGGCCCCCTTCGGTCCGGAGGGCACGGTCCTCATCACGGGTGGCACCGGGACCATCGGCAGGCTGATCGCCCGCCACCTCGTCGCGCGGTACGGGGTGCGCAGGCTGGTGTTGACCGGCAGGCACGCGCAGGGCGCCGACAGCGCGGCCGAACTGCGAGCCGATGTCGCCGAGTCGGGGACCGAGATCCGCCTGGTCGCCTGCGACGTGGCCGACCGCGCCGCGATCGCCGCCCTGCTCGCAGACATCCCCGACCTGTCCGGTGTGATCCACGCGGCCGGGGTGCTCGAGGATGCCACCGCGGCCACCGTGACCCGAGACCAGTTGCACGAGGTCATGCGTCCCAAGGTGGACGGTGCCTGGCACCTGCACGAGCTCACCCGCGACCACGACCTGTCGGCCTTCGTACTGTTCTCCTCGGCGGCGGGTGTGCTCGGCGGCGCGGGCCAGGCGAACTATGCGGCCGCGAACGTCTTCCTCGACGCACTGGCGCAACACCGTCGCGCCCGCGGGCTGCAGGCGATCTCCATGGCCTGGGGGCTGTGGGACCGGCCGAGCGGGATGACCTCCCACCTGAACGCGGCAGACCTGGACCGGTTGCAGCGCTCCGGCATCGACACCATCAGCCCGGAGTCGGGGTTGGCCCTGTTCGATGCGGCCCTGGCCGTGAACCGGCCGCTGATCGTGCCGATCCGTCTCTCGACGCGAACCTCCCGTTCCGATGCCGAGTCCCTGCCGCCGATCCTGCGTCGCGTCCTCGGGATCCGTCGCCGGGTCGCCGCCGCCGAATCACCCACCGGCCTGGCCGACGAGCTGCGGGCACTCGACCCCGGCGAGCGACACAGCCGGGTCCTCGACCTCGTCACCACCCACGTGGCAGCGGTACTCGGCCACGACAGCAAGGAGGCGATCGACCCGGAACGGGCCTTCAAGCAGCTCGGCTTCGACTCGCTGACCGCCGTGCAACTGCGCAACCAGCTCGCGACCGCCACCGGCGTCGGACTCGCCGCGACGGTGGTGTTCGACCATCCCACCGCCGATGCGCTCGCGCAGGAGCTCGTGGCCCGCCTGCTCGGGTCGGATGCGGCACCGCAGCCGACCCGGCCTGCGCGCACTCGCAGGGGCGAGGACCCGATCGCGATCGTCGGGATGGCCTGCAGGTATCCGGGCCGGGTGTACAGCCCTGACGACCTCTGGCAACTCGTGCGAGAGGGCCACGACACGGTGGGCGCGTACCCCGACAACCGCGGCTGGAACCTCGCCGAGGTCTACCACCCCGACCCGGAGCGCGCAGGCACCACCTACATGAGCCAGGGCGGATTCCTCTACGACGCAGACGAGTTCGACGCCGCGTTCTTCGGCATCAGCCCCCGCGAGGCGATCGCGATGGACCCCCAGCACCGGCTGCTCCTGGAGAGCGCCTGGGAAGCGTTGGAACGGGCGGGGATCCAGCCGAACGGACCGGGACTCACCGACACCGGCGTGTACGTGGGGCTGATGGGCGGCGACTACGGCTTCCACCTGATGAGCAGGCGCAACGTCGATGCCGAGGGCTATCTGATGACCGGAACCAGCAACAGCGTTGCCTCCGGCCGGATCTCGTACTCTCTCGGCTTCACCGGGCCCGCCGTCACGGTGGACACCGCCTGCTCGTCCTCGCTGGTGGCCATGCACCTCGCGGCGCGGGCACTGCGCGACGGTGAATGCGCGCTCGCGTTGGCAGGCGGGGCGACGGTGATGTCCACACCCGGGGTGCTGATCGAGTTCAGCCGCCAGCGCGGCCTCGCCTCCGACGGCAGGTGCAAGCCCTTCTCCGACCGGGCTGACGGCACCGGGCTCAGCGAGGGCGCGGGCATGGTGGTGCTGGAACGGCTGAGCGACGCCGAACGCAACGGCCACCGGGTGCTGGCGATCATCCGCGGATCGGCGATCAACCAGGACGGGGCGTCCAACGGGATCACCGCACCGAACGGGCCGTCCCAGGAGCGGGTGATCCGCCAGGCGCTGGCCGATGCCGCGCTCGCACCCACCGACATCGACGCCGTCGAGGCCCACGGCACCGGCACGACGCTCGGCGACCCGATCGAGGCGCAGGCGCTGCTGGCCGCCTACGGGCAGGACCGCGAGGGCAGGCCACTCTGGCTCGGCTCGGTGAAGTCGAACATCGGCCATGCCCAGGCCGCGGCGGGAGTCGCGGGCGTGATCAAGATGGTGATGGCGATGCGGCACGGGGTGCTGCCGCCGAGCCTGCACGGCGACGCCCCGACCCGGCACGTCGACTGGACCGCGGGAGAGGTCTCGCTGCTCGCCGACGCTGTTTCATGGCCGGAGACCGGGCGGCCCCGTCGCGCGGCGGTCTCGTCGTTCGGCATCAGCGGCACCAACGCGCACCTGATCCTCGAACAGCCACCCGACCTCCCGACGCCCGATCCCTCGCCGCGGTCGGCCACGCCGCTGGCCTGGGTGATCTCCGGAAAGACCGGCGACGCGCTGCGGGCGCAGGCAGCGCGGTTGGCGGAGTTCCTCGACAACGCGGAAGATCTCCCCGATCCTGCCGACCTCGCCTACTCCCTGGCCACCACCCGATCCGGCTTCGCCCACCGCGCCGCGGTGATCGGCGAGACGTTCGCCGACCTGCGCGACGGCCTGGCCCGCATCGTGGAGGGACGACCGGGCGGCAACGTCATCGACGGGACCAGCGTCCGCGGCAAGACGGCCTTCATGTTCACCGGACAGGGCGCGCAACGGATCGGGATGGGCCGTGGCCTCTACGAGGCCTACCCGGTGTTCGCGGAGGCACTGGACGAGGTCTGTGCCGCACTCGACGAGCATGTGGAAGTCCCGGTGCGGGAGGTGATCTGGGACGACGCCGAGGGCGGCGCCGCCAAGCTCGACAGCACCGAGTACACCCAGCCGGCCCTGTTCGCCGTCGAGGTCGCGCTCTATCGGCTGCTGCGGGACTGGGGAATCACCCCGGACTACCTGATCGGCCATTCGATCGGAGAGATCACGGCGGCGTACGTCGCGGGAGTGTTCAGCCTGCCCGACGCCGCCGCCCTGGTGGGCGAGCGCGGACGCTTGATGCAATCGACGAAGCCGGGCGCGATGATCGCCGTCCGTGCCCGGGCCGAGGACGTGCTCGCACGGATCGACGACCGGGTCGATCTGGCGGCCGTCAACGGTGCCGAATCGGTGGTGCTCGCGGGCGGTGAACGCGATCTGGACACCATCGCATCCGAATTGTCCGCCGCAGGCCTGAAGACAACGAGCCTGCGGGTCGAGCGGGCCTTCCATTCCACCCTGATGGATCCCATCCTCGACGAGTTCGCTTCCGTGGTGTCGAGGCTGACGCCGCAGCCGCCGACCGTGCCGGTCATCTCCAACGTCACCGGTCGCGTCGCCACCGCCGAGGAACTCGTGTCACCGGACTACTGGACGCAGCACATCCGGCAATCGGTGCGCTTCCACGACGGCATTCGCGCCCTCGACGAGCTCGGGGTCACCCGCCTCGTCGAAGTCGGCCCTGGCGCGACCCTGACCGCGCTCGCCGCGGAGGTGGTCCCCAACGCGATCGCCACGCTGCCCGGACGCGGAGACGAGGCGAACGGGGTCATCGCGGCGGTCGCGGCGGCCTACGTGCAGGGCATCCCGGTCGACTGGGATCGGGTACTGCCCGGGCGTCGCCGGGTCGACCTGCCCACCTACGCATTCCAGCGTCGTTCCTTCTGGCCCTCGACGTCGATGCGGAGCACCGGCGATCCGACGGAGCTGGGGCTCGGCTCCGCGGATCATCCGCTGCTCGGCGCGGCGGTGAGCCTCGATGACGGCGCGCTGATGTTCACCGGACAGCTCTCGCTGCCGCGCGATTCGTGGCTCGTGCCGCCGCCGGTCGATGACGGTGAGGCGCCGTCGCCGGACGCACCGCAGCCGGTCTCGAGCGCGGTGCTGGTCGAACTCACGCTGCATGCGGCCCACCACATCGGTCTCGACCACATCGACGAGCTGACGCTGCACCAGCCGCTGACCCTCCCGTCGCCGGGGCAGGCATCGATCAGGGTGCTCGTGTCCCCGATCGACGCAACCGGTGGTCGCACCGTCACCATCTCGTCGAACGCGGCCGAGGCCGACAGCCCCGATGCCTGGGTCCGGAACGCCTCCGCGACGATCGACGACGTCGTGGGGCCCGCCGCCGCTGCCGCGCAACAGGTTCCGGGCGACGCCGAGGTCGAGGTGCGCCTGGAGGAAGGCACCGACGCGACCGGCTACGGCATTCATCCGGAGCTGTTGGAGGCCGCGCTCGAGCCGATCCTCGGGTGGGACGGCTGGCCGGTGACCTGGTCGGGAATCCGCCTGCACACCGTCGGAGCGGAAGCGGTGTCGGTGCGGTCCGAGGCGAGCGAGGACGGGCGATATCGCGTCGCCCTCGCCGACCCCCGAGGCGATCCCGTGCTGACCGTCGACGCACTGCGGGTGGTGCCGAGAGCTGTCGACGGGTCGGGTGCGGGTGGCAGGGCGACCCCGCCGCTGCACCGGCTGACCTGGATTCCGGTCGAGGGCCCCTCGTCGGAGCCGGCACCGGGACCGGTGGTGGTCCTCGGCTCCGGGTGGCCGGGCGAGCAGGGCGACGGTTCGGCTTTTCCCCACCATCGCGACCTGGCGGCGTTGCGAACCGCGATGGAGTCCGTTCCCGACGACGGCGACAGGGTCGCCTGGACGGTGCTGGTCGGATGCGGAACCGGGGGCGAGCACGGTCCGGACGCGACCCACGAACTGTGCGCCCGGGTGCTGGACCTGCTGCAGGAGTGGCTGGACGATGACCTCGTCGCCGACAGCAGGCTGGTGATCGTGACCCGCAATGCGATGGTCACCGACGACGGGCAGGACCCGGACGCGGGCGCCGACCTCGCGGCCGCGGCGGTGTGGGGCCTCGTGGGGTCCGCACAGAACGAGAATCCGGACCGGTTCGTCCTGGTCGACCTCGACGACGCGTCGGATGCCGAAACCGCGATCATGTCGGCAGCGGCGAGCGGGGAACCCCAATCGGCGGCCAGGAACGGCGCCCTGCTGGCGCCCCGGTTGCGGCGCGCGCCGGCCGTCGAGACATCGACGCCGTTCGACCCGGACGGCACCGTTCTCGTCACCGGCGGCACCGGCACCCTGGGGTCGCTGGTGGCCCGGCACCTGGTCGCCGCCCACGGGGCGCGGAATCTGGTGCTGACCAGCAGGCGCGGACCCGACGCCGAGGGTTGCGACCGGCTGCGTCGCGAACTGGCCGATCTGGGCACCGAGGTGAGCATCCTCGCCTGCGACACCTCCGATGAGTCGGCCCTCGCGGCGCTGCTGGCGGGGATACCGCAGGAGCACCCGCTGACCGCGGTGATCCACGTGGCAGGCGTGATCGACGACGCAACCCTTGGCTCATTGACCCCCGAGCGGCTCGACGCGGTGCTGCGGCCGAAGGTCGACGCGGCCTGGCATCTGCACCGGTTGACCGCGACATCCGGGGTGCGGGCCTTCGTGCTGTTCTCCTCGCTGGCCGGTGTCCTCGGCGCGCCGGGACAGGCGAACTACGCGGCGGCGAACATGTACCTCGATGCCCTGGCCCGGCACCGCCACGCCCTCGGTCTTCCCGCGGTGTCGATCGCGTGGGGCATGTGGGCACCGCCGAGCACCATGACCGACAACCTCGGGGCGATCGATCTGGCCCGGGCCCGCCGCAGTGGCATGGTTCCGATGACCGCTGAAGACGGCCTGGCCCTCTTCGACGACGCGCTGGCCGCCGGTGTTCCGGCCGTGGCCGCCGCCCGGTTCGACCTCTCCTGGTCGGCAGGGGCCTACGTGCCTGCCCCGCTGCGCGGCCTCATCCGGGAACCGCGCAGGCGTGCCGCGGGGTCGGGCTCGGCCGGATCGAGCGGATCCGCGCCGTCCGATTGGGCGCTGCGACTGGCCGACCTGTCGATTCCCGAACAGCGGCACCTGATGCTCGAACTGGTACGGGCCGGAGCCGCCACGGTGCTCGGCCACGACGCCGCGGACTCGGTCGACGCCGACCAGGCGTTCAAGGAACTCGGCTTCGACTCGCTCGCCGCCGTGGCGCTCCGCAACCACCTCGGTGCGGCAACGGGGCTGCGGTTGCCGCCAACCATGGTGTTCGACCACCCGAGTTCCAGGGCCGTCGCCGAGTTCCTGCGCGCGGAACTCGTTCCGGATCCGGTGTCGGTGGCCTTCGCCGACGTCGACCGGCTTCGCGCGACCATCGCCGAGCTCGGGGACGACGGCGAGGCCCGGGCGGCGCTCGCGAAGCGCCTGGCCACCCTGTTGGCCGAGGTCGGCGCGGGCGAGGGTGCGCACGCCGACGCGGTCGACAAGATCCACGCGGCGACCAGCGAGGAGATCCTCGACCTGATCGATCGCGGCCTGTGACTCTGCGCCGGTGAAGGACACCGGCCCCTTTTTCTCGTGCCCATGTTGGGGTGTAATGGACGCTCATGACCGTCGTCCACAGCTTTCCCGCCGTACTCGACGACCGCGCCGACACCCTGATCCTCGGGTCGATGCCGGGTATCCCGTCGCTGGCCGCGGGCATGTACTACGCGAATCCGCGCAACAGCTTCTGGCCGATCATGGGCGAGCTCTTCGACGCGGGCCCCCGGCAGACGTACGTGCAGCGGCTGCGGCGGCTCCAGGACGAGGGCATCGCGCTGTGGGACGTGCTGAAGCTGTGCAGGCGGGAGGGCAGCCTCGACTCGAGCATCGACCCCGATTCCGAGGTGGCCAACGACTTCGCTGCCCTGTTCGAGCGTCACCCCCGGATCGGCCGGGTCTTCTTCAACGGGGCCAAGGCGGAGCATGCGTACCGGCGCGCCGTCGTCGCGCGCGGCCTGCACCCGGAGTCGGTCGCCATGGCACGGCTGCCGTCGACGAGTCCGGCGAACGCGGGCACCCCGGTGGCGGACAAGCTCGAGGCGTGGCGGGCGGTCGCCAGGTAGCTCGACGGACCAGCGCGCCGCGGCCCGCCCGTCGGTACTGTTGGCCGCGTGGTGACGACTGAGAACCGGTGGATGCGCCTGCGGCGGGATATCGCGGGAAACACCGCACTGAACCTGGCCTACCGGATCTGCGTCGGCGTCGTCGGCACCGTGGTTCTCGTCGTCGGCATCATCACCATTCCGTACCCCGGTCCTGGTTGGTTGATCGTGTTCGCCGGGCTCGGCATCCTCGCCTCGGAGTTCGCGTGGGCGCACCGCCTGCTCCGGTTCGCGCGGGAGCGCTACGACCGGTTCATGGCGTGGTTCGTCCGCCAGTCGATCGTGGTGAAGGCGCTCTCCGCGTTGCTGACGTGCGCCATCGTGATCGGAACCCTGTGGGTGCTGGGAACTCTCGGGCTGATCGCGGGGTGGGTTGGCATCGAGCACCCGCTCCTGGAGAGCCCGCTCTAGCCGTGGTGATGGATCCCGAACTCGGCCAGGCCTACGAGCGAGCGGTCGCGGCGATCCCGTCGTTGAGGGACGCGACCGTACCCGCGCCGGGCGCGGTGGAACACGCAGGCAACGTCCTGGTGGACCGCGATTGGCTGGCCGCCCGGATCGATGACACCGCGCGGCGCTGGGCCTGCGAGGACGTCCGCGTCTCTGCGACGCTGTGGTGGTACTCGGCGAGCTCGACGCTGCTGTCGGTGCCCGCCTCGATGCTGCTGGCGACGGGCCTCGCGCCCGACCCGGCCCTGGACG
Source organism: Rhodococcus sp. OK611 (assembly GCF_003050885.1). Classification (NCBI taxonomy): domain Bacteria; kingdom Bacillati; phylum Actinomycetota; class Actinomycetes; order Mycobacteriales; family Nocardiaceae; genus Rhodococcus; species Rhodococcus sp. OK611. The sequence goes on from NZ_QAOZ01000006.1 coordinate 291,595, forward strand.
GGCTGACCTGTACGTTGCGGCCGGACGGGTACCTGGGGACCATTCGTTCCGAGGCAGGCATCCGCGACGACGAGGTACTGGCCGAGCGGCTGGTCGCCGCGCTCGCCCCGATCATCGCGGCGCTGAGCGAACTCAGTGGTGCGGGCGTGCGCTCGCTGTGGGCGATCGCGACGGACTCGTTGGGCAACCGTGCGCTGGACGCGGGTACCGCGCTTGGCAGCCCGGTGCTCGGCAGCGCGCTGGCGGTGCGGTTGGCCGACCTGATCGGCACCGAGATGCCGCGCCCCCGGTTCGTCGACGTCGGCCGCGGGGGAGTGGCCGGAGCGGACCCCCTTGCCGTGCCTGTACCGGGCTCCAGGCGGGTGATCCGCAGGTCGTCCTGCTGCCTGATCTACGAGACGGAGCCCGATCCGGCCGCCGCCGAGGGCGTCAAGTGCACCAGCTGTCCCCGTCAGCAGCCGTCGGTGCGCGCGGCGCGGCTCGGCGCGCTGCTCGGGTGACAGGCCCGTCCGATCCGCGTGCCGATAGCATGAGGGCTCACCGAGCAGCCGTCTTCGAGTCGGCGCAGAACATCGAGGAGCACATCGCCGTGACCACGCCCGCATCCGCAGTCTCAGCCGCCCACGTCCGGGTGCCCGCGGGGACTACCGCCGGTACGGCGGTTCGGGAGGCGGGGCTCACCGGCAAGGGTGCGGACGCCATCGTCGTGGTCCGCGACGCGGAGGGCCAGCTCAAGGACCTGTCCTGGATTCCCGAGGAGGACGCACTGGTCGAGCCCGTCGCGGCCGACTCGGACGACGGCCGCACCGTGATCCGGCACTCCGCCGCCCACGTGCTCGCCCAGGCCGTGCAGTCGGAGTTCCCGAACGCCAAGCTCGGCATCGGCCCGCCGATCAAGGACGGCTTCTACTACGATTTCCGGGTCGACGAGCCGTTCACCCCCGAGGACCTGACCCGCCTCGAGAAGAAGATGAAGCAGATCATCAAGGGCTCGCAACGCTTTTCGCGGCGCGTGGTCGAGAACATCGAGGACGCCCGCGTCGAGTTGGCGAACGAGCCGTTCAAGCTCGAACTGATCGACGACAAGTCGGGCATCGACGACCCCGAGGTGATGGAGGTCGGCGGCAACGAGCTGACCATCTACGACAACCTCGACCCGCGGACCGGCGAGAAGGTGTGGGGCGACCTGTGCCGCGGCCCGCACATCCCCACCACCAAGCACATCCCCGCCTTCAAGCTGACCCGCAGCTCGGCCGCGTACTGGCGCGGCGACCAGAACCGCGAGGACCTCCAGCGCATCTACGGCACCGCGTGGGAGTCGTCGGAGGCGCTCGACAAGCACATGGAGCTGATCGCCGAGGCCGAGCGTCGCGACCATCGCAAGCTGGGTGCGGAGCTCGACCTGTTCAGCTTCCCCGACGAGCTCGGCTCGGGCCTGCCGGTGTTCCACCCCAGGGGCGGCATCATCCGCACCGAGATGGAGGACTACTCCCGCAAGCGCCACGTCGAGGAGGGGTACGAGTTCGTCAACACCCCGCACATCACGAAGGGCCACCTGTACGAGGTGTCGGGTCACCTCGATTGGTACCGCGACGGGATGTTCCCGGCGATGCACATCGACGAAGAGCTGAACGAGGACGGCACCGTGCGCAAGCCGGGCCAGGACTACTACCTCAAGCCGATGAACTGCCCGATGCACAACCTGATCTTCCGTTCCCGCGGGCGTTCCTACCGGGAGCTGCCGCTGCGTCTGTTCGAGTTCGGCTCCGTCTACCGCTACGAGAAGTCGGGCGTCGTGCACGGCCTGACCCGCGTGCGGGGCATGACGCAGGACGACGCGCACATCTACTGCACCCGTGAGCAGATGCGCGACGAGCTGGCGACCACGCTGGACTTCGTGCTCGGTCTGCTCAAGGACTACGGCCTCGACGACTTCTACCTCGAGCTGTCGACCAAGAACCCGGACAAGTTCGTCGGCGACGACGCGGTCTGGGAGGAGGCGACCAATACCCTCGCCGAGGTGGCCCAGGCGTCCGGGCTGACCCTGGTGCCGGACCCGGGCGGCGCCGCGTTCTACGGCCCGAAGATCTCGGTGCAGGTTCAGGATGCGCTCGGTCGCACCTGGCAGATGTCCACCATCCAGCTCGACTTCAACCTGCCGAACCTGTTCGACCTCGAGTACACCGGATCCGACGGCGCCAAGCACCAGCCGGTGATGATCCACCGTGCCCTGTTCGGGTCGATCGAGCGGTTCTTCGGCGTGCTCACCGAGCACTACGCGGGCGGGTTCCCGGCGTGGCTGGCGCCCGTGCAGGTCGTCGGCATCCCCGTCGCCGAGGCCTTCGAGGAGCACCTGTTCGACGTGGTGGCCAAGCTCAAGGCCGCCGGAGTCCGGGCCGAGGTGGACGTCAGTGACGACCGGATGCAGAAGAAGATCCGGAACCACACCACGCAGAAGGTGCCGTTCATGCTGCTCGCGGGCGAGCGGGACGTGGAGGCGGGCGCCGTCAGCTTCCGTTTCCGCGACGGCACCCAGATCAACGGCATCGCGGTGGCGGACGCCGTCGAGGCGATCACCGGATGGATCGCGCGGCGCGAGAACGCCTCGCCCACAGCCGAACTGCTCGGAGGCCTCGGATGAGCGACGAGGGCTCGGTCGTCGACACCGGCCCCGGTGATCCGGACCGGCTGCAGCGACTCTGGTCGCCGCACCGGATGTCTTATATCGCCGAGGCGCCGAAGGTCACGACCCCGGGCGAGGGACCGTTCACCGACATCCCGAAGATGAGCGACGAGGAAGGGTTGATCGTCGCCCGCGGCGAGCACGTCTACGCGGTGCTCAACCTGTACCCCTACAACCCCGGCCACATGATGGTGGTGCCCTACCGTCGCGTCGCCGCGCTCGAGGACCTCACCCCCGAGGAGTCGGCCGAGTTGATGGCGTTCACGCAGCAGGCGATCCGCGTGATCAAGCGGGTCTCGCGTCCGGACGGCTTCAATGTTGGGCTGAACTTGGGCGCCGCGGCCGGCGGTTCGCTGGCCGAGCACCTGCACCAGCACATCGTCCCGCGCTGGGGCGGCGACGCGAACTTCATCACCGTCGTCGGTGGGGCGAAGGTGATGCCCCAGCTCCTGCGCGAGACCAGGGCGCTGCTCTCGGCAGCCTGGAACGCGTGAGCCGTATCGCCTGCGTCATGGCAGGATCGTTGACGAGATCAACTCGAAATCGGGTCTCTTCCAGCACAGGAACGGGGGTCGACAGGTGCTGAGCGTTCTCGGGCGCGCCGCGGTGTCGAAGGTGATCGCGCCGGTGGGTAAGGCCTTGGTCGCGGTCGGGCTGTCCCCGGACGTCGTGACCGTGTTCGGCACGACGGCCAGCGTGGTGGCTGCTGTCACCCTGTTCCCTTCGGGGCACCTGTTCTGGGGCGCGATCGTGATCGCCGCGTTCGTCCTGTTCGACCTCGTGGACGGCGCCATGGCGCGCGAACGCGGCGGCGGAACCCGGTACGGGGCTGTGCTGGACGCGACCTGTGACCGGATCGCCGACGGCGCGATCTTCGCCGGCCTGGCCTGGTGGGCGGTGTACCACGAGAACAGCAGGTCGCTGCTGGTGGCGACCCTGATCTGTCTGGTCACCTCGCAGGTCATCTCGTACGCCAAGGCTCGCGCCGAGGCGAGCGGACTGTCCGCGGAGGGTGGCCTCATCGAACGGTCGGACCGCCTGGTGATCATCCTTCTCGGCTCCGGCCTGACCGGCCTCGCGGGACACTTCGGCATCGACTGGCTCGAATGGGCCGTCTACGTGGCGATGTGGCTGCTGGCGGTGGCGAGCATCGTCACCGTGTTCCAGCGGGTGCTGCAGGTGCGCAACGCCCCTGGCGCCCGGGATCCGCTGCCGATGAAGACCGGCACCGCGGAGAGCGGAGAGGCGCCGACGACGTGAGCTGGACCGAACGGGCAAGCGACCTCGGCTACGCCGCCGGCTGGCGGTTGGTCCGCGCGCTGCCGGAAGGCGCGGCGGAGTCGCTGTTCAACTGGGGCGCGGATCGGGCGGCCCGCCGCGGCGGCCCGGATCAACTGCGCCGCAACCTGGCACGTGTACTCGGGGTACCCGCCGCGGAGGTGCCGGACGAGCTGATCCGGGACTCGCTGCGCTCCTATGCGCGCTACTGGCGTGAGGCCTTCCGGCTCCCCGCGATGGATCAGCATGAGCTCGGCGGGCGTCTCGATTCCCTGGTGCACGGTCAGGAACACCTGAACAAGGCGATGGCCGACGGCAAGGGCGTGGTGCTGGCCCTGCCGCACAGTGGCAACTGGGACATGGCGGGCGTGTGGGCCGTGCAGCACTGGGGCACGGTGACAACCGTCGCCGAGCGGCTCAAGCCGGAGTCGCTGTACCTGCGGTTTCTCGAGTACCGGGAGAGTCTCGGCTTCGAGATCTTCCCGCTCAGCGGCGGCGAGCGCCCACCGTTCGAGCAGCTTGCCGAGCGGCTGCGCGAGAACCGGCTGGTGTGTCTGTTGGGGGAGCGCGACCTCGCCAAACACGGTGTGCCCGTGACGTTCTTCGGTGAGCCGACCCGGATGCCGGCAGGCCCGGCCAAGCTCGCGATCGAGACCGGCGCCGCGCTGCTGCCGGTGCACTGCTACTTCGAGGGCGACGGCTGGGGCTTCCAGGTCGATCCGCCGGTGGACACCTCCGGTGGGGTGGCCGCGGCCACCCAGGCCCTCGCCGACCGCTTCGCCGCCAACATCGCGGACCACCCGGCCGACTGGCACATGCTCCAGCCGCTGTGGCTCGCCGACCTGTCCGAGGGCCGGCTGGCGCGGATGGAATCGCCATGAGGATCGGGATGGTCTGTCCCTATTCGTTCGACGTGCCGGGCGGGGTGCAGGCCCACGTCGTCGAGTTGGCATCGGTGCTCATCGAGCGGGGACACAAGGTCAGCGTGCTGGCGCCCGCCTCGGAGGGCACCGAGCTCCCCGACTTCGTGGTCTCGGCCGGCCGGGCGGTCGCGATCCCGTACAACGGCTCGGTGGCCCGGTTGAGTTTCGGCCCCGTCTCCTATGCACGGGTCCGGCGGTGGATCGTCGACAACGATTTCGACGTGCTGCACATCCACGAGCCGAACGCGCCGAGCCTGTCGATGCTGGCGATGAAGATCGCCGAGGGCCCGATCGTCGCGACCTTCCACACCTCGACCACGAAGTCGTTGGTGCTGAGCACCTTCCAGGGCGTGCTCGCGCCGTACCTGGAGAAGATCAGCGGCCGCATCGCCGTCTCCGAACTGGCGAGGCGGTGGCAGATGGAGTCGCTCGGCTCGGATGCCGTCGAGATCCCCAATGGCGTCGACGTGCCCGCGTTCGCGAATGCGGACCCGCTGCCCGGGTACCCGCGCGCGGGCGGCACCGTGCTGTTCCTCGGTCGCTACGACGAGTCGCGCAAGGGCATGGCGGTGCTGCTCGAGGCGCTGCCGGAGCTCGTTGCCAAGCACCCCGACCTGGAGATCCTGGTCGTCGGCCGGGGGGACGAGGACAGGCTGCGCAAGGACGCAGGCAGGTTTGCCGGGCATCTGCGGCTGCTGGGTCAGGTCACCGACGCGGAGAAGGCCTCGGCGCTGCGCAGCGCGGACGTCTACTGCGCGCCGAACCTGGGCGGCGAGAGTTTCGGCATCGTGCTCGTGGAGGCGATGGCGGCGGGCACGGCGGTGGTGGCCAGCGAGCTGGACGCTTTCCGTCGGGTGCTACGCGACGGCACCGCCGGAATGCTGGTGCCGGTCGGCGATTCGGCCGCGCTGTCCACCGCGATCGATTCGGTGCTCAGTGACCCGGATCGCCGTCGCGCACTGGTCGGCACCGCCACCGAGGTGGTGGCCGAGTATGACTGGCCGGTGGTCGCGGAGCAGATCCTGCGCGTCTACGAGACGGTGACGGTCGGCGGCAGCGGCGTCGGCGTTGAGGTCCGCTCGTGACCTTCTCCGCGACCTCGATCCTCATCCTCGCGCTGATCGCCGCGGTTATCATCACGATCGGTGTGTGGGCGTACGGCACCGCCAACCGGCTCGACCGATTGCACGTGCGCTCCGACCTGTCCTGGCAGGCGCTCGACTCCTCGCTCGCGCGCCGGTCGGTGGTGGCCCGTGCAGTGGGCGCCGCGCTCGCGCCCGGTGGAGACGCCCGGGTGCCGGACGGAAAAGCCCTGGCGGCGTTGGCGATCAAGGCCGAGCGGGCCGATCGCGGACACCGGGAAACCGAGGAGAACGCGCTGTCCGTGGCGCTGGCATCGGTGCCTGCCGAGGCGCTGCCGCCCCAGCTGGTGGCGGAGCTGGCCGACGCCGAGGCCCGGGTGCTGATCGCCCGCCGCTTCCACAACGACGCGGTGCGCGACACCCTCGCGCTGCGGACCCGGCGACCGGTGCGCTGGCTGCACCTCGGCGGCACCGCCCCGCTGCCCACCTACTTCGAGATCGCCGAGCGCACCGCCCCGGTGGTGGGCGCCGGTATGAACGTGGACGAGACGCGGACGTCCTCCCGCGTGGTGCTGCTCGACGAGAAGGGCCGGGTGCTGCTGCTGCGCGGGCACGACCCGCAGGTGCCCGACGTCTACTTCTGGTTCACCATCGGCGGCGCCGTCGAGATGGGGGAGACCCTGCGGGCGGCCGCCGTCCGCGAGATCGCCGAGGAGACCGGGCTGTCGGTGGACGAGGCGGTGTTGCGCGGGCCGATGTGGCGCCGGGTCGCGGTGTTCCCCTACGACGGCGAGCTGATCCGCTCAGAGGAGCTGTTCTTCGCGTTGCAGACCACCGAGTTCACCCCCACGCGCAGCGGCTTCACCGACCTCGAACGGCGTGCGATCACCGGTCACCGCTGGTGCAGCCCGAGCGATATCCGGGAGATCGCCGCGACCGGCGAGGTGGTGTACCCGGAGGAGCTGCCGGACCTCCTGGAGGAGGCGAATGTCGTGGTCGCAAGGCTGGTCGAACCCGAGGTCCGATCGATTCGCTGACCGGCCGACCGGCAGAAACCCGCATCGTCCTAGAATTGAACGAGTTCCCCTGACAGGTCACTACCGATGGAGTATGCCGTGAGCACCCCTGATACCGCCCCGACCACCGGCACGGCCCGCGTCAAGCGCGGCATGGCCGAGATGCTCAAGGGCGGGGTCATCATGGACGTCGTCAACGCAGAGCAGGCGAAGATCGCC